>NZ_JNWJ01000002.1:0-355313 GCF_000716805.1 Streptomyces yerevanensis | reverse complement strand
GAGCCGAGGAAGAAGTTCCGCCACACCGGCATCAGCGGGACGACGGCGAGGTCCTGGTAAACCGTGGCGATGCCCTTGTCGAGCGCCTCGCGCGGAGTGGAGAAGCGCACCGGTTCGCCGTCGACGAGGAACTCCCCCTCGGTGTGCTGGTGCAGCCCGGAGATGATCTTGATCAGCGTGGACTTGCCGGCACCGTTGTCGCCGAGCACGCAGGTGACCTTGCCCGGGTGGACGGCCAGGCTCACCCCGTGCAGGGCGCGGATGTTGCCGTACGCCTTGCCCGCGGCCTTCAGTTCGACGACCGGGGCGTTGTCCGGGGCTTCCGTGTCCTTGGTGAGGGTGTCGTCTTGGGGACGAACCAGGCACCGAAGCCCACACCCATGAAGAGCGCGATCTTGGTGAAGGTCACCGGCACGCCGACCGCGCGGGCGCTGAACTTGTTGCCGCCGACGGCGAAGATCCAGTTGCCGTACTTGGTGCGCAGCAGCAGCCAGGTGGCGAGGGCGGCGAAGGCCAGCCACCACACCACCGTGATCTTCACCTCGACGCCGCCGACGTCGAAAGTCGAGGAGAAGAGTGCCTTGGCCTGGTCGAAGCCGTCCATGTCGCTGATGCCGTCGGTTGCGACATTGCCGGTGATCAGCTTGGTCACGGCGAGGTTGACGCCTTGCAGGATCAAGAACGTGCCGAGGGTGACCAGGAAGCTGGGGAGCCCGGTCTTGACCAGCAGCCAGCCGTTGAAGAAGCCGATCCCCAGCGACACCAGGAGCGCGGCGATCACCCCCACCCAGACGTTCGCGGTCAGCTGGAAGCTGAGCATGGCCGCGGTGAGCGCCGAGGTGATCACCGCGACGCCGGACGACAGGTCGAACTCTCCGCCGATCATCAGCAGGGCCACCGGCAGGGCCATGATCCCGATCGTCGACGACTGGTAGAGGATGTTGGCCATCGAGCTGCCGTCGCGCACCGGCGGCGCCGCGACGAGGAAGAACACGAACACCGCGACGGCGCCGAGGAAGACACCCACCTCGGGGCGGGCCAACAGCCGTACGGCCAGGGGACGTTGCGCGGTCCGGCCGTCGACCTCCTTCGGGCCGGGAGCCGGCGGTGTGTCCACCGCCGGCGCAGCCTGTTGGGTCATGCTCATCACCGGGTGCCCTTCGCGGCGAACTCGGCGACGGCCTCGACGTTGGACGTGTCGACGAAGGCCGGACCGGTCAGCACCGGCTGCTCGCCGCCGCCAGGGAAGTTGCCGTTGTTCTTGTAGAGCCACAGGGAGTCGATCGACAGGTAGCCCTGGAGGTAGGGCTGCTGGTCGACGGCGAACTCGATGTCACCCTTCTCGATGGCGCCGGTGAGATCCTTGTTGAGGTCGAAGGTGGCGACCTTCGCCTCGCTGCCCGCGTCGGAGGCGGACTGTACGGCCGTCAGCGCGAACGGGGCGCCGAGCGTGACCACCTGGTCGATGGAGCTGTCCTGCTTGAGCTTGGCGGTGATGGTCGACTTCACGGACGGCATGTCATTGCCGTTGACGTACAGGTTCTCCGTCTTGCCCTTGAAGGTCTTCTTCACCCCGGCACAGCGTGCCTCCAGGCCCACGTGTCCTTGGACCTGGACCACACAGATGGCCTTCTTCGCGCCGGTCTCGTTCAGCTTCTCACCGAAGGCCTCACCGGCGACTCCCTCGTCCTGGCCGAAGAACGACAGCAGGTTCTGTGCCTTCCACTGGTCCATTCCGGAGTTGAAGCCGACCACCGGGATGCCCGCCTTCACCGCCTTGGCCACCACGTTCTTCAGGGCGTCCGGCTTGGCCAGGGTGACCGCGATGCCGTCGACCTTCTGGTCGATCGCGTTCTGCACGAGGTTGGCCTGGTTGGCGGCGTTCTCGTCGTTGGAGTAGATGAGCTTGACGTTGTCCTTGGCGGCGGCGGCCTGGGCGCCCTTGCGGATGATGTCCCAGAAGGTGTCGCCGGAGGGCGCGTGGGTGACCATCGCGATCGTCATGCGCGGTGTGGAGGCCTTGCCGGCGGAGACGTTGCCAGCGCTCTCCTCGGCCTCTTTCCCGCCCGAGCTGCTGGAACAGCCCGCGAGGGTCAGGGCGGCCGCGGCGGCCATGGCCACTGCGGGGACGATTCTGCGGGAGCGGGGAAGCGGTGTGCGGGTCATGGGCGTGCACCTCACTGTGCATGGAGGGGAGAGGGGAATCCGAGGATTTCGGGTGGGCCGCTGGAGAGGAGTGGCGATCAAGGCCTCGGGAGCAGGTGGTGGAGCGAGGAGGCCGATGTCCAGGTGCCGAGGCCGTTGTAGGGCCTCGCGCTCACTGGCTGATTTCGTTGGAGCAGCAGGACAGTTAAAGCGCTTTAAGTCCTGGTACTATCAGCCTTGTTTCACGATCGTGTCAAGGGCGTTGCACGAGGAGATTTGCCGCGCGGAGGTACAAGTGGACAACAGTGGTTTCATGCGTCATCGCAACAGCGGGCACAAGCGCCCGCGGTTGGAGGACGTGGCCGCGCATGTGGGCGTCTCCACGGCGTCGGTGTCCCTGGTGCTGCGCGGCGTATCCGGCCCCAGCGAGCGGACCCGGCAGCGTGTCCTCAAGGCGGCTGCCGACCTCGGCTACCAGGTGGACCGCACCGCCAGCACGCTGGCCAGCAGGCGCAGCCGACTGCTCGGTGTCGTGGTCGACATTCGCAGCCCGTTCCACGCCGAACTGGTCGAGCACCTGCACACCACGGCCGAGGAGGTGGGCTACGACCTCGTCCTGAGCACGCTCACCCGCACCCGCGACGAACAGACCGCGGTGGAGACACTGCTGGCCTTCCGCAGCGAAGCACTGATCCTGCTCGGTCCGACCTCGCCCGCCGGCACGCTCGCCGCCCTCGACAACAAGGCCCCCGTCATCGCCGTCGGCCGCCGCATCGCCGACGTCGCCCTGGACGTCGTACGCACCGCGGACGACGACGGCGTGGGCCAGATCATCGACCATCTCGTCGGTTTCGGCCACCGCGAGATCGTCTACGTCGACGGCGGCAAGGGCGTCATCGCCACAGACCGGCGCCGCGGCTACCGCACCGCCATGCGCCGCCACGGACTGGGCGAGCACATCCGGGTTCTCACCGGAGACCAGACCGAGGCGGCCGGCGAGCACGCCGCCCGCCACCTCCTCCACGACCCTCAACTACCCACCGCGGTCGTCGCGTTCAACGACCAGTCCGCCATCGGAGTGCTGGCCGCCCTGGCCCGTGCCGGCGTCGCAGTCCCGGGCCAGGTCTCCGTCGTCGGCTACGACGACGACACCCTCTCCCGGCTGAGCTGCTTCAACCTGACCACCGTCAGCCAGAACGCCCAGGAACAGGCCCGGCACGCGGTGACCGCCGCGGTCCAGCGCCTCGACCAGGACCGCACCGAACCCCGCGAGGTCGTCCTCACCCCACGCCTCGTCCTGCGCGGCACGACGGCCGAACCTGCGTGACATGGGGAAGGCAAGGTGGAAGCGGGGGCGGGCGAGCAGCCGGGTTTGATGGCCCGGGTTCTGCGGTGACGTAGCAGTGCAACTGCCTGCACATAGTCGTGGGGGACGGGCTGCTGTCCACAACCGTCAACCTGTACGGTCACCTGCTCCCCCACGCCGCCCGCGATGCCGTCGCCGCCATCGACAAGACCCTGACACGCGCCGACCGCAAACACCACCAGAGCGCCTCGGTGTCAGCAGACCGGGCGGCCTGAGACCGGCCGCCGAGCGGCTCTCGGTTGCCATCACGTGTCACACGAACGCGTCCAGCGGGCCTGCCGTTTCCGGCAGACCCGCTGGTGAACACTGTCGGGACGACAGGATTTGAACCTGCGACCCCTTGACCCCCAGTCAAGTGCGCTACCAAGCTGCGCCACGTCCCGATGCGACCGCCGCGGTGAACCGCGTGATCGCGCGAAGAGCACTTTACCTCACGCTGCGGTGTGCTCCGAAGGGGGCGTGGGGCAGGGGACAATCGGCGTATGAGTAGTACTTCTGACGACGGGCGGGATCGGGACGCCGAGGGACGGGCTCGCAGCGCTCGGCCGCGGGACGGGCTCGGGCGGCCGCTTCCGTACGGGGCCGACGGGGTGGAGCGGCAGCCTGAAGGGGTCGTACGCACACCTGAGGAGACCGTCGACGAGGCGCAGGCGCTGTTGGAGGCGGGGAAGCCGTTCCATGCGCACGAAGTCTTCGAGGACGCCTGGAAGTCGGGGCCGGAGGAGGAACGGGCCCTGTGGCGCGGACTGGCCCAGCTCGCGGTGGGGCTCACGCATGCGGCTCGCGGGAATCTCACGGGCGGGGCGCGGCTGTTGCGGCGGGGGGCCGGGGCGGTCGAGGAGTGGGGGGCGGAGGCCGGGATGGAGCAGCCGTACGGGATGGATCTGCCGGAACTCGCCGCCTGGGCAAGGGAGTTGGCTGGGGTCGTGGAGCGGGACGAGGTCGCGGTGGACGCGAGGGCGTGGGCTCCTCGGCTGCGTGGGAGCAAGGCGTAGGGCGTGGGGTTGAGGGCCTGCCGACTGTTCTGATCAGGTGCGGTGATCCGAATGTCAGTGGCGTGGGGCAGACTCGGGGTGTGCGAAAGATTCATGTCATCGGCATTGGGGCGGGCGACCCCGACCAGTTGACCCTTCAGGCGGTCAGGGCGCTGAGGAGCACGGACGTGTTCTTCATCCTGGACAAGGGCGAGGTGAAGTCGGACCTCGTCCAGCTGCGCCGTGACATTCTCGACGCGCACATACCAGGCGGGGCGTACCGGCTGGTGGAGGCCCGCGATCCGGAGCGGGACCGGGCCGCCGGTGGTGCGGGCTACTCCCCCGCGGTCGGGGACTGGCGCAGGGCCCGCGCCGACATCTACGAGCGGCTGATCGCCGAGGAGTTGGGCGAGGAGGAGAGCGGGGCGTTCCTGGTGTGGGGTGATCCCGCGTTGTACGACAGCACGCTCGGGATCCTGGAGGAGATTCTCGAGCGGGGCGCGGTGACCTTCGACTACGACGTCGTGCCCGGCATCAGCAGCGTCTCCGCCCTTGTCGCCCGCCATCGCACGGGCCTCAACCGTGTCGCCGGACCGGTGCAGATCACGACGGGCCGACGCCTTGCGGAAGGTTTCCCCGAGGGCGTCGACGACGTCGTCGTCATGCTCGACGCCCACCAGGCCTTCCAGCGGTACGCCGACCAGGACATCGACATCTACTGGGGTGCCTATATAGGCACCCCGGACGAGATCCTCGCTTCGGGCCCGCTCGCGGACACGGCACCTCGCATCACGGCACTCCGGGCGGAGGCTCGCGAGCGCAAGGGCTGGATCATGGACACGTATTTGCTGCGCAGGCGGTCGCGGGGGTAGGGCGGGGCCGTTGCACCGGGCCCCGCCACGTGGCCCCGCATCCCTGGGCTCGCCCCAGACCCACACGCAGGCTCAGCTGGCAACAACTCACCGCACCGGCACCCCATCAGGACCCCGTCCCTGAAAGGCCGCCCTCAAGCCAAGCCAGCACCTCGGCGACATCGGCGGCAGGCACCACCCCCTCCGGCAGCGGAGGGCGGCGTACCACCACGACCGGGACGGCGAGGGCGCGGGCGGCCGTCAGCTTGGCTGACGTCGAGGCGCCGCCGCTGTCCTTCGTCACCAGGACGTCGATGGCGTGCTCACGCAGGAGGGCCGTCTCGTCCTCCAGCGTGAACGGGCCGCGGGCCAGCAGGACTTCCGTATGGGGCGGCAGCGGCGGCTCGGGGGGCTCCACCGAGCGTACGAGGAAGTGGAGTTCACAGAGCGGGGCAAAGGCTGCCAGGCCCAGTCGGCCCGTCGTCAGGAAGACGCGGCGGCCCAGCGACGGGAGCAACTCGGCGGCTTCGGCGAGTGAGGTCGTCGAGTGCCAGCGGTCGCCGGGCCCTGCCTGCCAGCCGGGGCGGCGCAGGACTACGGCCGGGACGCCCACGACCGTCGCGGCCCGCACCGCGTTCGCCGTGATGCCCGAGGCGAAGGGATGCGTGGCGTCGACGAGTGCGTCCACGCGCTCCGTGCGCAACCACCGGGCGAGCCCTTCCGCCCCGCCGAATCCCCCGACGCGTACGTCCCCTTCGAGCGCCCCCGGCCGGGACACCCGGCCCGCGAGCGAGGTGGTCACGCGCACGCCGGGCCGGGCGGCGAGGGCCGCGGCGAGTTCTCGGGCCTCGGCCGTGCCGCCCAGGACCAGGACATGGACCTCGTCATCGCCATACAGGGACATGGCGTCGAGCGTACGGCCGCAGGAATCAAGGCCACAGGAATCAGCAAAGCGCCCGGCTCAGCGAAGCAGCAGCTGCGCCCCGCCCACCACCGTCGCCGCGATCACCAACCGCTCGAAGAGCCGCTGGTTGATGCGGTCCACGGCGAGCTTGCCGATCACGGCACCCGGGACGACGAAGGCGGCGAGGGCGGCGTCCAGCAGCAGCGAGCGGCCGTCGATCAGGCCGAGGCCCACGCTGAAGGGCACCTTGGACACGTTGACGATCAGGAAGAAGAAGGCCGAGGTCCCCAGGAAGCCGAGCTTGCGGAAGCCCGCGGAGAGGAGATACATCGACATCACCGGGCCGCCCGCATTGGCGACCATCGTCGTGAAGCCGCCGAGCACACCGTACGAACGCGCCTTGATCCGGCCCGCTCGCGAGGTCACCTCCTCCGGCTCCTCCTCCGCCGTGGCCTTCCGGCGGCGCCACACCGTGACCCCGGCCATCAGCAGCAGAATCGCGCCGATCGACATCCGTACGATCTGGTCGTCCGCCCACATCAGGAACACCGTGCCGACGACCACGCCGCCCGCCACCGCCGGGAAGAGCCGCCACAGCGTGGGCCAGTGCGCGTGCCGCCGGTAAGTGAGCACGGCGAGTATGTCCCCGACGATGAGTATGGGCAGCAGGACGCCGGTCGAGGCGCGGGCGGGCAGGACGGCGGCGAAGATCGCGAGGCTGACCGTGTTGGCCCCGCTCACGGCGGTCTTCGAGAAGCCGACGAGCATGGCCGCGGCGGCGAGGGCGGCGAACTCCCAGACGGAGATGTGCCAGAGCGTCATCGTGTTCATGCGGGAACCGATGCTATGCGCAGCCATCTCACCATGTCAGGACCGTCTCGCCAGTTGGCCCCTTGCCCGTACGGGACCCAACGCGAGAGAACGCCGCTGGTATCGCACTGTGGACCGCCGCCCCGCTCCCTGGGAAGATCCTCCGGAACCTTCGCCGACGTCGATGGAGGAGCGAGCCATGGCCGACTCCCGCGAGCACACCCTCACCGGCACCAGGGGCGGTATCACCGCACGCGAGTGGCCACGGGAGCGGCCGCGGTACGTCGCGCTCCTGGTCCATGGCTACGGGGAGCACATCGGCCGGTACGAGTACGTGGCGGACGTACTGAACGGGCATGGCGCCGCGGTGTTCGGGCCAGACCACATGGGCCACGGGAAGTCGGCGGGCGAGCGGGTGCTGATCGAGGACTTCGAGGACGTGGTGACCGACGTCCACGCGGTGGAGCGGCTGGCCCGCGCCGCGCACCCCGGGGTGCCCGTCGTGCTGATCGGCCACTCCATGGGCGGACTGATCGCGGCGCGGTACGCACAGCGGTACGGCGACGGTCTGGCCGCGCTGGTGCTGTCCGGGCCGGTGATCGGTGACTGGAACGTTGCCCGGCAGCTGCTGGCGCACGACCCGATCCCCGAGGTCCCCATCGACCCGACGACATTGTCGCGCGACCCGTCGGTGGGCGAGGCGTACGCGGCGGATCCCCTCGTCTGGCACGGCCCGTTCAAGCGCCCGACGCTGGAGGCCTTCGTCCGCACGCTGGAGACCATCTCCAAGAGCGGCAGCGTGGGCTCACTCCCACTGCTGTGGCTGCACGGCGACGACGACCGGATCGTGCCACTGCCCGCCAGCCGCGCGGGCGTCGAGGAACTGCGCGGAGCCGACTGGACCGAGCGCGTCTACCCGAGCGCACAGCACGAGGTGTTCAACGAGACGGACAAGGCCGCTGTCCTCGCGGACGTGACCGGCTTCGTGGACCGCATACTCGGGAACTGACCGAACCGCGCGCCGGAAGACGGGCCTGAAAGACGCGGGTTTCCGTTGATCCGCCTTGGATACTCGCGCCCGCATGGAGTGGTTGCGCAGTGCAGCCTGCGCGGATGAGGACCCGGAACTGTTCTTCCCCGTGGGCACGACCGGCCCGGCCCTGCAGGATGTCGAGGCCGCCAAGGAAGTTTGTGCCCGCTGCCCGGTGTCCTACCAGTGCCTCGTCTGGGCGCTCGACACCGGACAGACCTCGGGTGTGTGGGGCGGAACCTGTGAGGAGGAACGCGCGGCGCTGCTTCGACTTGTCCGACGTCAGGCCACAAGCCCCGAAACCATGAACCCCGAAGCCACAATCCGCGAAATCAGAAGCCGCGAAACCACAAGGAAAGGCGCGTCATGACTGTGGTGAAGAGCACCCTTCCCGACCCCGCACGTCAGGTGGTCGCGGATGCCCTGCAGGGCACCCTGGTGGACCTGCTGGGGCTGTCACTCATCGGCAAACAGGTCCACTGGAACATCGTGGGCCCACGATTCCGCACGATTCACTTCCAGCTCGACGAGGTCGTCGCCACGGCACGTTCGTACGCCGACACCGTGGCCGAACGCGCCGCGGCACTCGGCATCCCGCCGGACGGCCGGCCCGAGACCATCGCCGCGACCTGCGCCCACCAGAGCCCGAAGGAAGGCTGGGTGCAGGACACCGAGGTCGTCGGCCTGCTCATCGAGTCCCTGGACACGACCATCGGGCAGCTCCGCGAGCGGATCAACGCGACCGACGAAGCCGATCGCGTCACCCAGGACCTGTTGATCTCGCTCACGGCCGAACTCGAGAAGCACCGCTGGATGTTCCAGGCCGAGAACTGGCCCCGCGACTGACAACCGCAAGGCGCCAGAGCGGAGGGCGCCGGAACGGAGGGAGTACGTCATGGCCGACGCTCTCGAACTCGAGGCGCTGTGGGACGAGTTCCACCGCGTGGTGAACATGACCTCGCAGGAACTGGCCGCCTGGCTGAAGGTCAGTGACGCCGACGAGGAGACCGAACCGCTGCCGGAGCACGCGGGTTCGCCCACCGGTCAGCATGTCCTGGCGATCCTCCAGAAGCGCCGTACGGACCTCACCGAGGACGACATCGGCGTGATGTACGAGGTCGTGGACACGGTCGAGGCCCAGACGGAGCCTGCGCAGGAGCCCACGGCCCAGGAACCCACTGCCCAGCAGACCGAGCGCCGTCACCGGCTGATGACGCTCGGCCACGACCCGCTCAGGCCGTAGTCATGGCCGGCCGGGACAGCCGGATCATCGAGACGCTGGTCGCCGAACACGGCCGTACGTTCGCCGAAGAGGCGGGCATCAAGCTGCGGAACACACCGCAGCCGCTGTACCGCACCCTGGTCATGGCCTGTCTCCTCAGCGCGCGGATCCGCGGTTCCGTCGCCCTCGCGGCCACCCGCGCCCTGTACGAGGCGGGGATGCGCGATCCGCGCCGGATGGCCGACGCGAGCTGGCAGCAGCGGGTCGACGCGCTGGGCGAGGGCGGCTATCGGCGCTACGACGAGCGCACGGCGACGATGCTCGGTGAAGGCGCCGAGCTGCTGCTGGACCGTTGGGGCGGCGATCTGCGGCGTATGCGCGACGAGGCGGACGGCGATCTCGACCAACTGCGTTCTCTGCTGCGGGAAATACCTGCTCTCGGACCGGCCGGCGTGGACATCTTCCTGCGGGAGGTGCAGCTGGTCTGGCCCGAGGCCGCGCCCTGGCTCGACGCGAAGGCGCTCCAGGGCGCGGAGCGGCTCGGGCTGCCCAAGAAGCCGGACCATCTGGTGAAGCTCGCCGGTCACACCGAACCGGCCGTGCTGGCAGCCGCGTTGGTGCGGGCCGCGCTCGACAAGAAGATCGTGGAGGACGTTCTGCGGCGCGCGGAGGAACGCGCGGAGGACAAGGACTGAAGGCCTCGAAGGCCGGGTGGGCAACGGGCTCAGCCGCTCGCCCTGGTTTGGTGACCCGCGTCACACCCAGCTCCTGTCAGCAATCGGGGCGCCGTCTCGTTCAAGGGGCACGCCAACGAGACAGGAGCATCGCCATGAAGCACCGCATCGTCGTACTCGGGGCCGGATACGCCGGGGCCTTCGCCGCCGGAAACCTGGCCCGCCGGCTCTCCCCCGCCGACACCGAGATCACCGTCGTCAACGCCGTGCCCGACTTCGTCGAGCGGATGCGGCTCCACCAGCTCGCGATCGGCCAGGACCTCGCGTTCCGCAAGCTCGCCGACATATTCGCGGGCACCGGGGTACGACTGCGCCTGGCGCGCGTCACCGGCGTCGACCCCGAGCACAGGACCGTTGCCGTGACCGGCGAGGACGGCGACGGCGAGCTCGCGTACGACACACTTCTCTACGCGCTCGGCAGCTCCGTCGCCCACCATGGCGTCCCCGGCGTGGCCGAGTACGCCTTCGATGTGACCGGCCGGTCCTCGGCGCTGCGTCTGCGCGAGCGCCTGGCCGGCCTGGGCGAGGGCGGCACCGTGCTGGTCGTCGGTGAGGGGCTGACCGGCATCGAGACCGCCACCGAGTTCGCCGAGTCCCGGCCCGACCTCTCGGTCGCGCTCGCCGCCCGCGGCGAGCTGGGCGCCTGGCTCTCCCCGAAGGCCCGCCGTCACCTGCGCCTGGCCTTCGACCGGCTCGGCGTCACCGTCCACGAGCACACCGGCATCGAAGCCGTCGAGCCGACACGGGCGATCGCCGCCGACGGTACGTCCATCCCGGCCGACGTGACCGTGTGGTCGGCCGGGTTCGCCGTGCACCCCATCGCGGCCGCCAGCGGCCTGGAGGTCGCCGAGACCGGCCAGATCGTCGTCGACCGCACCATGCGCTCGGTCTCGCACCCGGACGTCTACGCCGCCGGTGACTGCGCCTACGCGATCGGCGAGAACGGCCGGCCGCTGCCGATGTCCTGCGCCTCGGCCGGCTACACCAACATGCAGGCGACCGCCGCGATCATCGCGCGCCTGACGGGCAGCGAGGTCCCGACCACCGGACTGAAGTACCACGGCAACCACATCAGCCTCGGGCGGCGGGACGCGATCTTCCAGATGGTGGACGGGGACGTCCGGTCGAAGTCCTGGTACCTGGGCGGCAAGGCTGCCGCGCGGCTCAAGTCGGGCGTGCTCAAGACGGCCGGGTGGGGCATCGCCCACCCGACCTTCGGCATGCCGAAGCGCAAGCGCCGCCTGGCCACCGCGTCTGACCGGTCCGGTGTGAGGGTCGCCGCATAGGCTGTTCCGCATGGACAGCGTCGCCATCGATCGATTCGAGGCCAGCCGGGGCCGGCTGGCCTCGCTCGCGTACCGTCTGCTCGGCTCGGCCGCCGACGCCGAGGACGCCGTGCAGGACGCGTTCCTGCGCTGGCAGGCCGCGGACCGGGAACGTATCGAGGTGCCGGAGGCGTGGCTGACCAAGGTCGTCACCAATCTCTGCCTCGACCGGCTCCGCTCGGCGCAGGCGCGCCACGAGCGAGCTGTCGGAGACTGGCTGCCCGAGCCACTCCTCGAGGGCGACCCGATGCTCGGCCCTGCCGACACCTTCGAGCAGCGCGAATCGGTGTCCTTGGCCGTACTGACCCTCATGGAGCGCCTTTCGCCGGTCGAGCGGGCCGCTTACGTCCTGCGCGAGGCCTTCTCGTACCCCCACGCCGAGATCGCCGGGATCCTCGACATCACCGAGTCCGCGAGCCAGCAGCATGTCCACCGGGCCCGACGCCGGGTCGCCGCCGAGCGCCGCGGCGGCGACGAGGTGGACCCCGCGTCCGCGCGCCGGGTCGTCGAGGAGTTCCTCGCCGCCGCCACGTCGGGGCGCACCGAACGGCTGGTGGCGCTGCTCACCGACGACGTGACGATGGTCTCGGACGGCGCCGGACTGGCCAAGCGGCTGTTGCGGTACAAGACGCGCGAGCGGGTCGCCTCCTACGTACGGGCCGGCTTCAAGCCCACTCCGGCGAAGCGGCGGCTGGCCGGCGGCTCGCCCGCGATGCATATCGCGCTGGTCAACGGCTCCCCGGCCGTACTCGCCGTGGTCGACGACCGGGTCGTGGGCGCCGTGGCGTTCGAGGTCAGCGACGGCAAAGTCGCGTCCCTGCGCGGCGTCGCCGCCGCGAACCGGCTCGCGCGCCTCAACGAGGCCTGGCGGCAGCACGAACCCAACGCGCCGGTCATCAACGCATGGTGACCAGAGCCACCGGAATCCAGCGACCTGAGTCGGAGCGAGGGCGGCACCCCATCGGTCCCCGCGCCGCAGCCACGAGGATGCGATTCCTCCCGGGGTTGAAGCTCCGGCGCTCCTCGCAAGAATTCGCTGAGCTCAGCCCCTCCTGACGACCGCCACGCGCGCCGTCATCGCAGCAGCCACCCGCCGTCCACGCTCAGGTCGACCCCGTTGACCGAGCGGTTACGGAGGAGGAAGTCCACGGCGTCCACCACGTCCCCCATGGTGGCCAGTCGGCCCGTCGGCGTCCTCTCGACCAGGGCGTCGAGCGGCTTGCCCGACCAGAAGGGGCTGTCGCCGACGACGCCCGGGTGCACGGCGTTGACGCGGATCGGGGCGAGCTCGGTGGCGAGGGTGCGCACGAGGCCGGTGACGCCCGCGTTGATGGTGGCCACCGTGGTCGCGCCCGGGTAGGGGCGCTCCTTGGCCTGTCCGCCGAACAGCACGATGGCACTGTCGTCGTGGAGCCTCGGCCGCAGCGTGTGCACGACCTCCGTGTAGCCGACGAGCTTGAGCGTGACCAGGCGGGTGGCCGCGTCGATGTCGTACTCGGTGACGCTGTTGTGGTCGCGGGAGATCCCGACGAGGACCAGGTGGTCGACCCACCCGACATCGCTCAGCGCCCCGGCGATCTCGTGCGGCCGGGACAGGTCGAGGGCGAGGCCGCGGGCCGCGCCGGTCTCCTTGGCGGCGGTGGCGGCCCGGCCGGCGTCGCGCCCGGTGAGTACGACCTCGTCGCCGCTCTCCGCGCGGTGCCGGGCGAACTCCCGGCCGATCCCGGACGTACCGCCGATGACGACCACGCTGCTCATGGTTTCTCTCCCAACGTCTCCCGCAGGTAGTCCCAGTCCCTGGTGAACCGGTAGGAGTGCCGCGACGGCGGCTGCGGCGCCTGTGTCTCCAGCCAACGCACCGGTCCCGTACCGGCGTTGGCGAAGCTGTGCACGCAACCGGCGCCCGCCCAGGCCGCGTCACCCACGCCGAGCCGGTGGCGTTCGCCGTCGAAGGTGGCGTCCACGGTGCCCTCGACGATCAGATACGTCTCCTCGAAGGGGTGGTCGTGGCTGCCGGCGACGCCGTCGGGCGCGTACTGCACCATGAACATCGTGGAGGCGACCGCGCCCAGGTCGCTGTCCACCATCATCTTCACGGTGATGCCGCTGTAGACGAGCAGCGCGGTCCGCATGCTCGCCGACACGGCCAGGAGGTCCTGGGACTGCTTGCCGGGGTCCATCTGGGCGGCCTCGAAGTGGCCGAACGAGCGGGTGCGCGGGTCGCGTACGTCGATACGGACCGGCTCGCGGGCCGGCAGCGCGGGCACCGCCTGGGTGTCGTAGCCGTAGCGGGCTCGCGGGACCGGCGCGAGCATGTCCGCCCAGCGCGCGACGGTGTCCCCGGCGCCGCGCCAGGCGTGCGGCACGCCCGTCGGCAGGAGTCCGTAGTCGCCTTCCTCCAGCAGGTACGAGCCCTCGGGTACGTCGAGGATCACCGTGCCCGACAGCACGTGGAAGGACTCCTCGTACGCGTTCACGTGGGCGCCGATCGCTCCGTCCGGCGCCAGTTCGCAGATGCCGAAGCCGCTGTGCACGGCGCCGTCCGCCTCGTCGACGACCGTCCGTCGTCTGAACCCGCTGCTGCTGTACGGCAGTTGGGTCGGGGCGACGAATGTGGCGTCCGCCGCCCGCCGTACGGCGAAGTGGGTCATGCCCGCCCCTTCCTGCGCGCCCTGTGTCCGGACTGCCTCACGCCTGCTGCTTCTTCCGGGCCGCGACCGCCGCCACCAGCCGGTCACGGGACTCCTCGACCAGGCGCCGCGCCCGCGCGGTGTCGGCGAGCAGCTTGCCGTCGCGCTTGCGGACCGTGCCGTCGACGATGACCGTGTCGACGTTGGACACGTCCGCGCACAGGGTCACCGCGGCGACCGGGTCGATGAGGGGCGCGATGTTGAGGGCCGTGGCGTCGATGGCGACGATGTCGGCGCGTTTGCCGGGGGTCAGTGAGCCGGTGCGGTGCTCGAGTCCCGCGACATGTGCGCCGTTGACGGTGGCGATCTCCAGCATCTGACGTGCGGTCAGCATAGTTGCGGGGACGGGTGTGTCGGCCTGCCAGCACTCGGCGTTGACCCGGGCACGCTCGCCGCCGAAGGCCGCGCGGATCTGGGTGAACATGTCGCCGGGCACGGTGGTGACCACGTCGATGCTCAGGCTCGGCCGCAGCCCGTACTCGATCGCCTTCATCACGGGCGGCCAGCCGTGCCCCATCTGCTGCTCCACCTGCGGCGCGATGGAGACCGTACCGCCGCTGTCGGCGACCATCCGCCACTCCTCCTCGCTGAAGTAACAGCAGTGGATGTAGGTGGTGTCGGAGCCGAGCAGCCCGAGGTCGTGCAGCTGCTTGACCATCCCGAAGCGGCCGGCCAGCCGGCCCATGCCGACGTGCACGGTGATCGGGATGTCCAGCTCGCGTGCGAGGCGCCACTCGGCCTCGACGACGTCGTTGATGCAGAATCCCGGGCCGCGAGTGGCGAGCGCCATGGTCAACAGGCCGTCGTCCGAGGCGAAGTGACGCTCCCTCATCCGTCGTACGTCGTCGGCCGGTATGGCGATCTTGCTGTCGAACCAGTAGTCGGCGAGCGAGGTGTTGGCGCTGCCGTACGCGTACTGGGCGCGGATCCCGGTCTCGCCCAGCGCCCGCACGGCTGCGTCGGGATGCTCGGGTGAGTTGTTGATGTGCGACCAGTCGACGAGCGTGGTGATCCCTGCATTCAGGCACTCGAGGGAGCCCGCGAGGTTGCCCGCGTACACGTCCTCGGGACCGTAGACGGGTGCGAAGGTGTCGAGGACTTCGACGAAGTAGTCGTCGAGCGTGGCATTGGGCGCGCAGCCGCGGATGGGCGCCTCCCAGGTGTGGCGGTGGGTGTCGACAAAGCCCGGCACGACGATGCGGCCGGTCATGTCGAGGACTTCGGCGTCGACTTCGGCGTCTATCCGCGGCTCGACCGCCGTGATCTTCCCGTCCTCGATCAGTACATCGCCCTCGGGCAGGTCCCCGATGCCGGGGTCCATCGAGATCACGTGGCCCGAGCGCAGAAGCATCCGACTGGTCATCGGCCTTCCTCCCTTGGTGTGTTCAGTACGCGGCGAGCCGCCGGACCGCCGTCACGACCTTGTCGACGGTGGGGATGACCTGCTCTTCGAGCGCGTCCGCGAAGGGCAGCGGCACGCACTCGGCCGCGATCCGGCGTACGGGCGCGTCGAGGAGGCCGAATCCCTCGTCGGCGACGACCGATACGAGGGTGCCGCCCCATCCGCCCTGGTAGGGGTTCTCCTCGACGGTCACGAGCCGCGAGGTCTTCGCAAGGGAACCGAGCACCGTCCGCGTGTCCAGCGGCACCAGGCAGCGCAGGTCGATCACCTCGGCGTCGATGTCCTCCTCGGCCAGCCGTTCGGCGGCCGTCAGCGCCACGGGCACCATCGAGGCGAGGGCGACGAGCGTGACGTCGGCGCCTTCGCGTACGACGGCGGCCTGCCCGAGCTCGACGATGTGGTCCGGTGGCGCGGGCGGCCCCTTGGTCGCGAACAGTCCCTTGTGCTCGAAGAAGACCACCGGGTCGTCGCTGCGGATGGCGGCGGCCATCATGCCGATCACGTCGGCGGGCGTGGCGGGTGCCGCGATCTTCAGTCCGGGGACGGTGAACGCCCAGTTCTCGGTGGCCTGGGAGTGCTGGGCGCCGAAGCCGAGACCGCCGCCGTTGGCCGTGCGGACGACGAGCGGCACCGTGACCTGACCGCCCGTCATGTACCGCACCTTGGGTATCTCGTTGGCGAGGTAGTCCCAGCAACAGGCCAGGAAATCGGAGAACATGATCTCCGCGACGGGCCGCATCCCGGTCATCGCGGCGCCCATCGCCGCCCCGACGATGGCCTGTTCGGAGATCGGTGTGTCCCACACCCGCTCGGATCCGAACTCCTTGTGCAGCCCGACGGTCGTCTTGAACACCCCGCCCGCCGCGCCGATGTCCTCCCCCAGGCAGACGACCGCGGGATCGCGCCGCATCTCACGCGCGATGCCATCGGCGACCGCCTCGCGGTAGGTGATCACGTCCGCCACGCCGCACCTCCGTCGGCCCATACGTCGGTGAGCGCCTCCCGCGGATCGGCCGCGGGCGCCTGCTTCGCGGCATCGACTGCCTGCTGTACGAGGCCGGTTGCGCGAGCGTCGGCTTCGGTGACCGCTTCCTCCGGCACGCCCAGTTCGGCGAGCCGCCCACGGGCGAGGTCCAGCGGGTCGTGCTTCAGCCAGCGCTCGACCTCCTCGGCCGGCCGGTAGGTGGCCGGGTCGGTGCGGCTGTGGCCGAAGTGCCGGTAGGTCTGTGCCTCCAGCAGGCTGGGCCCGTCTCCCGCACGGGCCCGGTCCGCCAGTCGTCCCACCGCCTCCTGGACGAGGACCACGTCGTTGCCGTCGACGATCTCGCCGGGGATGCCGTACGCGGGCGCACGGTCCGCCGCGGGGTTCGCCACCGCGGTGACGTCGGCGATCGGCGTGTACTCCATGTAGAGGTTGTTCTCGCAGACGAAGAGCACGGGCAGTTTCCATACGGCGGCCAGGTTCAGCGCCTCGTGGAAGGCGCCGATGTTGGTCGCGCCGTCGCCGAAGAACGCCACGGCGATCTGTCCGCTGCCGCGCAGCCGGGCCGACCAGGCGGCGCCCACCGCCATGGGCAGATGGGCGCCGACGATGGCGTACGAGCCGAGCATGTTGTGCGACGCCTTGGTGAGGTGCATCGAGCCGCCCTTGGCCTTGCAGAGGCCGGTGGCGCGGCTCATCAGTTCGGCGAGGCATTCCTCGGGGGTGGCGCCGCGGGCCAGTGCGTGGTGGTGGCCGCGGTAGGTCGCGAACACGTAGTCGTCGTCCCGCAGGGCCGCGCTCGCGCCGACCGCGATCGCCTCGTGACCGGAGGCGAGGTGGGTGGTGCCCTTGACGAGGCCGGCCATGAACAGGTCGTGGGCGGCCTTCTCCGTACGCCGGATCACGGCCATCTGCTCGTAGAGCGCGAGGAGTTGACCCGCATTCGTCGATGCCGCGGCGGTCATGACTCGCCCCTGCCCTCGGGGGTGTTGAGGTGGGACTGGGCCTCGCGCCGGGTGTTGAGGGCGCCGCCGACCGTCCAGTACTTGCGGCCCGCGACAAGGAGTTCCTCCGCCGGGAACTTGGTGATCACCTCGCACCCGTCGGCGGTGACGACGACCTCCTCCTCGATCCGCGCCGCCGACCAGCCGTCGGCGGCAGGCCAGTACGTCTCCAGCGCGAACACCATGCCCTCTTCGAGGACTTCGGGGTGGTCGAGCGAGACGAGCCGGCTGAAGATGGGCTTCTCCCAGATCGACAGGCCCACCCCGTGCCCGTACTGCAGGGCGAATGCGGCCGTCTCGTCGGGGAAGCCGAACTCCTCGGCGCGCGGCCAGACCTGGACGATGTCGGCGGTCGTGGCGCCCGGCCGGACCAGGGCGATGGCCTCGTCCATGTAGGCGCGGCAGCGGACGTACGCGTCGCGCTGTGCGGCGGATGCGCTGCCGACGGCGAACGTGCGGTAGTAGCAGGTGCGGTAGCCGAGGTGGCTGTGCAGGATGTCGAAGAAGGCGGGGTCGCCGGGGCGGATCAGGCGGTCGCTGTAGACGTGCGGGTGGGGTGAACAGCGCTCTCCCGAGATGGCGTTGACGCCTTCGACGTACTCGCTGCCCAGGTCGTAGAGGACCTTGCTGACGAGTCCGACGCATTCGTTCTCGCGCACGCCGGGGCGCAGATAGCCGTACAGCTCCTCGTACGCCGCGTCGACCATCGAGCAGGCCTGGGTGAGCAGGGAGATCTCGTCGCCGGTCTTGATGCGGCGGGCCTCCAGGAAGACCTGCTGGCCGTCGACGACGTCGATGCCTTCCTCCTTGAGGGCGTGCAGTACGGGCATCTCGGCCAGGTCGACGCCCAACGGCTCGCCCGCCAGGCCGTGTTCGCGCAGCACCTGGGCGATCTTGGCGGCGACGTCCTCGGCGATCCCGGCGTCGGGATGGAAGGCGCCGCGAAGGGTGGAGATGCCGGCGCGGGCGCCGGTGGGCGGTCCGCCCTTGCCGTCGCTGTAGTCGAGCCAGGGGTTGTAGAGCTGGTGGTGGCGGGCTGCGGAGCCGAAGTCCCAGACGACCGGTTCGCCGCCGCGGACGAGCAGCGCGAAACGGATCAGCTTGTCCATGGCCCAGGTGCCGATGTGAGTGGACGACATATAGCGGATGTTGGAGAAGTCGAAACTGAGCAAGGCGCCCAACTCGGAACGGTTCAGCGCGGCGTTCAGCCGGGCAAGGCGCTCCTTGCGCAGCCGGTCGAGGTCGACGCGCTCTTCCCAGTCGACGGCGTTGGGGCCGAAAGTGCGGATCGCCATGGCGAACCTCCCCTTCGAGTGAACGACCGTCCGGCGGGGGTGTCAAGGCAAGTGTCAAGGCATACTGAACACGAACCAGACGCCGACGGCCGGTTCGTCCCCGTCGTTGCGATAGCGGTGGGGTGTCGTCGACTCGAAGGACACCGCGTCGCCGGGCCGGAGCGTGTACTCCTCGAAGCCGAGGGTGAGCACCAGCTCGCCGGAGGTCAGATAGCCGTACTCCGTGCCCGGGTGCCGCATCAGCCCGCCCGAGCCGGAGGATGCGCCGCCGGGCCGGTAGGTCACCAGCAGGAAGTCGACGTCCGCGCCCGGGACATGCCCCAGCCGCTCCCATACGACGCCCGAGTCGAGCTCAAGCACCTCCCGCTCCTCGGCCCTGACCAGCGGCCCGATCCGGTGGCCCGGGTCGGCGGCGAAGGCGGCGAGCGCGTGCAGGACGGTGCCGGGCGGACCGGCGACGGGCGAGGCGGGAGCCGGCACCGGCGCGGCCTCCTCCCCGTCGATGCCGTCATAGCCGTCGAAGAGCGACTCGACGGGGATGGAGAGCGCGGTGGTGATCGCGTACAGCGTGCTGACCGACGGCTGGCTCTTCCCGGTCTCGATCTGCGAGATCAAGCTCGCGGACACACCGATCTCCCGCGCCAGACCGCGCAGGCTCATGCCCCGCGCGGTGCGCGCCTGCCGGATGCGCGCACCGACGGGCGGCACGACCACTGGGGACACGGACGGCTCCTCTCACGGCATCGTTCGTTCTCACTGAACAGTTCCTATTGAACAGCGGGATCGAACCGAGCGGAGGGCCTGGCCGAAAACCGTGAAAGCTGTCCTACGACGCGCTCGGCTTCCAGTCGCCCAGCCAGTCGCCGATCTCCTGGTCGGCGGCCTGGGCATCGGTCAGCTGGGGCCGGTCGCCACTCGCGGAACCGGAGCCGGGACCGGTGTTCTTGTACTCGGCGAACCGGTCGTCCTTCCACGAGAAGCCACTCATGTCGGTCCACGGAGCGGACTTGATCGCGCTGCTCAGGGACGTGTTACGGACCGTGGTCTGCGGGTCGAGAGCGGCGTCACCGCCCGCGTGCCAGGGGCGTCCCAGGTGGAAGCTGGACGCGGACACATCGCCGTTGACGGTGCTGTTGGCGATCAGGATGCCCTTGCGGCCCGCGGCCGTGCTGGGCGCTGTGACGTACCCCGCCGAGTCGCCGTTCCACCGCTTCTTCAGCGTGATCACAGACTTGTTGATCACCGCGCTGGCCCGGCCGAAGATGAAGTCGACGTTCCCGACGATGTAGGAGTTGTTGACGTAGACCCGGCCGAGCTTGTCCTTGGACTGCGTGTCCAGCAGCAGCGTGTCCTGGTCGCCGGTGACGATGATGCTGTCGAGTACGACCTTGTCGGCGGCGGTGCGCAGGGCGACGGCCTGGTGTCCGTTCAGGCTCTGGTTCTTCGCCTCGTCGAAGTCGTTGTCGATGGTGAGGTTACGGGCCTGGAAGTCATCGGCCTCGACGGCGACGGTCGCGCTTCCGCTGGTGCCGTAGTTTCCCGAACCGTCAGGCTTCGGCGTCCCCGAGGCGTTGTTGAAGACGATCACGGTGTCCTTGCGGCTGGCTCCCGTGCCCTGGAAGGTCACATACGGCTTGTCGCGCGGGACCTTGACCAGCTCGCGGTAGGTGCCGGGCTTGATGGAGATGACCACCCGTGAAGTGTTGTTCGCCGGTACGGCGTTGACGGCGGCCTGGACGCTCGTGAACTGCCCGCTGCCGTCCTTGGCGACGGTGAGCGTGGTGTCGGCGGCGCTCGCCTTCGTACTCGTACCCGCACTCGCCGCCGTGCCGATCGAAGTCCGTGGCCCCGCACCGGACTTGAGCAGCGCCGGGACGTCGGCCGCCTTGTCGAGGGTGTACTTGTAGAAGCTCTTCGGGTCGAAGGCCGTGCCACCGCTCTCGTTACGGCCGCTGGTGCCGGAGAAGACGTTGCCGCGCTGGACCACCGCCGCGGTGCTGTCCTTGGTGACGGGGTTCTTGAGCCCCTCGAAGACGCTGTTCTCCAGCACCATCTTCGTCTTGCCGCGCGCGTAGTTGCCGTAGGACGTGGTGATGTCCGTGTTCGGCACGTCCTGCAGATAGTTGTTGTAGAGGTGCGCGTGGGCCACGTTGTCGGTGGACGGGTTGCGCTGCTCGGTCTCGCGGAACCAGTTGTGGTGGATCGTGAGGTCGGCGGTCGTGTTCTCGGTCCAGCCGATGCCGAAGGTCTTGTTGTTGTCGCTCAGCTTGTTCCAGGACACCGTCACGTTGGTGGTGTCCTTGCGGCTGTCGATCAGGCCGTCGGCCATGTGCCGCAGATCGTTGTGGTCGATCCAGACGTGGTGCGCGCCGTCCATCTGGATGGCGTCGAAGTCATGGTCCTTGTCGTTCCACTCACCGGCGTACGAGTCCCGGATCGTCAGGTTGCGGATGATGACGTTGTGCACGCCCTGGCCCAGGAAGAAGCCGCCGCCGACGATCTGCCCGGAGGTGCCCGAGCCCACGATCGTCTTGTCCGAGGCGACCTTGATCTCCTTGCCCTTGGGGTCCATGTTGATCGTGCCGGCCACGACAATGACGTACGGCTCCTTGGCCGTCGCGTACTTCTCCAGATCGGCAAGAGTCTTCACGGTGACGGTCTTGCCGTCACGGCCGCCGTAAGTGCCGTTCTGTCCCTGCGAGTTGACCGACGCGAAGCCGTCGGCGACGTCATCGGCCCACGCCGGGGCCGGGGTCGCCGCCGAGGCGCTGCGCTGCGCGTCCTCGCCGAACACGCCCAGATCCGTGCCGTACGCCATGCCTGCCGCCGCGGCCACCGCCACCGGGATGCCGATCGACAGCCCGACCTTGCGCCTACGGTGCCGCGCCCTCTGCTGCTTCGCTTCCATTTTCCTCAACCGCCCTGGTGACATGAAGTCGTGCATTGCCGCAAGGCAGTTGCCGCTCCGGGCCAAAGGGTTGCCGCATTCCCTGCCGCGAAATTTTCGACGAAAGCAGTGCACCCATCGCCGTCTCGCCCCGCCGCCACGCCCGGGCTGACGCCGCTGTCTCGCCGAGCCGCACACATACGGGGACGGCTGGGTGAGCGCTGCACGGAATCTGTCTAGACATGTAGTCTAGGTACTGGACCAATTGTCCAGACCCGGTAATCCAGCCCCTGGAGCACGCGATGTCGACCGACACCGACGAGCAGGACGCGATCATCGCCGCGCTCACCCCCGTCATCGACGGCATCGCAGCGACACTCGGCTCGTTCTGCGAGGTGGTCGTGCACGACTTCCGGCGGCCGGAGAAATCCGTGGTAGCCATCGCGGGCTCAGTCACCGGGCGCGGGGTCGGTGGGTCGATGAGCGAGATCGGGATGGGCATCCTCGCCCGCGGCGACGAGGCGAGCGACGAGCTGAACTACCTCACCCGCACCCGGACGGGGAAGATCGTCAAGTCGTCGACGATGGTCCTGCGCGACTCCACCGGCACGGTGTTCGGCGCCCTGTGCGTCAATCTCGACATCACCGCCGTCAACCAGGCCCACGCCCTGATCGGCGAGATCGCGGGGGTCGCCACCGGACCGGCCGACGTGCCGACCACGACGTTCGGCAACGACATCGGTTCCGTGGTGGACGCCATCGTCGACAGCCATCAGCTGCGGCAGAACAAGACCTGGTCCGAGCTCGACCGCGCCCAGCGTCTCGAGTTGTTCCGCAGCCTGGACGAACGCGGTGTCTTCGCCGTACGCCGCGCGGTCGAGCAGGTCGCCGCCCGGCTCGGCATCTCCCGCGCCTCCGCCTACAACTACCTGTCCGACGCCAGGGCGACATCCCGCACACCACCGAGCGACGCGTCCACGACGGACGGCACCGAGCCCGGCGCCACACCCCCCGAAGGAGCCCAGCCATGACGCACACTCCCCCGGTCACCCTCGACGACGTCCGCGACGCCGCCGCACAGATCAAGGGCGTGGCCCACCGCACCCCCGTACTGCGTTCCCGCACCCTGGACGCCCTCGTCGGCGCCCAGGTCTTCTTGAAGTGCGAGAACTTCCAGCGCATCGGCGCGTTCAAGTTCCGCGGCGCCTACAACACCGCCTCCCGCCTGTCGCCGGAGCAACTGGCCAAGGGCATCGCCGCCTATTCCTCCGGCAACCACGCCCAGGCCGTCGCCCTCGCCGCACGGGAGCTGGGCACCACCGCGGTGATCCTCATGCCTGAGGACACGCCTCAGTCGAAGATGGACGCCACCGCCGGTTACGGCGCGGAGATCGTCACGTACGACCGCTACACCGGTAACCGTGAGGCCATCGGCGAGGCCCTCGCCGCCGACCGCGGCCTTGCGCTCATCCCGCCGTACGAGCATCCGCAGGTGATCGCCGGACAGGGCACCGCGGCCCTCGAACTGGTCGAGGAGGCCGGGGAGTTGGACGCCCTGGTCACGCCGGTGGGCGGGGGCGGGCTGATGGCCGGCAGCGCCACCGCGGCCAAGGGCCTGCACAGCGGGATCCGGATGATCGGCATCGAGCCGGAGGCCGGAGACGACACCAAGCGTTCCCTCGAGGCCGGCCGGCGCGTCTCCATCCCGGTGCCGCGCACGATCGCCGACGGGCAGGCGGCGGACATCCCCGGCGAGCTGACGTTCTCCGTCAACCAGCGCCTGATCGACGACATCTTCCTGGTCACCGACGACGAGATCCGCGACGCGATGCGGTTCGCCTTCGAGCGGCTGAAGATCATCGTCGAGCCCAGCGGCGCCACCGGCCTGGCCGCCCTGCTGGCCGGTCGCGTCGAGCGGCTCCCGTCCCGCGTCGGCGTGATCATCTCCGGCGGCAACATCGACGTGAGACGCTTCGCCGAGCTGTGCGGGAGCGGAAGCTGAGGCGTGCGGGAGCGCGAGCCGAGTGGCGGAAAGTATGATCAGCGAATGTCTGACATGACCGAAACCACGCCCGGCTGGCTGAGTCCCGACGAGCTCGAGTACGCGCGCGCCCACATGCCGATCCTGTACGTCGAGGCCGTACCCGTGAGAGTCGACGACAGCGGCGAGGTCACCAGCATCGGGCTCCTGCTGCGCATCGGGCCGGACGGAACGGTCAGCCGTACCCTCGTCTCCGGCCGCGTACTGCACCACGAACGCGTCCGGGACGCCCTCCTGCGCCACCTGGAGAAGGACCTCGGCCCGATGGCGCTGCCCCATGTGCCGGCCTCCCTTCAGCCCTTCACCGTCGCCGAGTACTTCCCGACGCAGGGGTTCACGCCGTTCCACGACCCCCGCCAGCACGCGGTCGCCCTCGCCTACATCGTCCCGGTGACCGGCGACTGCCGTCCCCGCCAGGACGCTCTGGACCTGGTCTGGTTCAGCCCGCAGGAAGCATCGGAGGCACTGGTCCTGAGCGAGATGCCGGGCGGGCAGGGAGTCCTCCTCAGGCAGGCCCTCGCACACGTCGGCTGCCTGTCCTGAAGGAGACAGCCTGTCCTGAGGGAGACGGAACGGCTGAAGGATCCCGTGACGTTCACATGGGCGCCGCGGTCCCCGGCCGGGCTAGGTAGGAGGACTCGACGGCGTCCAGGTTCTCGCGCAGCTCTCGCGGGGTGCCGGTCATCTCGATGCGGCCCCGGCGCAGCACGTACACCCGGTCCGCGATGTCCAGCACCTTGCGTACGTGCTGCTCGACCAGCAGCGCCCCCAGGCCCCGGTCGGCTGCTTCGCGCACCGCGCGCAGCAGCCGCTCGACCACCAACGGGGCGAGCCCGAGCGACAGTTCGTCGGCGAGGAGCAGCCGGGGCGACCGGCACAGGGCGCGCGCCAGCGAGAGCATCTGCTGCTCGCCGCCGGAGAGCATGCCCGCGCCGGTCCTGAGCCGTTTCTCCAGTTCGGGGAACAGCTCCAGGGCGCGGGCCGCCTCCACCCGGCCGACCCGCAGGTTCTCGGCCACGTCGAGCCGGGTGAAGACCGCGCGCTCACCGACGTACGCGAGGCCCTGCCGGGCCCGGCGGTGCAGCGGCGCCCGGCCCACGCCGCCCAGCCAGCGCACCTCGCCGCTCATCGGCGCCAGATCACCCGCCAGCACCCGCAACGTCGTCGTCTTGCCCGCACCGTTGGGGCCGAGCAGCGCGACGACCTCGCCGGGGCGCACCTCGATGTCGAGGTCGCGTACGACGGGCTGGGTGCCGTACCCGGCGGACAGTCCGCGGGTCGCGATCAGGGGCTCCGCGGGCGCTTCGGCTGCGGCGCCGGGGCGGTCGGGTGCGCTGGTGGACACAGGACTTCTCCTTCCGTAGTTGCCACTTTTGCGGACTGACCGACCTTGTTCAGCCGGCCGACGCGGTCAGCGCTTTCCGTACGTCGACGAAGTCCGAGCCGGACTCGGCCCACTCGATCTTGCCGTCTTTCAGCACCAGTTCGGTGGCGGTGGTGTTGTGGATGCGGTTCATGCCCTTCATGGGCAGGGCGGTCGCGGACGTCCAGGTCAGCGGCGGGGTCAGGCCACCGGTGTCGATGCCCTTCGCGGTGTTGAGCTCGTTCACCAGGGCCTTGGAGGTGATCTCCGGCAGCTTCGCGGCGGCCTCGCTGAAGACCTTGAACGCCACCCAGGTCGTCGCGTTGGCCCCGTTGGAGAGGTCGACGTCCTTGCCGTCGATGGCCGCCACGGCGTCCTTCCAGGCGGGGTCGGAGACCGGCGGGTAGTAGCCGGTGACGGCGGAGCCGTCCAGCGGGCTGCCGCTGCCGCCGGTGGTCTCGGCCAGCTCGGGGGTGAGGTTGCCGACGACGCTGCCGAGCTCGGTCTTGGCGCCGGACTGCAGATACGCCTTCACGAACAGGTCCGAGTGCGTGCCCAGGATGACGCTCACGCAGTCGCTGTCCCTGGTCGCCTCGGCCACCTGCGGGGCGAGGTCGGTGGCGGTGACCGGCACCTTCAGGTCCTTGGGCGGCTTCCCTCCGGCGGAGACCACTCCGAGGCCGAGGAACTGCGTGACGATCGCGGCGGCGGCGACGTCGTAGCGCACACCGGAGATCTTCTTGCAGCCCGCCTCCACCAGCTGACGGCCGTGCGCGGCGAAGACCACGGGGGTGCCGCCGTTGACCGGGAAGGACAGCGGGTTGGAGAACTCCGCGGCCGACACTCCGGTCCCGCCGATGTAGGGGATGCCGGCCTTCTCCAGGATCGGCATGTAGCGGTCCCCGGCGAGGCTGTACGAGCCGACCACCGCGACCACCTTTTCGCTGACCGCCTGCTGGGCGCAGTTCTCGGCCTCGTCGGGGTCGTTCTTCTCGTTGCAGGTGATGACCTTGAGCGGGCCGCCCTTGATGCCGCCGTTCGCGTTGATCCACTTCTCGTACGCCTGGGCCGTGATCCGGACGCCGGGCTGCGCGCTGCCCTGGGTGTTCTCCGGTGCCCAGACCATCACCTTGACCGGTGTGCCGGTCAGGGCGGACGCGGCCGCGCTGCCTGCGGGCTCCTCCTCCTCGCCACCCCCGCAGCCCGCGATGAGCAGGGCTCCGGTCATCGCGAGACAGCTCGCTGCGGTACTTCTGCGCCGGCGTGAGTCGTTCATGGTTCCTCCGCGAAAGCTCGCGCCCCGGACGGGCGACGGTGAAGAGGGGACCAGCATGGGGCGCGGCCTTTGGTTAGAGAAGTACTCTTGCCAGAATTATTTAAATAAATGTGCTGTACGGTCTTGCCGCGCCTCCCGGCGTTCGCTACTCATGAAGCCCTGGAGGTTCATCTGGTGGACGACATCCTGCGCTTCGCGCTCCTGGGCCTCGGGCTCGGTGCGCTCTACGCGCTCACCGCCCAAGGCATCGTGCTGATCTACCGAGGCTCCGGCGTCCTGAACTTCGCGCACGGCGCGATCGGGATGGCCGGCGCCTATGTGCAATGGGAACTCGCCGTGCAGCACGGCGTGCCCTACTGGACCGCCGTCGGCTGCGGCGTCCTGGTGGCCGGGCTGCTGGGGGTGCTCACCCATCTGCTGGTGATGCGCCCGCTGCGCCGGGCATCCTCACTGGCCCGGCTGGTGGGCACCCTGGCCGTGTTCATCGTGCTCACCGCCGCGGCCGTCAAACGGTACGGCGACAGCGTGCAGCTCGTGCCCGGCAAACTGCCGTCCGACCTGCTGGAAGTGGCCGGGGCGACGGTGTCCGAGGACCGGGTCTGGCTGCTCGGGATCGCGATCGCCATCACCGTCGCGCTCCATCTCCTCTACAAACACAGCATGTTCGGGCTCGGCACCACGGCGGTCGCCGAGAACCAGAGCGCCGCCTCCTCACTCGGCTGGTCCGCGGACCTGATCGCCGCCGCCAACTGGGGGCTCGGCTCGGCACTCGCGGGTCTCACCGGCATCCTGATCGTGCCGGTCATCGGCCTGTCCGTGAACGGCCTGACCACGCTCCTGCTGAGCGCGCTGGCCGCCGCCCTGGTCGGCAGGTTCTCCTCGTTCCCCGTCACCCTGGCGGGCGGCCTCGTCATCGGCATCGTGCAGTCCGAACTGACCCGCTTCGGCACGGACATCACGGGCCTCGCGGCGTCGGTGCCGTTCCTCGTCATCGCTCTGGTGCTGGTGGCCCGCGGCCGGGCACTGCCGCTGCGCGGCACGTTCCTGGACCGGCTGCCGGCGCTCGGCACCGGACGCGTACGGCCGGTGGCACTGGCCGTCACCGTCGCGGTCGCCCTGCTGCTGGTGGCACTGTCCACGCCGCAGTGGGCCGACGCGATCACCAACACCCTGGTGCTCTCCCTGATCATCCTGTCGATCGTGGTGGTCACCGGTTACGCGGGACAGGTCTCCCTCGCGGCGTACGCACTCGCCGGAACCGGCGCCTTCATCGCGGGGCACGCGGTCGCCGACTGGGGCTGGCCCTTCGAACTCGCCCTGCTGGCAGGCGTGTTGGGGACCGTACCGATCGGCCTGCTGTTCGCTCTGCCTGCGGTCCGCACGCGCGGAGTCAACCTCGCGATCATCACTCTCGGCCTCGGCACCACGCTGGAGGTGATGGTCTTTCAGAACACCGACCTGGCCACCACCCCCGGCAGCGACGGCATCGCGGTGGGCAAGCAGACGCTGTTCGGCATCGACATCTCCGGCGTCGACCATCCGCAGCGGTACGCGGCCCTGGTGCTGCTCCTCTTCATCGGAGCCGCACTGGTGGTGGCCAACATCCGGCGCAGCCGGACCGGCCGCCGGCTGATCGCGGTCCGCGCCAACGAGCGGGCCGCCGCCGCACTCGGCATCGGCGTACGCGCCACGAAGCTGTACGCGTTCGGGGTGTCCGCGGCGATCGCCGCACTCGCGGGCGTGCTCACCGGCTTCCGCTCGACCTCGGTGGTCTTCACGGACTTCGCGGCCTTCGACTCCATCACCGCGCTCGGGCTTGCCGTCATCGGCGGGGTCGGCTTCCTCGTGGGCCCGCTGTTCGGCGCCACGTTCGCCGCGGGCACGGTCGGCGCCCGCTTCGGGGATCTGGTGGTGCCGGGACTGAGCGAGTGGATGCCACTGATCGGCGGGATCATTCTGCTGCTCACCCTGGTGGGCAACCAGGACGGGATCGGTCAGGGGCTCGGCAAGCAGGCGGCGGCAGTCGAGCGAAGGCTGCCCCGGCGACGCTCCATCGACCGGGCGCCTGCCCCCGCCCCCACTCCCGTGGCCGCGCCGGACGCCCACCGTGCGGCACCCCTCCCACTCCACGTCACCAACCTCACCGTGCGCTACGGCGGTGTCGTCGCCGTAGACGACCTCTCCTTCGCCATCGAGCCCGGCCGGGTCACCGGCCTCATCGGCCCGAACGGCGCGGGCAAGACCTCCGCCATCGACGCGGTCACCGGCTTCACCCGGCCCGCCTCCGGCAGCGTCCGCCTCGGCGACCGGGACCTGACCGGCACCGCCGTGCATCTGCGCGCCCGCGCGGGCCTGAGCCGGTCCTTCCAGTCACTGGAACTCTTCGAGGACATGACCGTCCTGGACAACCTGTACGCCGCCTGCGACCGGCCCGGTCCATGGACGTATCTCAAGGACCTGATACGTCCAGGAAGCCGTCCCCTGCCCGCCCAAGTACTCGTCGCGGTACGGGAGTTCGGCCTTGAGAGCAGCCTGGACCGTTCGGTGGGCGACCTCTCGTACGGCGAACGCCGGCTGCTGGCCATCGCCCGCGCGGTGGCGACCTCACCGTCCGTCCTCCTGCTCGACGAGCCGGCGGCCGGGCTCTCGGACGACGAGACCCGCGAACTGGCCCGACTGGTACGGCGACTCGCCGAGGACTGGGGCATGGGCGTACTGCTCGTCGAGCACGACGTCGACATGGTCATGAGCGTCTGCGATCAGGTCGTCGTCCTCGACTTCGGCCGCCGGATCAGCGTCGGCACCCCGGACGAGGTGCGCGCCGATCCGGCGGTGCGGGCGGCCTACCTCGGCGACCTGTCGCCGGAAGAGGCCGAGGAGGCGGTGCCCGGGGCGGAGGGGGATCCCGTGAGCGCTTAAGTGCGCGCGCAGGCGGTGGGCACCGAGGCCACCGCCTGCGACGGGTCGCGGACCAGACTGCCTCGACCGGTGCTCCGCCCTTGACCATCACTCGGGACAGATGGTCCGGAGCATGGAAACCCGCCGCGACCCACAATCTTCGTGATGTGAATCACGGCGAGCCCTGGCATCGGGAAGCAGAAGCCCGAGCGTCCTCTTCTCACGAGGATGGGGATGACCTGCCCCTTCAGCACCATATTCCGGTAGCAGCCACGGCGGTGCAGCCGCCTGGCTCCGAAACAGGGGGAACCGACGTTGCGCCGTGGGTACAAGTGGGTGGACCGCGAACTGGCTCGCATGGACCCGGAGACCGATTGGGAGCGGATGATCTCGCTCTATGTCAGCCACCGTGTCCCGGAGTTCGCTCTGGCGATGATGGTCTATCCGGGCACCATGCGCATGATGCAGCCGAGCATGGGGGCCGACACCCTGGCCCACACCACGAAGCTCGAGACGAGGCCTCACCGGCGTTTCCAGGACGGCAACGACTTCCTGATGGCCTGGATGGTGGATGGGTTATCCAGCGCGGCGGGCCGCAGGGCCGCCGAACGGCTGAACCGCATCCACCTGTCCGTCGCCCGCAGGACCCCGCAGCTGCCCGGCAACTTCGACCACATCGACGACTTCATCTACCCCTTGGTCCTCCTGGCCACGTTCGGCGACCGCCTGCAGACCTCGCTGGGCCTGCCCGGTATGAGCGAACACATGAAGATCGCGTGGCACCGCTGGGCGCAGGCACTCTTCCGCCTCCTGGAACGCGAGTCCGGCCCCTTGGCCGACGAGGCGTTCCCCGAGGACTGGAACGCGATGACAGAGTTCGCCTTGAAGTTCGACTCCCGGCCGTACACACAGACAGAGTCCGGCCATCGTGTGGCGACCGCGATGATGGACTTCTTTGCCGAGCACTGGTTCCCTGCACCCTTCCAGGCGTTCGGCAGGGATCTGACCCGGTACCTCGCCGGCGAGCGGGTCTGCCGACTCCACCGGATCGGCTGGATCAGCCCCCGCCGCGAGCGCGTCGTCCGCGCCTTCCTCAAGTCCGCGTTCCGCGCTCAGCGCCTTCTGCCCGACTACCGCACGCCGCTTCCCGAGCGCCTTCAGCGGACCCGGCGCACCCACGCACAGCTCAAGAAGCTTGAGCCCTAAGGAGCGCTCCCCGCACCTGGAAGCGCCGGGGAATAGCCCGGGGCGGCCAGGACGCGGCGTCCCGCCACTCTTCTTCGCCCGGCATGTACAGGCGCACGGGCGCTCGCTCCGGTGGTTGCTCCCCTCGTGCGTGAGCGAGCCCGAAGTCGAGTCGGCCAGCAGCACCGTCCCGTCGGGCATCGGCACCCGCAGGTCCCGCTGGACGACGACATCTCTGCTGAGCGGGCGCTGAAGGCGCAGCAACCGCTGGACGAGACGGCGGCCCCGTCCGGCCCGCTTCGCCATCGGCAGCCGGCCGGCGACTTCGGGCGTTCCCGGAGCGCGCTCGTCGAGATCGGCCGTGGTGTTACTCGTCGGCCTGTGGCTCAGTGGTCGTGACCGGGTGGGGCCCGGTGAGTGTCGAGAGGATGGCGGGCGGTCCCTGGACGGCGGTGCGCTGCATGTGGTGCAGCACGCTGCGGATGCCGCCGAGTTCCTCGCCGCCGCCCGCCCGGCCGGGGCCGCCGTGCACGGTGTGCGGGAGCGGCGAGCCGTGACCGGTGGACTCCCCGGCGTCGGTGCGGTCGAGGAGCAGCAGGCGACCGTGCCAGGGGGCGGCCCCGAGCACGGTCTCGCGGGCGAAGCCGGGGTCGTGGGTGACGACCGAGCCGACGAGGCTGCCCTCGCCGCGCGCTGCCAGCGCGACCGCATGGGCGGCGGTCCCGTCGTACGGCAGAAGGGTGCTGACAGGGCCGAACGCCTCGACCTCGTGCGGCTCGGCCCGGTCGGGGTCGTCGCAGCGCAGAAGCAGCGGCGGGAGGAAGGCGCCGCGTTCCCGGTCACCGTCCAGGACCTCGAACCGGTCGGGGTCGCCGTGGACGAGGCGGGCCGCCGCCGTGAGCGCCTTGAGCGCGCGCAGCACCTCCTCCCGCTGCCCGAGGCCTGCCAGAGGGCCCATGGTGACCGTGGGATCGACGGGGTTGCCGACACGCAGGTCGGCCAGCTCGGCGCAGACCGCTTCCTGTACGGCGTCGATGAGTCCGGCGGGCACCAGAGCGCGGCGGATCGCGGTGCACTTCTGCCCGGCCTTGACGGTCATCTCGGTGACCAGGGTCTGCGTGAACAGGTCGAACTCGGGGGTGCCGGGCCCGGCGTCCGGGCCGAGAACCGCGCAGTTCAGGGAGTCGGCCTCGGCGTTGAAGCGGACGGCACGGCCTGCGACGGCCGGGTGGCTGCGCAGGGTTCGGGCGGTCGCGGCGGACCCGGTGACGCTGAGCACGTCCTGTCCCGTGAGCGCGTCGAGGATGCCGTCCGGCGGGGCGCAGATCAGCTGGACGGCGCCTTCGGGGAGGATGCCGGACTCGATGATGCGGCGGAACACCAGCTCCGTCAGATAGGCCGTCTGGCCCGCGGGTTTCACCACGGACGGCAGGCCCGCCAGCAGAGCCGGCGCGAGCTTCTCCAGCATGCCCCACACGGGGAAGTTGAACGCGTTGATCTGCACGGCCGCACCCTGCCGCGGCACATGGACGTGACGTACGGCGAAGGTGCCCTGCCTGCCGACCGGTTCCATGTCGCCGTCGGGCAGGACATGCCCGTCGGGCAGCTCTTTGGTGCCCTTGCTGCCGTAGACGAAGAGCACCGCGATGCCGCCGTCGACATCGAGCGCGGAGTCGCGGCGGGTCGCTCCGGTGCGGGTGGACAGTGCGTGGAACTCGTCCGTGTGCGCGGCCAGGTGCTTGCCCAACGACTTGAGCAGACCGGCGCGCTGGTGGAAGGTCAGCTCGCGCAGGGCGGGGCCGCCCACCTCCCGCGCGTGGCGCAGCACGGCCGCGGTGTCGACGGCTCGCTCCGAGAGCCGGGCCACCTCGGCGCCGGTCGCCGCGTCCAGCAGGGGACGCCCCTCGTCGGGTGCCTCGTACCAGTCACCGGCGAGGTAGCTGTGCAGTTTCGCGGCCACGGCGGGTCCACCTTTCGTGCTCTCAGGGGTCGATGACTCTCAACGGTCGATGCGCCGGAGATCACGCCGATAGCGCGCGCCGGCGTCCCGGTAGGTGCGTACGGCGTACTCCACCCAGGAGGGATCGACCGGTGTCCCGCGCAGCCGTACCGGGACGCCGAGCGCCATGGTCTTGGGCGGGACCTCGAAGTCCTCGGGGACCAGTGCGGCGGCGCCGACCACCGCGCCCTCACGCACAGTGGCCCGGTTCAGGACGATGGAACCGGACCCGATCAGGCAGTGGCGCTCCACGGTGCAGCCTTCCAGGTGGGCGTTGTGGCCGACCACGCACTCGGGTCCGATGACGGTCGGCCACTGCTCGGTGGTGTGCAGCACGGTTCCGTCCTGGATGCTGGTGCGGGCGCCGATCTCGATACGACCGCCGTGGTCTCCGCGCAGGACCGCCCCGGGCCAGACACTGGCCTCCGCGCCGATCGACACGCACCCGATCACGACGGCATCCGGGTGGACGAAGGCGCTGGGATCGATGTCCGGCTCGTCGGATCCGAGGGCGTAGACCGGCATGGCTGCCACCTCGCTCGTTCTGGTCGGCGGCCCGCCGACGCGACTGACACTCTACTGATAATTTCCGTAACGACAAGATATTGTGTAAGAAGGAGCGGGCTTCCCTGAGGAGAAGTTTGGCTCCGGGCACTCGTACCGGAGCGCCCTGGATACGCTGATGACGTCGATGTCACGCGACGGCGTGATACATCGGATCGGCGATCAACAAGGGAAGTGAAGGACGATGGTGGATCGTGCGTCGCGCGGACCGGGCCGGAGGGAGCGCGCCGACCGGGCCGCAGCGGGGAGCGCACGGCCGGTGGTCAGCCGACGCCGGGAGGTCGGTGACGTCAGCGCGCGGTCGCTGCTGATGACCATGCTCGGCGAGTACGTACTGCCCAAGGGCACGCCAGTGTGGACCTCCGCGCTTGTGGACGCGCTGGCGATGTTCGGTGTCGAGGAGAAGTCGGCCCGCCAGTCGCTCGCCCGGACCGCGGCAGAGGGCTGGCTGGCCTCCGAGCGGATGGGACGCCGCGTCCGCTGGGCGCTCACCCCACCGGGGCGGCGGCTGCTGACCGAAGGCGCGCAGCGCATCTACGACTTCGGCAGCGGGGAGCACACCTGGGACGGCACCTGGCTGGTGGTCCTCGTCTCAGTGCCGGAGGCCAAGCGGGACCTGCGGCACCGGGTGCGCACCCGGCTCACCTGGACCGGCTTCGGCTCCCCGGAGCCCGGGGTGTGGATCACGCCCCACGCCGACCGTGAGGCGGAGGCGCTGGGCGCCCTGAAGGAACTCGGGCTCGCCGACGACGCGATGTCCTTCACCGCCACGTACGGCGCTGTGGGAAGTGAGGCGGCCATGGTGGCCCGAGCCTGGGACCTCAGCGAGGTGGAGGACCGCTACGAGGCGTTCATCGACGAGTTCACCGGGCTGCGCCCCGCTGACGGTGACGCCGTCCTGCATGCGCAGACCATGCTGGTGCACGAGTGGCGCCGCTTCCCCTTCCTCGATCCGCGGCTTCCGTCGAAGCTGCTGCCCGCCAACTGGAGCGGCGCCAAGGCGGCCGAGCTCTTCCACAGCAGGCACGCCGAGTGGAATCCGGTGGCGCTGCGGCGCTGGGAGGAGCTGGCCGAGGGGCACGGCGAGAGGTGAGATCGCGCGGGCGCACCGTACCGAACCGCTCGGCTTACCGCTGACCCATCGTCATACTCCGAGGCCCGGGAAGACCTTCGCCGCGTTGCCGGACAACACGGCACGCACGGTGTCGCCGGGCAGGCCCAGCGCACGCAGCGCGGCGATGTTGCGGGAGGCGCCGGGCACCCCCGGCCAGTCGGTGCCGAAGATGCACCGGGTGGCGAGCCTCGCCAGGCCGAACCGGGCGTAGTACTCGGGCAGTTTGCGCGGTGGCAGTCCGGCGAGGTCCAGCCAGACGTTGGGCCTGGCCAGGGCGAGGAACGCCGCGGTGTCGTACCACCAGCCCCGCCCGCCGTGGGCGAACACGAACTGCACGTCCGGGAAGTCCTCCACGGCGTCCAGCAGGAGCTGCGGATCACCGTACCGGGCACGGGCACCCGGGAAGCTGGAGGTGCCCGAGTGCACGACGACCGGAACGCCGCGCTCGGCGCAGAGCGCGTACAGCGGGTAGAACTCCTTGTCGGCCGGGTCGAATCCGCCGTGCACGGGGTGCAGTTTAAGCGCGATCGCGCCCAGGTCCAGCTGGCGTTCGGCCTCTGCCACCAGCGGGTGGTGCAGGTGCGGATTGACGTTCGCCACCAGGCGGAAGCGGACCGGGTTGTACGCGACGATCGGCAGTAGGTCCTCGATCGGCTGGATCCCGGTGGCGCGCGGGCTGTACTCGCAGAACAGCAGCGCACGGTCCACGCCTTCGGACTCCAGCAGGGCGTCCAGCCGCTCGGGAACGGGGTCGCCCCGCTCGTCGTAGGCGTCGCGCCACGGGTGGTCGCCGGAGAACGTGTCCGCCCACTCGAACCAGGCCGGTTTGAGTGTGGACAGCCTCGGGGCGTGGACGTGCGCGTCGACCACGGTCTCGCCGTCGATCACGGCGCCTCCCTCACAGAGTGTTCAGCCGCGCGGGTCGTACCCGGCGACGAGTTCGGTGTCCGCACCGACCGGGCCGTGGCCGGCGGCGCCGCCCGGCAGGCCGATCGGCTCGTCGCGGCCCGGCAGGGATTCGGTGAAGAACCGCTTGTTGTCGGCGACGAAGTCCTTCAGCTCCGGCGGCACCCGGCGGTCCTGGGAGATCGCCTCGACCGGGCATACGGGCTCACAGTTGCCACAGTCGATGCATTCCATCGGGTTGATGTAGAGCTTTCGGTCGCCTTCGTAGATGCAGTCGACGGGGCACTCCTCCATACAGGAGCGGTCCATGATGTCGATGCACGCCTCGGCTATGACATAGGGCATGGGCTGTCTCGGTCCTCTTCGGTGCTACGCGACGGCGGGGGCCGCCGCGGATACGTCGGTGGAGTGGCCGGGGAACACCGGCTGCTCGGGGTCGATGTGGTGCGCGGCGTTGTTGACGGCGGTCGCGGCCTCCCCGAAGCCGACCGCGATCAGCCGCACCTTGCCGGGGTAGTCGTTGATGTCCCCGGCCGCGTAGACCCCCGGGAGAGAGGTCCGCATGGCCGAATCGACCGGGATGTGGCGCCGGTGGGCGATGTCGATGCCCCAGCCGAGCAGCGGGCCGAGGTTGGCGGTGAAGCCGAGGGCGGCGATGATCCCCCGGCAGGACAGGCGGTACGTCTGCCCGTCGCGCCGGGTGATCTCCACAGCCTCGATGTCCCCTCTGTCACCGATGACCTTCGTCAGCTCGGCTCCGGTGAGGATCTCCACGCCCGCGGCCCGTACGGCGGCCACGGTGGCCGGGTGCGCGCGGAAGGTGTCGCGGCGGTGGACCAGGGTCACGGAGGCGGCCAGCGGGTGCAGGGTGAGTGCCCAGTCGAAGGCGCTGTCACCGCCCCCGACGATCACCACGTCCCGGCCCGCGTAGTCGTCCGGCCTGCGCACGAAGTACGCCAGTCCGGCGCCCTCGTACGCGGCGGCGGCCGGCAGCGGGCGGGGCGTGAAGGTGCCGATGCCGCCGGTGATGAGCACGGCCCTGGCCTGCACCCGCGCCCCTTGGTGCGTGGTCACGACGAAGGCGCCCTCCGTAGTCCGCTCCATCGTCTCGGCCCGGTGGCCGAGCAGATGGCACGGGTCGTACGGTGCGGCCTGCTCCAGAAGCCGGTCCACGAGCTCACGTCCCCGCACCGCCGGGAATCCGGCGATGTCGAAGATCTGCTTCTCCGGGTACATGGCGTTGATCTGGCCACCGGGCTCGGGCAGCGAGTCCAGCACGGTCACCGACAGACCGCGGAAGCCGGCGTAGTAGGCGGCGAACAGGCCCGTGGGGCCGGCTCCCACGATGAGCAGATCCGTGCTGTGATCCGCGGGGCACGGGGACATGCACGTCCTCCTTGGTGCAGGGGGAAGAGAGTGGCTTGCCGAGTGGCGGGGAGCGAGTAGCAGGGAGGACGTCAGCTTGATGTCGTCGGCGATGAGGGCGCTTCCGCCCAGGAGCCGTCGCGGACCATGGCGCGCAGCACGTTGCGGCGGATTTTGCCGGTGGGCGTACGGGGCAATTCGGGCAGCCCGATCACCCCGCGCGGGCGTTTGAAGGCGGCCAGGCCCTCCCGGCACCAGGCGACGAGGGCGTCCGGGTCGACCTCACGCCCGGGCCTGGGCACCACGCAGGCGACCGGTTTGTCCAGGCCGTCCGCGTCCGGTACGCCGACCACTGCGACCTCGGCCACGTCCGGATGGGCGAGGAGGCGCTCCTCGACCTCGGCGGGCGCGACCCAGATGCCGCCCGCCTTGAGCAGGTCGTTCGTGCGGCCCATGCACGTATAGGTGCCGTCGGCGTTGCGGATGTAGGTGTCGCCGGTGCGCACCCAGTCGCCGAGGAAGACCTGACGGGTGGTCTCGGCCCGGCACCAGTAGCCGATGGCCGCGGACTCACCGCGGACGTGGAGCTCGCCCGGTGTGCCGTCGCCCTCCACCACCCGGCCCTCGACGTCGCGCAGCTCCACCTTGTACCCGGGAACGGGTTCCCCGGAGGAGCCCGGGTGGACCCGGCCCGAACGGTTGGAGATGAAGATGTGCAGCATCTCGGTCGACCCGATGCCGTCGAGTACCTCCACACCGAACTGTTCCAGCATCCCCTCGTACATCCGCGCGGGCAGCGCTTCTCCGGCCGAGACCCCGATCCGTACCGTCGCGAAGGCGTCGTCCGGGATGTCGGCGCTCGCGAGCAGCGGCCCGAAGAAGCTGGGGGTGCCGAACAGGACCGTGGCCCGGTCGCCGGCCGCCCGCTTCGCGAACAGCGCGGGAGACGGCCTGGAAGGTTCCAGCAGCGCCGTTCCGCCCGCCGCCAGCGGGAAGAACAGCGAGTTGCCGATGCCGTACGCGAAGAAGAGTTTCGCGACCGACAGGCAGCGGTCCTCCGGGCTGATGCCCAGCACTCGCTGCCCGTAGTTCTCCGATACGAACTTGATGTCGATGTGGCGGTGCATGGCCGCCTTGGGCGTGCCCGTGGTGCCCGACGTGTACAGCCACAGGGCGGGCGAGTCCGGCCAGGTCGGATACGGTCCGTCGTCCCTGCCGGTGCCGGCGTCCAGCAGCTGCTGCCACGTGCGGCCCTGGACGTGGCCGGGCAGTCCTGTGCTGTCTTCTCCGGTCAGGACGGTGTGCTCGACCTCCGGCGCCTGCTGGAGCGCCGCGCGTACGACCGGCGCGAACTCGGCGGAGCCCAGCACCACCCGGCAGCGCGCGTCGGCCACCAGCTTGCCCAGTTCCGGACCGGTGAGCATGGTCGAGGCGGGGACGGCCACCGCGCCGATGTGGAAGGCGGCGAGGATGCCGGTGAAGAGCTCGATGTCGTCCACCATGCACAGCAGGACGCGCTCTTCCGGGCGTACGCCGAGGGCGCGCAGCCCGGCCGCCACGCGGCGGACCTCCGCCGACAGCTGCTCGTAGGTCAGCGTGCGTGTGGGAGTGACGAGCGCCGTGCGGGCGCCGTTGCCCTCCCGCACGTGCCGGTCGACCAGGTAGTCCGCCGTGTTGAACGCCTCAGGCATCCGGCTCACCTCACACCAGTCGGACGTACTCGTAGTCGAACGGTTGGCCGTTGATGCCGTTGACCGGCGGCGCGACCCAGCTCGCGATCTTGCCGCGTTCGTACACAGGCTGCATCAGCGACCGTACGAACGCCAGGTCCTCGGCGGTGGGCAGCCAGTGGTGGCGGCTCGCCTCCCAGGTCTGCTCGTCGACGATCGTGCCGTCGGGGGTGACGTGGTGGCCGGCGGCGAGGCCGACGTTCCGGTTGAAGCCAGGGTGCGGCAGCTTCAGCCGGAAGCTGATCCCGTGCTCCTCGAGGATCCGGTTCCAGCGCTTGAGGCCGTTCTCGCAGTCGGAGATGTACTCGTCGCGCAGGTCCAGGTTGAGGGCGAGCAGCGCGGGGACCTCGTCCTGCGACCAGGTGCCGTCCGCCTGCGGCTTGTCCAGGAAGGCGCTGTGGTCGGTGAGCCGGTGGTCGTCCTTGCGGCGCTCCTCCTGCCAGCGGCCCTTGAGCCCGGCGGTGTAGTAGTTCGCCGCGTTGGTGGAGGTCTCGCTGCCGAAGAGGTCCAGGGAGACCGTGTAGTGGAAGTTGATGTACTTCTGGATGATGTCCAGTGGGATGCCGCCGCAGGCGGCGATGTCCAACGTGTCGTGTTCGCGGACCAGTTGGGCGCTGCGGGTCACCACGCGGTCGACGCCGGTGGTGCCCACCATCATGTGGTGCGCCTCCTCCTTCAGCATGAAGGTGCAGGTCCGCGACAGCGGGTCGAAGGCGCTCTCCTTGAGCGAGCCGAGCTGGTACTTGCCGTCCCGGTCGGTGAAGTACGTGAACATGAAGAAGGCCAGCCAGTCGGCGGTCTCCTCGTTGAACGCGCCCAGGATGCGCGGCGAGTCGGGGCTGCCGGAGTTGCGGTGGAGCAGCGCCTCGGCCTCCTCGCGGCCCTCCCGGCCGAAGTAGGCGTGCAGCAGGTAGACCATCGCCCACAGGTGCCGGCCCTCCTCCACATTGACCTGGAAAAGGTTGCGCAGGTCGTACAGGCTCGGGGCGGTCAGGCCGAGGAGGCGCTGCTGCTCGACGGAGGCCGGCTCGGTGTCGCCCTGGATGACGATCAGCCGTTGCAGGTCGGCGCGGTACTCGCCGGGCACCTGCTGCCAGACCGGCTGTCCCTTGTGCTCGCCGAAGGCGACGCGGCGGTCGGGGTCGCGCTCGGCGAGGAAGATGCCCCAGCGGTAGTCGGGCACGTTGACGTGGTCGAAGTGGGCCCAGCCGTCGCGGCCGACCGACACGGCGGTGCGCAGGTAGACGCCTCGGTTCTCCAGCTCCGGGCCCATTTCGCCCCACCAGTTGAGGAACTTGGGCTGCCAGCCCTCCAGCGCCCGCTGCAGACGGCGGTCGTCGGCGAGAGCGACGTTGTTGGGGATCTTGGAGTCGTAGTCGATCTTCGTGGGCATCGGGTCACACTCGCTTCCGGTCGTAGACCGCTTTCTGGCCGGTGCCGTAGCGGCGCAGCGCGCCTTCGGGGCCGGCGGCGTTGGGGCGTATGAAGATCCAGTTCTGCCAGGCGGTGAGCCGTCCGAAGATCTTGGTCTCGATGGTCTCCGGGCCGACGAACCGGTGGTTGGCCTCCATGCCGGTCAGGGCGTCCGGGCTCAGCGCCGCCCGGCTCTCCAGGACGATGCGGATCTCGTCCTCCCAGTCGATGTCGTCGGGCGCGTCGGTGACGAGGCCGAGTTCGCGGGCCTGGGCGGGGCTCAGCGGCTGCCCGGCCTCGCGGCGCAGCCACTCGACGTGGCCGTCGTCCTGGTAGAAGCGGGACTGGAGGCGGGACAGGCCGTTGCCCATGGGGAAGGTCCCGAAGTTCGCCTCGGAGACGGTGAGTTGGGCGCGCTCGTCGCTGTCCGGGTCCTCGATGGGCGGGCCGTCCAGCATGTACTGCAGATCGCAGGCCAGGGCCAGCTCCAGCAGCATCCCGGCGAAGCAGCTGCCCGGCTCGATGAGCGCGATGAGGCTGCGGCTGGTGACGTCGAGCCGCTTCAGGGTGCGCTTGTAGTAGTGCACGATCTCGTTGCTGAGCCAGTCGCCCTCGGCGGCGGCGCCCAACACCGCCTGCTCATGGGCCAGTACGAGCGCGGAATCGCCCTCCGTGCGGAGCACCCAGGTGCCCAGCTCGGTCTCGTTCGCCCGCAGCCGCAGGATCAGGTCGTCGAGCTCGCGGGTGACGACCAGCAGCCACCCGTCGGCTCCCTCGTCGTGGATCGCGGCGGCGTCGGCGGGGGCGTCCTCGACGGGGCCCCGTACGGTGATGCGGACCAGGCCGAGCGGACGGTCGTACTCGGCGCGCACGTACTGGTACGTGATGCCGTCCTCGGTGACGTCCCGCTCCAGCGGTGTCAGTTCGACACCCTCGGCGTCCGTCGGCCGGGTGCTGTGCTCGGCCGCTTCCACGGCGCGCTGTTCGACGACCGTACGGAAGTCCCGGCGCGGGACGACCTCGTCGACAAGCCGCCAGTCCACGGCCGTCTTGCCTCGTACGCCATCGCTGCGGGTGGCGAAGAGATCGGCCAGATCCTTGCGTACGCGGCGCTTGTCGGTGACCCGGGTCAGCCCGCCGGTCCCGGGCAGCACGCCCAGGAGCGGGACCTCGGGCAGGGCCACCGACGAGGAGTTGTCGTCGATCAGCAGGATCTTGTCGCAGGCCAGGGCGAGTTCGTAACCGCCGCCCGCGCAGGAGCCGTTGACCGCTGCGATGAAGGTCAGCCCGGAGTGCTCCGAGGCGTCCTCCATGCTGTTGCGGGTCTCGTTGGTGAACTTGCAGAAGTTCACCTTCCAGTGGTGCGGGGACGCCGCGAGCATCCGGATGTTCGCCCCGGCGCAGAAGACTTTCTCCTTCGCGCTGGTCACCACCACCGACCGCACCTCGGGGTGCTCGAACCGCAGCCGCTGGAGGGCGTCGTACAGCTCGATGTCCACGCCGAGGTCGTAGGAGTTGAGCTTCAGCTCGTAGCCCGGGACCAGGCCGCCCTGCTCGTCGACGTCCATCTCCAGCCAGGCGACCGGCCCGTCGATGCGCAGCTTCCAGTGCCGGTACCTGTCCGGGCTCCGGTCGAAGGTCACCACCACCGTGCCTGTGGACTCCGGCGCTCCGTTCGCGGCATCGACCACGTCCGGCTTGCTTGCCACCACCATGACGAGCGCCTCCTCGCGCTAGCGCAGGTACCGATAGGGGAATCTTCTACAGAAGTACCGCAGTGCGTCAAGGTTCTGTAGAACATTGGATTGGGCGGGTTCCCCGTTCCGGCCCGGCAGGGTCAGCTGGGTCAGCCCACACCGAGGAGGCTGTGGGCCCGGGCCCGGTCCCGGCGGAAGTCCGCGGTGGAACTCCTGTGCACGATGCAGCCCTTCTGCATCACCGCCACCTCGTCGGCGAGACGGAACGCCAGGTGCAGGTCCTGTTCGACCAGCACGGCCGCGATGCCCTCGCCGCGCAGGCCCTCCAGCAACTCGGCGATCAGGTCGATGACCGCCGGCGCGAGGCCGTCCGACGGCTCGTCCAGGAGCAGCAGCCGCGGGTTCCGCAGCAACGCCCGGCCGATGGCCAGCATCTGCTGCTCTCCGCCGGAGAGTTGATCGCCCCGGTTGGCGCGCCGCTCGGCGAGGCGGGGCATCAGCTCGTAGACGCGCTCGGGGGTCCAGGGGCCGCCTCCGCCCCTGGACCCCCTGGACGCTCGGACCGCGATGCGCAGGTTCTCCTCGACCGTGAGGGGCGCGAACACGCGGCGGCCCTGGGGCACGATCGCGACGCCGCTGCGGGCAACGGTGTGCGCGGCCGCTCCGGCGAGTTCGCGTCCGTCCACGCGGATGCTGCCGGAGTACGGCTTGAGCATGCCCATCACCGTGTGGACGAACGTGGACTTGCCGACGCCGTTGCGGCCGAGCAGCGCCACCACCGCACCGGCGGGGACGGTGAAGTCGACGCCGTCGAGCACGGTGGTACCCGCGTAGCCGGCGCGCAGGTCGCGCACGCTGAGGAGGTCGGTGCCGGTCGTCCCGGCCGCCGCAGTCATCCCTGTCGCTTCGGTCATCGCGGTCCTCCGGAATCGGCGAACAGGTCCTCGGCCCTGGCGGAACCGAGATACGCCCGCTGTACGGCCTCGTCGGCCCGGATCGCCTCAGGAGGCCCGGAGGCGAGGACCTTGCCCAGGTGCAGCACGGTGACCCGGTCGGCGAGGCGGAACACCACATCCAGGTCGTGCTCGACGATGAGTACGGTCAGGTCCTCGGGCAGGCCCTCCATGAGGGCCACGAACCGCTCGGTCTCGGCGGCGGACATGCCCGCGGTCGGCTCGTCGAACATCACCAGAGCAGGTTCGGTGGCGAGCACCATCGCAACCTCGAGCTGGCGCCGTTCGCCGTGGGACAGTGCGGCCACCTTGTCCCGCGCACGTCCGCACAGTCCGACCGAGTCGAGGTGGCGGCGCGCCTCGGCGTCGGTGTGCCGGAAGCGTCGTGCCGCCTTGTCGAACCGGTGGGCCACCCGGTGGACGCGCTGGACGGCGAGCGCGACGTTGTCCAGGACGGAGCAGTCGAGGAACAGGCTGGAGTGCTGATACGTGCGCACCATGCCACGCCGGGCCCGGTCCGCCTCCGGCAGTGACGTGACGTCCTGCCCGGAGAGGAGGACCTGCCCGCCCGAAGCACGCAGGGTCCCGGCCACGGTCGCGAACAGCGTTGACTTTCCTGCCCCGTTGGGTCCGATCAGCGCGTGCCGCTCGCCGCGGGCGATCGCCAGGTCCACACCGTCGACGGCAGTGAGCGAGCCGTAGGAGCGGGTCAGCCCGCACAGTTCCAGAAGAGGGGGCGCAAGTGGTTCAGTCACGAGGTGTTCTCCTTCCGGCGGCGCGCACTGGTGAGGTTCCGCAGGCGGGCACGAGTACCGGTGAGGCCCGCCAGGCCGCGCGGCATCAGGAAGACGACCGCGATGAACACCGCGCCCAGCACCAGCGGGCCGTGGCCGCCGATCGACGCGGAGAGGTTGTCGCGTACGAGCAGCACGAGCGCCGCACCCAGACAGGGTCCCCACAGACTGCCCGCACCCCCGATGACCACGCTGAGCAGAGCCAGCGCCGCCACTTCGAACCCCATGTCACCGGGCGAGAAGAACCGGGCCTGCTGCGCCCACAGGGCACCGCCGACCCCCGCGACGGCCCCCGCCAGGCAGAAGACGCCGTAGCGGGCGAGCGCCGGGCGGTAGCCGAGCGCCCGCATCCGGGCCTCGTTGTCGCGGATGCCCCGCAGCGTCCGGCCGTAGGGGGAACGGACGACCAGCGCGATCCCCGCGAACACCAGGGCCGCCACGGCGAGCACCCACCAGTACACGAACCCCGCGGCGAGCAGTCCCGGACCGCCGAACAGGCTGATCGGGGGCATCCCGGCCAGTCCGTTGCTGCCGCCCACGGCTGACCACGTGTCGGCCACCTGGTGCACCGACTCGCCGATGGCGAGCGTCAGCATGAGGAACACGATTCCGCGGGCGCGTACGGCGACCCATCCGGTGACCGCGGCCGCCACCAGGCCCATGACCAGGCCCGCCAGCGCCTGCACCATCGCGTCCGGGGTGATGTGGACCCCGACCAGCACCGCCGTGTAGGCGCCGACACCGAAATAGGCCGCCTGTCCCAGCGAGGGCAGCCCTGTGATCCCGGTCAGCAGGTCGACGCCGATCACCAGCACCGCGAACGCCAGCATCCGGGTCATGGCCGACACCGGATAGGGGCTGAGCACCAGCGGGGCGACCGCCAGCAGCGCGACGACCGCGACGGCGACCGCGACCCGGCGGCGCCCGGGGAGGTAGGCGCCGCCGGGTCCGCTCTGCGGCGGATCGAGAACGGGCGTCGTCGTGTCCTGCGGTGCGCCTGTGTCGCCGCGCATCGCCTCCGCCTCCGCCTTCATGCGTGCACCCCTGTCCGCGCCGGGAGCAGACCCGCCGGCCGCAACAGGAGGACCAGGGCCATCGCCGCGAAGACGAGGAACGACGCGTACTCCGGTAGCAGCGCGGTTCCAAGCGCCTGCACCTGCCCGATCAGTACCGCGCCGAGCAACGCGCCGCGGACCGAGCCGAGACCGCCGATCACCACCACGACCAGCGCGAGCAGCAGCACCTTTTCGTCCAGGCCGGGCTGGGCCCCCAGGATCGGACCGGCCAGGACTCCGCCGACCGCGGCCAGCGCCGCGCCCGCGGCGAAGACACCGACCAGCACCCGGCCGGTGTTGATGCCCAGCGCCGCCACCATCGCCCGGTCGGCGACGGTGGCGCGGATGACCGAGCCCAGCGGGCTGCGCTCGACCAGGACGTACACGGCCACCGCCAGCACGATGCCGAACCCGATGACGAGCAGCCGGTAGACCGGGTACGTCTCGCCGAGCACCGTGACACCGCCGCCGACCGGCTCGGGGGCGGCGATGGAGTGCACGTCGTTGCCGAAGGCCAGCGACAGCGCTTCGGCGGCCACCAGGGCCACACCTAGCGTGAGCAGGGCCTGATCGAGGTGGTGGGTGGTGGCGCGCGTCAAGGCGGCCAGCAGTGCCCCGAGGACGGCTCCGGCCGCGGCGGCCGCCAGGACCGCCAGGACGAAGGCGGCCACGCCCGCGCCGTCCGAAACGAGCGCCACCGCCACGTAGGCGCCGACCAGGTAGACCGCGCCGTGGGCGAGGTTCAGCACGTCCATCATGCCGAACACCAGGGACAGCCCCAGCGCGATGGCGAAGAGCAGGGAGCCCATCGCCAGCCCGTTGAGGACGCTCACCAGATGGGTTGCCATGCCGGACCCGCTCAGTCCAGCTCGCCGACGACCGCGTTGACGGCCGTCCCGCCACTGGACTTGACCTCACGCAGATAGAACTGCTGCTCCGCGTTCTGGTCGGCGTCGAACTTCCAGGCGCCCCGGGGACTGTCGATGGAACCGACCTTGGCCAGTGCCTTCACCAGGGCGTCACCGCTGTCGCCGCCCGCCTCGGCCAGCGCCTTGTCGAGGACGGCGGCGGTGTCGTAGCCCTGCACGGCGTAGACCGTCGGCGGCTTCTTCGCCGCCTTCTGGTAGGCGTCCACGAACTTCTTGTTGGCCGCGCTGTCCAGTTCGGTCGAGTAGTGCAGGGACGTTTTCACGCCGACCGCGGCCGTGCCCTGCGCGGCGAGCGCCCCGCCCTCGGTGAGGAAGCCGGTGCCGTACAGCGATGTCTTCCCGGCGAGTCCGAACTGCTTGTACTGCTTGACGAAGTTGACCGCCTCGGCGCCCGCGTAGAAGGCGAAGACGGCGTCGGCGCCGGACTTGCGGATCGCCGAGAGGTAGGGCTGGAAGTCCTGCGTCTTGCCGAAGGGGGTGTACTTCTCACCCGCGACCTTGCCGCCGGCCGCCTCGAAGGTCTTGCGGAACCCCGCGACCATCTCCTTGCCCGCGGCGTAGTCGGCGGCGATGAGGTACACCTTGCCCTTGACCTCCTCGGCGACGGCCGGTCCCAGGGCGGCGGACACGTCACCGTTGCTGAAACTCGTCCGCCACACGTACTCCGACTTGCGGGCCCCGGTGATGTCGTCGGCTCCGGCGTTGGCGATCAGCAGCGGTTTCTTGGACTCGTCGAAGAAGTCGCGCAGTCCCAGTGCCGTGGCCGAGTTGACCACCCCGGCGACCGCACTGACCTGGTCCTGGGTGACGAGTTTCTGGGCGGCGGGTACGCCGGTCTGCGGGCCCTCGCCCTCGTCGGCGGTCACGAGATCGACCTTGCGCTGGCCGAGTTTGCCGTTGTGCTGGTCGAGGTAGAGCTGGAAGCCTGCGCGTAGGTCTTCGCCGATCGGCGCGTAGACCCCGGACAGCGGTACCAGGAGCCCGATCTTGACGGCGCCGCCGGATTGGTCCTCTCCGGCTTTGCTCCCGCCGGACTCGTCGAGGCTCGACCCACAGCCCGACAGCAACATGGCGCCCACGGCAAGTCCGGCGAGCGTTCTGGTCAGAGAGAAGACAGAGACAACACCCATGACAGCTCCTGAGGTGGGCCGGGGTGAGAAGGATGCCGCCAGAATCTACAACTCTTCGTCGCAACGTCAATAGTCTGTAATAGATGAGTCGAGCATCGGATCTGAATCCGGCTTCGGCACCAGCTCAAGCCCGATGCTGCTCTGGCGTCGTGAGTGTGCCGGGCGGTGAGAACCGCCCGGCACACTCACGACCGCACAGTGGTCAGACGCCGAAGTGCATACGTTCGACCAGCGGCTTCCCGGATGACTAGAAGGGGAAGGCGTGCGCCTGGTCGCGGAAGGTGACCCACTGCCACTGGGTGAATTCGTCCCAGCTGCTCTGGGAGCCGAACCGACTGCCGTTGCCGGAGGCGCCCGTACCGCCGAAGGGTGCGTACGCGTCGTTGTTCAGGGTCTGGTCGTTGATGTGGACGATGCCGGTCCGCAGCCGTCGCGCCAGATCGCGGCCACGGTCCGGGGATCCCGTCTGCACCGCGGCGACCAGCCCGTACTCGGTGTTGTTGGCGACCGCGACCGCCTCGGCCTCGTCGCGCACGACGACGACCGGCGCCACGGGTCCGAAGATCTCCTCGCGGAACGCGGGCATCGACGTGGTCACGCCGGCCAGCACGGTGGGCTGGTAGAACAGCCCGTCGTACGAGCCGCCGGCCCTGACCTCGGCCCCCGCCCCGACGGTCTCCTCCACGATCCGGTGCACGTTGTCCCGCTGCCGCTCGTTGATCAGCGGCCCGAGGGCCACCTGCCCCGTGAACGGATCGCCCACCGGAAGTCCCTGCGCCCGCTTGGCCAGCCGGTCGAGGTATTCGTCGGCGACGGATTCGAGCACGATGTGCCGGCCCGCGGTCATACAGACCTGGCCCTGGTGCAGGAACGCGCCCCAGGCTCCCGCCGAACTGGCGATCTCCAGGTCGGCGTCGTCGAGCACGATCAAGGCGTTGTTGCCGCCGAGTTCGAGCGAGACCCGCTTCAGCGTGCGCCCGGCGGTGGCGCCGACCTCACGGCCGACCGCCGTCGAGCCGGTGAAGGCGATCATGGCGACGTTCGGGTCCTCGGCCAGTGCCGCGCCGGGTCCGGCGTCCCCGGGCAGCACATGCAGCAAGCCGTCGGGCAGGCCGGCCGCCTCGAACAGTCGCGCGACCAGCGTGCCTCCTGACACCGCCGTCTGTACGTCCGGTTTCAGGACGACCGCGTTGCCCAGCGCCAGCGCCGGTGCGACGGCCCGGACGGAGAGGATGAACGGGAAGTTCCACGGACTGATCACACCGACCACGCCGAGCGGCACCCGGCGGGCGACGCTCTCCCGGCCGGGCTCACTGGACGGCAGCAGGTGTCCCCAGGGCTGGGTTGGCAGCGCCGCCGCCTCCCACAACTCCCCCAGCACCAGGTCGACTTCGAACGCCGCCTTGCCCGGCACCGCGCCGCCCTCGCGGACGAGCCAGCGCTCGAACTCCGCACGGTTGTCGGCGAGGACGGCGGCGGCCTTGCGGATCACGGCGGCGCGGGACGGGCCGGTCTGCGCGGCCCATTCGGCTTGTGCCTGGGCGGCTCGGGCGGTCGCGGCCGCCACGTCGTCGGCATCGGCCAGGCCGACCTGGGCCAGGACGGCGCCCGTCGCCGGTTCGGTGCTGTCCAGCACACCGCCGTGGGCGGTGGTCCAGCCATTGCTGTAGATCTTGCCCTGCCAGGAAACGTCATCGAGAAGTTCGGTCATCGCGGGGTTCTCCTCAGCTTCGCGTGAGCTCGGGTGGTCAGGCGCCGGGCCGGCGGATGAGGTCCGCTGCCTTCTCGCCGATCATGATCGTGGCGGCGTTGGTGTTGACGCAGACTAGCCTCGGCATGACCGAGGCGTCGGCCACCCGCAGGCCGTCCAGGCCGTGCACCCGCAGATCGGGCGCCACGACGGCCTCCGGCCCGACGCCCATCGCGCAGGTGCCGACCGGGTGGTAGTAGGTTCCGGTGCCCCGGGCGATGAACTCCCGCAGACCGGCCTCGTCCGTGACGTCGGGTCCGGGAAGCACCTCGCGGGCACGCCAGGGAGCGAACGGTTCGGAGGCGGCGATCTCGCGGGCGACCTCGATGCCGTGCAGCAGCCTGCGCACGTCGGACTCCGCGCCCAGATAGTTCGGATCGATCAGCGGCGGCGTCTGCGGATCGGGCCCCGCGATCCGGACAGAGCCGCGTGCCTCGGGCACCGTGGCGACGCCGAAGGTGAAGCTGTTCTCCGGGGCCTGAAGCGTCGGTGGGTGGAACGGCAGGTGGATGAACATCAGCTGCATGTCCGGGCCCGCGAGGGCCTGGTCGCTGCGCCACAGCATCGACACCTCGGCATGGTTGGCGAGCCCCGGCGGGATGGGCCGGCTCGCCTCGTACACGATCCCGCACAGCGGATGGTCGTGCAGGTTGCGGCCGACACCGGGCAGGTCGTGCACGACCGCGACACCCGCCTGCTCCAACTCGTCGGCCGCGCCCACACCGGAGAGAAGCAGCAGCCGGGGCGAGTCGACCGCGCCCGCGCTGACCACCACCTCCGCGTCCGCGTACGCGGTGACGATCTCGCCGCGGCGTTCGTACTCGACACCGGTGCAGCGTGTGCCGTCGAACAGCAGCCTGTGGGCACGAGACTCCGTCGCGACCGTGAGATTCGGACGGCTGTCACGGACCGGGTGCAGATAGGCCGCCGCGGTGCTCTGGCGGTGCCCCTCCGTGATCGACAGGTCGTGCCAGCCGGCACCCTCCTGCACCGCTCCGTTGAAGTCGTCCGTCAGCGGATGACCGGTCGCCGCCGCCGCGTCGAGGAAGACCTGCGACAGCGGATTCGGCTGCGCCGACGGAGCCGGACGCATCGGGCCGTCCTCACCCCGGTACTGCGGATCCCGGCCGCTGACGGTCTCCATGCGACGGAAGTAGGGCAGCACGGAGGCGTAGTCCCAGCCGTCGCAGCCCGCCTTGGCCCACGCGTCGAAGTCCGCGCCGTGCCCACGCAGGTACACCATCGCGTTGATGCTGCTCGACCCGCCGAGCGTGCGCCCCCGAGGCCAGTTGTGTACCACCCCGCCGGTACCGGGCTGGGGAACGGTGTCGTAGGAGTAGTCGACCTCCGTGCCCCACAGCGCGGGCCACGCGGGTGGCACGGCGATCTCGGGAGCGTCGTCGGAAGGACCGGATTCGAGCAGGAGAACGCGGGTGTCGTGATCTTCCGACAGCCGCGCGGCCAGAACGCAGCCGGCCGACCCGGCACCGATCACCACGTAGTCGTAACGAGCAGCCATGGCCACCACAGCCCACCACCTCTGGTTCGGCGGTCCGGCGGGCCCCGTTGCCCGCGCGGCGAAAAACCTGCTACAGATTCTTGTCAGTCACGTTGCAGAGTTGTTGACTGATCCCGCCTCGGCCTTTGTCGCGCAAGGCCAAGTCTGGTGGGAGGGCGCACACAGTGATGTCGTCGACCGCAGGGACCGAACAGTCAAGCTCTCTCCCGGCCGAACTCTGGCGAGAGCAGTTGGGCTGTGCTTTCGGCCGGCTCATCCCAGAGGCCATCGGAGCGCGGGCGGCCCATGGGCAGATGGCCGGCACTCAGCTCGGGGCGATCGCGGCCTACCGGGTGAGCGGTACGCCGCAGGTCGTGTGGCGCACCCCCAGGGCCGTACGGCAGACGCCGATCGACCTGCTCAAGATCTGCGTACAGCTGAGCGGGTACGCCACCGTGTGCCAGGACGATCGCGAGATCTCGATCGCGCCCGGGCAGATGGCGATCTACGACACCGGCAGGCCGTACCACCTGCGTCTGGAGCGGCAATGGTCGTGCGCGGTCATGGCTTTCCCCCGGGACGCGTTGAGCCTGCCCGAGCGCATGGTCGTCACGTCGATGAGCCATGCCTATCCACTCGCGGACGGACCCGGTGCGGTGCTGGCCGGCTTCGTATCGTCCGCGGTATCGCAGCGAGATTCGATTCACCGGACATCCGCCGACCGGCTCGGCGAAGCGGGGCTGCATCTGGTGGCAGCGGCATTGAGCGACGCCGCCCCCTGTGGCGACGACGGCGCAGCGGACGCATTGCGGCTGCAGATCCTGAGCTACATCAGAGCGCACCTCGCCGAACCGGATCTGACACATGCGCGGGTCGCCGCCGTGCACCACATGAGCGCGCGCACCCTGCACCGACTGTTCGAGCACGAGTCATGCACCGTCACCGACTACATCCGCTCTCGCCGCCTCGAAGCGGCGATGCGTGACCTGGCCGACCCTCTGCTCGCCCATCGCAGCATCGCGGCGATCGCCGCCCACTGGTGCTTCGTCGGCCAGGCCCACTTCACCCGCGCCTTCCACGCCAAGTACGGCGTGAACCCCTCGGCTGCCCGTCGCAACGCCGCGTAGTCGCCGGACTCCACGAGAGCCGCACCGCCCCGCCGATCCGGCCACGAAGAAGGCACGAAGAAGGGCCGTCGGCCGTGCCTCGGCCTGACGCAGCGCGGCGGGACAGAGCCGGCTACTCCGTCCGCAAAGCCGTAGCCGTACGCGTCCTGGCCGCCCAGCCCGCCGGGAGCAGCGCGCCCAGCAGCGCGATGGCGATCCCGGCCAGCCCCAGCAGGACGAGTTGCGGGGTCTCGTACACCTCGAGGACCGACGGCGGCAGATCGGTGCCCGCGGCGTGCCCCATCACGGGCAGGACGAAGCCGTGCAGCGCGAACCCGGCCGGCACACCGACGAGTCCGCCGAGTACGCCGATCCCGGCCACCGAGGCGAGTACGAGGCTCACCGTCTGCCGCGGCGACATGCCGAGCGCCTTGCACACGCCCAGGTCATGGACGCGCTCGCGGGTGTCGAGGACGACGGAGTTGAGCACGCCGAGGCCTGCCACGGAGACCAGCATGAGGGTGAGCAGTGCGGCCATCGCGTTCAGGATGAGGATCATGTTCTCCTGTTCCGAGGGGGAGTTGGTCATGACGTCGCCACCCAGTGGCTTCACCACCGCCGCGAGCTTCTGGGCATACTCGGCGGGGGAGACGCCGGGCTCGACCTCGATCTGGAAGACCTGCGGCTGGGCAGCGGCGAAGCTGGCGATGTCCGCACGTACGGACAGGCCGTCGTTCGAGCCGTCGAAGGCCTCGCCGACGATCCGCAAGGTCTGTGTGTCCTTCCCGAGGGTCACCCGCACCGTGTCGCCGATCTTGGTGCCGGTACGTTCCAGGAAGGCTGTGGGCACGACGACCTGCCCAGCGCCGGTGATCCAGTGCCCGGAGATCATCTCGTAGCTGCCGGGACGTGAATCGCCCTGGTAGAAGGTGGCCTCGACCGAGCCGGAGATCCCGGCCACGGTGACGTCGGCCTGGGACATGCCGTAGTACGAAGCGGTGCCCGGCTGTGCCTCGATGGCCGCGCGGACCTTCGCCGGGTCGGTGGACGGAGGGCTTTGGCCGACTTCCACGCGGCGTGGTCCGCCGCCCTCGTCGCCCGGTACGCCGCTGATGGCGGTGACCGCGGCGCGGTCCTCGGGATCCTGTGCCTTGCCGACTGCGTTCAGGGACGAGGTCAGTCCCACCGCGAAGGTCGCGGCGACCGTGCCGAAGGCCACGGCGAGCAGCATCGCGGTGGTACGGACCGGGTGCGCGAAGGGGCTGGCGAGGCCGTACGTCACCGACCGCGGCAGCGGCAACCGGCCCGCCGCCCGGTGCGCCCACTGGCCGCGCCCCGTGCGCGGCGCCCGCCCGACCGCGATGGCCTCCACCGTCCGCAGCCGCCCGGCCCGCAGCGCGGGGGCCAGCGCCGCGATCCCGACGACGAGCAGCGCGACGGCCGGCACCAGGACATCCACCCACCAGGCCACCGTCAGCGAGGCGCTGCCGTAGACCTGCTCGGTGTCCTCCAGCAGTGGCACGGCCAGCAGATTGCCCAATACCACCCCGAGCGCGATGCCGACGCCGGCCGGGATCAACGCCTGGGCCACATAGGCGCGTACGACCTCACGCGGTGTGAAGCCGATGGCCTTGAGGATGCCGATCCTGCGCAGGCTGGTGCCGACCGCGCCGCTGACCACACTGCCGACGATGATCACCGACATCACGATGCCCAGCACACCGAAGGCGATCAGGAACGGGATGGTCGCCGCCGCGCCCTGATCGGCGGCGCGCTTGGTGTCCAGCCAGGACTCGGTGCCCAGCAGCGCCTCGGCGGGCACGGCGGCGGCGAGCTTCTTCCGGTTCGCGGTGATCTGCTCCTTCGTCCCCGCGGAGTCGAAGCGGTAGAGCATCTGACTTGTGACCGGGCTGTCCTCCGACGCCAGTGCCCTGACCTGTTCGGGGGTCGCCCAGACGTCGGCGCTCTTGCCGGCCGACACGGCGAGGCCGACGACCGTCAACGTCGGGCTGTCCACAGCGTCCGAAGTCTGCATGGTGAAGCCGGGCTTGATGTCGGGTCCGGCGAACGAAGCGGACACCACGACCTCGCCCGGCTTCGCCGCCCACCGGCCGGACTTCAGGTCCAGGTCGTCCACGTCGCCGTGCGGATCGGACCGCCCGACCAGGGTCAGCGCCGGAAAGTGCCCGCCACCTGGGCCTGTCGGGTGGATGGTCGTCGACGGGAACGGCCCCGCGCTCGCCGTGACGCCGTCGAGTTGCCCGGTGTCCTTCAGCTGTGCCGTGCTCGCCTTGGCCGGATCGAACTGCGCGGTGATATGCGCACCGTGCTGCTTGGCGAAGGCGTGGTCGAACGGGGCATTCGTGGCGACCATGAGCGATCCGGCGACCACGGCCGAGGCCACGGCCATCATCACGGCCACGGCGATCACCACGGTCTGCACCCGGCGCCGCCCCACCCCGGAGCGTACGACCCGGCCGAGCGCGCCGGTGCCGAATCGGCTCATCGGACGGCCTCCGCGTGCCTGCCGAGGGCGAGGTGACCGTCGACCAGATGAATCGTGCGGCTCGCGCACGCCTCCGCCAGCGCCAGGTCGTGCGTGACCAGCACGATGGTCTGCCCGCTGCGGTGCAGGTCCACCAGCAGTTCCCGTACGTCCTGGCCCGAGGCGGTGTCGAGCGCGCCGGTCGGCTCGTCGGCGAGCAGCAGCGCGGGCCGGTTGACCAGTGCCCGGGCGACCGCGACCCGCTGGCGTTCGCCGCCGGACAGCCGGCCGGGATAGGCGCGGGCGTGCTTCTGGATGCCCAGCACCTCCATGAGTTCACCGGCGCGGGCCGCCGCCTTGCGCCGCGCGGTGCCGGTCAGTTGGGCGGGGAGCTGGATGTTGTCGGCGACGGTGAGGTCGTCGAGCAGGTTGAAGAACTGGAAGACCATGCCGATCCGCTCGCGGCGGAACCGGGCCAGTGCGTGCTCGCTCAGCTGGTCGATCCGCCGCCCGGCCACGGTCACGGCGCCTTCGGTCGGCTTGTCCAGGCCGGCGACGAGGTTCAGCAGCGTGGACTTGCCGCTGCCGGATGGGCCCGTCACGGCAAGGGCCTCACCCTGGGCGACGCTGAGGTCGAGCGGTCCGAGCGCGGGCGTGTCGGCGCTGTCGTAGCGCTTGGCCACGCCGTCCAGTTGGATCACCTGAGTCATGGGAGTCGACCGTCCTTCGGTTCGCTTCGGTTCGAGAAGGCCCGTTGCCGGGCCCAGCGAACGTAGGAGCGTGCGCCGTGGTGGCGCGTCGGCCGCGGCACCGACATCCGGCCCTCCCCGCGGAGGACCCGGCCGCGGGCTCATCCCTGCGAAGTACGCCTGCGGGACGGCGTTTTGACCGTGCAGGCGGACGCGGCACCGGGAGGGCGGACCGCACAATGAGCCGATGGAGACGGAGGACCGGCGCGGATGGCGTCAGCAACTGCGCGACGCGCTACGACCGGAGACGAAGCCCGCGCCGTTGTCGCGGCGTGCGGTGCGCGCCGATGTGGTGCTGGCCATCGTGCTGACCGTCGTCGCGCTGATCTGGCTCGCGCGTTATCCCGACAGCGGACCGGTCCGGATCGGCCAGGACGCTCCGTTCCCTCCCCCGACGCCCCCGACGCCTCCGGGCCTTCCGGTGCGGGAGGAGGAGCCCTCGTCGGTGATCTGGCCACTCGTCGTCCTGTCGGCGCTGCCGCTGGCGGCCCGGCGCCGGTATCCGCTGGCGGCGTTCGCCGTGGTGATGACCGCGACGCTGGCCATGGTCGACGACGCCTCCTGGATAAGCGTGCTGACCTGCGTCATCGGCGCGTTCAGTGCCGTCGTCCACAGCCGCTACCGGATGTGGGCCATGGCCGCAATGGTCATCGCCGCCGTGCTGGCAGGCCTCGCGTTCCGGGACACGGAGCCCATCCTTCCGGGCTGGTCGAGCCCGGCAGTCGTGTTGCTGATCGCCGGGGTGCTGGCCGGCCTGGTCCGGACCTGGCGCCGTCAGCTGGCGGCGAGCAGGGACCGGTACGCGCGGCTCCAGCAGACCCAGGAGGAGGCCACGCGCCGGGCCGTCGAGGAGGAACGCGCCCGCATAGCCGCCGAGTTGCACGACGTCGTGACCCACAATGTGAGCGTGATGGTGATCCAGGCGGGCGCGGCGCGCAAGGTGATGGACGCGGCGCCGGGGCGGTCGAAGGAAGCACTGCTGGCGGTCGAGGCCGGAGGCCGGGCCGCCATGGCCGAACTCCGGCATGTGATGGGCCTGTTGGCCGGTCCTGACATCGGCCGCCCCGACACCCCCGCCGACGGCCTGGAGCCGCAGCCCGGCCTCGGGCAGCTCGACGCCCTGACCGAGCGGGTCCGCGCCGCCGGGACACCGGTCGGCGTCGCGGTGTCGCTGCCCCCGGACCCGCTGCCGCCCGGAGTGGACCTCGCGGCGTATCGCGTCGTGCAGGAGGCGCTGACCAACACGATCAAACACGCACCCGGCGCCGAGGCCTCCGTCGTGATCGGTTACGCCGACGACTGTCTGGAGATCGAGGTCACCGACACCGGCGGCGCCCACGACTCCCCACCGGCGGACGGCAACGGCCGCGGGCTGATCGGGCTGCGCGAACGGCTGGCGGTCTACGGCGGCGAACTCACGGCCGGGCCGACCCTCACCGGCGGATACCGGATCAAGGCCCGAGTCCCGTGGCGGATCGCGTGAACCGGCCGCCGCTGCGCGCGGTCATCGCCGACGACCAGGCCCTGGTGCGTACGGGATTCGGGATGATCCTCGCCGCTGACGGCATCGAGGTGACGGCCGAGGCGGCCGACGGGGCCGAGGCGGTCGCCGCCGTCCGGCGCACCCGGCCCGATGTCGTCCTCATGGACATCCGGATGCCGCGGACGGACGGCATCGAGGCCACCCGGCGGATCCTCGGCGGCGAAGGCCCGCATGAGACGCGCGTCATCATCCTCACCACCTACGACCTCGACCACTACGTCTACGCCGCGCTCACCGCCGGCGCCAGCGGCTTCCTGCTCAAGGACGTCACACCCGAGCACCTGGTGGCCGCCGTACGCCTGGTGCAGTCCGGCGACGCCCTGCTCGCGCCCACGATCACCCGCCGTCTGATCGAGCGCTTCGCCCACCGCGAGGAGGCCCGGCCGCCCGCCCTCCACCGCGACCTGTCCGGCCTGACCCCGCGCGAGCTCGAGGTGCTCCGCCTGCTCGCGACGGGCCTCAGCAACGCCGAACTCGCGGACCGGCTGCACCTCAGCCCGACCACGGTCAAGACACACATCGGCCGCATCCTGTCGAAGCTGGACCTCCGCGACCGCGTCCAGGCCGTCGTACTCGCCTATGAGACCGGACTGGTCTCCCCGGGAGACACTGCCGGAACCGACTGACGCGGCATGCGTGGTTCATCTGTCGCGCAGGTCCGCCACATACGGCTGATGGGCCAGCAGCCCGCCGTCCACGCACAGGGTCTGCCCGGTGATGAACGCCGCCTCGTCCGAGGCCAGGAACACCACCGCCGCGGCGATGTCCTCGGGCCGGCCGAGGCGCGGCGTGAGGTGATGGCGCAGCATGGTCTGCTTGATCGGCTCGTACGCCGCCCCGGTCTTCGCCTCGGTCACGATGAACCCCGGCGAGACGGCGTTGCAGCGCACACCCTGCTTGCCGTACTGCGTGGCGACGTACTGCGTCAGGTTGATCAGCGCGGCCTTGGAGGCGCCGTACGCGGGATTACGCAGATCGCCCGAAAGCCCGGACCCGGACGTGGTGTTTATGACGGAGCCGCCGCCGCGCGTGACCATGTGCGGCACGGCGGCCTGGATCGCGACCATCGTCCCGCGCAGATTGATCCGCATCGTGTCGTCCCAGACAGCCGGATCGGCCTCCGCGACCGGGAGGTCCTGACGGGCGGCCAGATGAGTGGCCGCCGCGTTGTTGTGCAGGATGTCGAGACCGCCGTACGTGCCCACCGCGGACGCCACCATGGCCCGTACGCTCTCGATGTCGCCGAGGTCCACCAGGACGGCCGTCGCGGATCCACCGGAGGCAGTGATCTCCTCCGTCACCGCCTTCGCGCCGTCGAGGTTCAGATCGGCGACCACGGTGTGCGCGCCCTCGGCCGCCACCCGGCGCGCGGTGGCCGCGCCGATGCCGGAGGCGGCTCCGGTCACCACGGCGATCTTGTCGTCGAGTCGTCCCATTGCCGAACTCCCTTACTCAGGCGGTGAGTTCGCTGCCCACGACCGACACGAAGGAGACGCATTCGCCCGGTCCGCCGCCCAGGTTGTGGGTGAGCGCGAGCGAGCGCCCCTCGGCCAGGGTGCGCACCGTACGGTCCGGCGGTGCCTCGCCGCGCAGTTGGAGCCAGGCCTCGAACATCATGCGCAGGCCCGAGGCACCAATGGGGTGGCCGAAGGCCTTCAGCCCGCCGTCCGGGTTCACCGGGAGTCCGCCGTCCAGGTCGAACTGCCCGCTGGTCACGTCCTTCCACGCCTGGCCGCGGTCGGAGAACCCCAGGTCCTCCATGAGCACCAGTTCGGTGGGCGTGAAGCAGTCATGGACCTCGGCGAGCGCGAGCTCCGTGCGCGGATCGGTGATGCCCGCCTGCCGGTACGCCTCCTGCGCGGACGCGACGACCTCGGGGAAGGTGGTGAAGTCGTACTCGGGGTCCATGAGTCCGTCGGCGGGCCCGGCGACGAAGGACAGCGCCTTCACGAAGACGGGCTTGTCCGTGTACCTGTACGCGTCCTCGGCCCGCACCACGATCGCGGCGGCCGAACCGTCGGAGACGCCCGAGCAGTCGAAGACGCCGAGCATGCCCGCGACGATCGGCGCCGACCGGATGCGCTCCAGCGGCACCTCCTTGCGGAACTGGGCGCGGGGGTTGCGGGCCCCGTTGACGTGGTTCTTCCAGGCGATACGGGTGATGACGTCCTTCATCTCGTCCTCGTCCAGCCCGTACTTGGCCGCGTAGGCGGGGGCAAGGAGGGAGAAGTTGGCGGGGGCGGTGATCTCGCCTCGGCTGTCGTCACCGGCGCCCGGCATCGTCGTACCCGAGAGCCCCGACATGCCCGAGTCCTTGAGCTTCTCCACACCGACCGCCATCGCGACGTCGTACGCGCCCGAGGCCACCGCATAACAGGCGTTACGCAGCGCCTCCGAGCCGGTGGCGCACATGTTCTCCACGCGCGTGACCGGCTTGTTCGGCAGGTGCAGCGGCCGGCTGAGGGCGAGGCCGGAGACACCGGAAGCCTGGGTGCCGAACCAGAACGCGTCGATGTCGTCGAGCGTGATGCCGGCCGAGGTCACCGCCTCGCCGACGGCGTCGACCAGCAGATCGTCCGCCGAGCGGGTCCAGTGTTCGCCGAAGGTCGTACAGCCCATGCCGACGATCGCGACACGGTCGCGGATTCCGTGCGAGCCCATCTGGGTACCTCCTCAGTCTTCCTCTGGACCGGCGCCGAACCGCACGGGACGGGCCTTCCAGAAGTAGTTGTGGACCCCGGCGGCGGTGACCGTGCGCCGGAAGGTCATCTCGACTCGGGCGCCGATCACAGCGTCGGCCTGCGTGGCGTCGGTGAGCTGGCAGCGGAACCGGCCGCCGCCGTCGTAGTCGACGACCACCACGAGCATGGGCGGGCTCGGGGTGTGGGCGAGCCGGTCCACCGTGAAGGTGGCGACCGTGCCCTGTACGTGTTCCATCGGCTCGTCGGTCATCGCGTCGACGCTCCGGCATGACACGCACACCCGGTCCGGCGGCAGATGCCGCGTCCCGCACTTCTCGCAACGGGAGGCGATCAAGCCGTACTTCCAGCCATTGCGGCGGTGCGCGGGCGGGGCGTACGGGGGCTCGGGGTCCGGTCGGCGGGGCGGTTCGCGGTCGAGGAGCCCGCGCCAGGTGAGGTAGGTGGCGTACGGGACGGGGGCGCTGCCCGTGGCGATCTGCGCGGCCACCGGGCGGGCGGCACGGTGTGCGGGCAGGGCGTCGGTGGCGCGCAGCAGCAGGACTCCGGCGCCGTCGCCGAGGACGACGAGCGCGATGGTCTCGCCGGGTTGGGCTCGGTCGAGTACGTCGGCGAGGAGCAGTCCGGGCTGGGCGGTGCCCGCGTTGCCGATGGCCGCGGTGAGGTCTCCGGTCACCGTCTCGGGCCGTACGCCCGCTGTCCGGCGCACCGCCGCACAGGCCCGGGCGTGCAGTCCCGCGACCGCGAAGTGGTCGACGGCGTCGGCGGAGAGCTTGGCGCGGTCGAGCGCGGCGCCGAGGGCCTTGCCGGCGAGGTCGACGTAGATCTCCTCGGCGAACCGCTCCTCCCAGACGCGGGAGGCGGGCGCGCCCGGCAGCCGCCAGCGGTCGAGGAGTTCGTCGCTGACGGTGTCGTGGGCGAGCAGTTCGGCGATGACGGGCGCCCCGTCGCGGTGTCCGCCGAAGACGAAGGCCGCCGCGCCGTCGCCGCCGGCGCTCTCGTCCGTACCGCCGGGCAGCCCGGTGCGCAGGTCGGACAGCACCGCGAGGGTCGGAACCGGGGAACGGGCGGCGGTGACCAGGGCGCCGAGTCCGGAGCGTACGGAGCCGGCCATGTCGACGGCGAGTACGTGCTCGTCGAGGGAGAGCGCGGCGTGCACGGCGGTCGCGTTGGTCTTGTCGAGGTAGGCGGGTGCGGCGGTGGCGAGGAAGAGCTGGCCGACGCGGGGGCGCAGCCCGTCGGCGGTCAGGGCGCCACGGGCCGCTTCGACGGCCATCGAGGTGGTGTCCTCGTCGTAGCCCGCGACCGAGCGGGTCCCCTTCGCCGCACGGGTACCGAGGGTGGCGGCGATGTCGGCCCGCGCGAGACGGTGGTGCGGCACATAGGCGCCGTATGCGATCAGTCCGGCCATCAGCGTCCTCCAAGAGCGTGAGTGGTGGTCGTCGGCCGTTCGAAGACCGCGGCAAGTCCTTGGCCGCCGCCGAGGCACATGGTCTCCAGGCCGTAGCGGGCCTCGCGGCGGTCGAGTTCGCGCAGCAGGGTGGCGAGGATGCGACCGCCGGTGGCGCCGACGGGGTGGCCCAGCGAGATGCCGGAGCCGTTGACGTTGAACCTCTCGAAGTCGCCCTCGGTGAGGCCCCATTCACGGGTGCAGGCCAGTACCTGGGCGGCGAAGGCCTCGTTCAGTTCGATGAGGTCGATGTCGGCGAGCTTCAGGCCCGCTCTCTCCAGGGCACGGGCTGTCGCCGGGACCGGCCCGATGCCCATGGTCTCCGGGGGCACGCCCACGACGGCCCAGGAGACGAGCCGGCCGAGCGGACGCAGCCCCAGCTCGGCCGCGCGTTCGGGATGGGTGACGATGCAGACCGAGGCGCCGTCGTTCTGCCCGCTGGCGTTCCCGGCGGTCACGGTCGCCTCGGGGTCCTGGCGGCCGAGTACGGGCCGCAGGGTGGCGAGTTTCTCCAACGAGGAGTCGGGGCGCGGGTGTTCGTCCGACTCGACGACGGTCTCGCCTTTGCGCGTCCGTACGGTGACGGGCACGATCTCGTCGGCGAAGCGGCCCGCCCGCTGAGCCGCGACGGCCTTCTCGTGCGAGCGCAGTGCGAGCCGGTCCTGCTCCTCACGCGGAATGCCGTACTCGCGGCGCAGGTTCTCGGCGGTCTCCAACATCCCGCCCGCTACAGGGTGGTTGACCCCGCCGGAGGTGACCCGGCCACGGGCCAGCCGGTCGTGCAGCGTGGTGCCTGCACCGCGTACGCCCCACCGCACGTCGGTGGTGTAGAACTCGGCCTGGCTCATGGACTCCACGCCACCTGCGAGGACGAGATCGCTGGCACCGGTCTGCACCTGCATGGCGGCGTTGATCACGGCCTGCAGTCCGGATCCGCAGCGCCGGTCGATCTGGAGTCCCGGCACCTCCACCGGCAGTCCGGCGTCCAGGGCGACGACCCGTCCGATCGCGGGCGCCTCGCCGTTGGGATAGCACTGGCCCAGCAGGACGTCGTCCACGGCGCCGGGCGGCACTCCGGTGCGGTCGAGGACGGCCCGTACGACCGTGGCGGCCAGCTCGGCGGCCGTCACCTCGCGGAAGACGCCTCCGTAACCGCCGACGGGGGTACGCACGGGTTCGCAGATCACCGCGTCACGCAGGAGGGCGGGCATGGGGCGGGCCTTTCGCTTCAGGGGTACGGGCCTTGAGGGGTACAGGGCTTCAGGGGTACGGATCTGGGGACGCCGATCGCGTACGCAGCGGCGGCGGCTCACATGTAGCGGCCGCCGGTCACTTCGAGTACGGCTCCGGTGATGTAGCTCGCCATGTCGGAGGCGAGGAAGAGGACCACCTTGGCGACCTCGGCGGGTTCGCCCGCGCGGGCCATGGGGATCTCGGCGAGCTTCGCGTCCCAGGCGGACTGGGGCATCGCCTCGGTCATGGCGGTACGGATCAGCCCGGGCTGCACGGCGTTGACCCGGATTCCGGCTCCGGCCAGCTCCTTGGCCGAGGCCTTGGTGAGGCCGACGAGTCCGGCTTTGGCCGCGCTGTAGTTGGTCTGGCCGAAATTGCCGACCTTGCCGGCGATGGAGGAGATGTTGACGATGCTGCCGCCGTGGCCGTGTTCGCGCATCGCCGCGGCGGCGTACCGGGTGCCGTTCCAGGCGCCGGTGAGGTGGACGTCCACGACAGCGCGGAAGTCGGTGAGGGCCATCTTGCGCAGGGTGGCGTCCCGGGTGATCCCGGCGTTGTTGACCATGACGCCGACCGGTCCGAAGGTGTCGGCGCAGTGCGCGACCAGAGCCGCCACCTCGTCCTCCTCGGTGACGTCGCAGCGCAGTGAGGTGGCGGCGACGCCATGTTTCACGAGGCGCTCGGCGGCCTCGGCCGCGGCCCCCTCGTTGATGTCCCCGATGACGACGGAGGCGCCCGCGCCGCCGAGTACGCCGGCGATCTCGTAGCCGATGCCCTGCGCGGCCCCGGTGATCACCGCGGTCCGGCCGTCCAGCAGTCCCATGTCGTTGCCCGCCCGACTCGTCTCCAGCACTCCGCTATTCCTCTAAAATAGATAACCTATTACGCTGAAAGTATCAACCAGGAGCCGACCGGCCGCCGACTGACCGCGCGGGCCCCGGCCGAGGAGGAGATGACGCAGGTGGACATCGGTTACCCCCCTCAGACGGAGGCGTTCCGCGCCGAGGTCAAGGCGTTCCTCGCCGCCGCCCTGCCGGCCGACTGGACGGGCATCGGCGCCCTCGACGAGGAGGCCGCCTGGGCCTTCGCCCGCGACTGGCGGACCCGGCTCGCCGAGCGCGGATACCTCTCCCTGACCTGGCCGAAGCAGTACGGCGGTCGCGGCCTCTCCAAGCTCCATCAGGTCGTCCTGATGGAGGAACTGGCCCTGGCCGGCGTGCCGTTCGGGCTGCCGCAGGACACCTTCGGCGTCAAGATGCTGGCGAACACGCTGCTGCGCTGGGGCACCGAGGAGCAGAAGGCCCACTTTCTGCCGCGGATCCTGAGCGGCGAGGACACCTGGTGCCAGGGGTACTCGGAGCCGGACGCGGGCTCGGACCTGGCCTCGCTCACGACGCGCGCGGTGCGGGACGGCGAGGAGTGGGTCATCGACGGCCAGAAGGTCTGGACGTCCGGCGCCCACCACTGCGACTGGATCTTCGTCCTGGCCCGCACCGACCGCGATGCCCCCAAGCACCGGGGCATCTCCTTCCTGCTGGTGCCACTGCACCAACCCGGCGTCGAGGTACGCCCGTTCCGCATGATGAGCGGCCAACTCCACTTCAACGAGGTCTTCTTCAGCGGCGCCCGCACCCGGGCCGATCTCGTCGTGGGCGAAGTGAACAACGGCTGGGCGGTCGCACAGAGCCTGCTGGGCGTGGAGCGCGGGGAGGAGGCCGCGACGAACCCCATCCTGTTCAAGGCCGAGGTGGAACGTCTCGTCGACCTCGCCCGCGAGTACGGCAAGGACCAGGACCCGGTCGTCCGGCAGCGCATCGCCTGGTGCTGGTCCAAGGTCGAGATCATGCGCTACCTCGGCTACCGCATCCTCACCGGCTGGCTGAGGGGCGCCGAGCCCGGCCCGGAGACCTCGATCGCCAAGCTGTACTGGAGCGAGTACCACACCGAGATCACGGACCTGGCGATGGACATCATGGGCCTGCACGCCCAGGTCCCGATGGGCCGCCCACCTCTGCGTACGTATCGCGCGGACGACCCCGGCGCCGCGAACTCCTCGGCGTCCTGGTCGACGACGTACCTGATCGCCCGCTCCGGCACGATCTACGCGGGGACGTCGCAGGTGCAGCGGAACATCCTCGCGGAGAAGGTGCTGGGCCTGCCGCGCGAGCCGAGGGTGTGATCCTCAGGTCTCACCCAGGATGCGGGGCAGTTCGTCCATCCGCTCCAGGGCCGCCTCCTCATAGCGCAGGCCGCAGGCAAGCGTGGCCCGCTGACACGGGTCGAGGCCGCCCGCGGCGACGAAGTCGGTGACGCGTGGCTCAAAGTCCTTCAGGGACATGGCTTGTCGTCGGCGTTTCCGCCGGACTGCCCTTGGCGTAGCGTGGCCGCGTGTCAGAGCCGCCGCTGCCGCCCGCCGCGCCCCGCATTCCTCCGCAGCCCGCGGAGGAATGGGCTGAATCCGTGCGGGAGACGTTGTCCGCCGACATCGGTTCACTGGGCCTCGGCGTGTCTTCGCTCGGTGAGGCACATGTGTTTACGACGCTTGCTCGTCATCCGGAGTTGTTCGCCGCCTGGCTTCCCTTCAGCAGCCAGTTGCTGCTCGCGGGCGACCTGCCCTTCGCTGAACGCGAGTTGGTGATCCTTCGAGTGGCGCGCAACTGCGAGTCGCCCTACGAGTGGGGCCAACACGTGAGGATCGCCGCGAAGGCCGGGCTGTCATCGGACGACATGGCGCGGGTCGCTGCGGGTCCCGACGCGCCGGGTTGGACGGAACGGCAGTCGTTGCTGCTGCGGGCCACGGACGAGTTGCACTCCGGCGCCCGGATCGGCCGGTCGACGTGGGAAGGGCTGGCCCAGCACCTGACGGAGCGCCAGTTGATCGAGCTGCCGATGCTGGTGGGCCACTACCACCTGCTGGCCTTCACCCTGAACTCCCTGCAGGTGCTGCCGGAACCCGGACTGCCTCCCATGAGCTGACGGGATGTCCCGGGCAGCAGCCAGGTCCGCTTTCCCCGGACCCGGTTGTGCGCACTCGTCCTCAGCTCGACTCTGTCGGGGATCTCAGATGATCGGGCTCAGCTGCCGAGGGTTCGCCAGGACTTCGGCCGGGGGTCTCGTTCTGGTCCAGGAAAGTCCGGAAGGCGGTCGGCGGTCTTGGTGAAGAGGTTTCCTCGAACACCTCGACCTCCGGCACAGGCCGTGGCCCCACCCCCGGCCGCCACCCCGCATCCAGCTTCCGCAGCCCCACTCCACCCGGCGCCCAGATATGGCAGCTGTTCAGCACCCCCGCCGTGGAACGCGGGCCATCGGAGGGCCGTCCGGCCATCCGAAGCCCCGCATTGGCCGAGATCCCGGCCTGCACCACGGCAGGCCCGAGCACCCGCGCCAACTCGTACAGATGAGAGCACCCGGACACCCCACGAAACCGCTCCTGGATGGCCCGGTTGTACCCGGCAGCGACACTGAGCCCCACCAAGCCGTCGAAGGCCGGCGTGATCAACGGACACTCGGCGTGCGGAAACGTGCGCATGTCCGCATCGGCCGCCACGATGACCATGTCCGCCAGCCGGACCCGCACGGCGAGCACCATCCGGTGCACGACACCGGCGTCCGGCTCCGCCACCCAGGGCCGCTCGTCCCGCAGTTCCGCCTCGACCGAGATCTCGCCGCCGCCCTCGTCGTACGCGGTGACGCTGACCGTACGACGATGCAGCGGCACCTCGGCGCGCGTCACGACGACTCCTCCCCCAGCACCGCCGGCTCCCCCAACGCCGCCGGCTCCCCCAGCGCCGCGAACTCCGGCTGCCGCCGCTCGATGAAGCTGCGTACGCCCTCCCGGTAGTCCGGCGCGCGCTTGGCCGTCGCCAGCAACCGGGCCGCGGCGTCGCGGCTCTCCGCGAAGGTCCTCGTCTGGTCGTCGGCGAGCTGTCGTTTGATGAGGGACATCGCGTACGGGCTGGCCGAGCGGGCCAGTTCGGTGGCGTACTCGAGGGCGGCTGGAAGGAGTTCGTCGGGTTCGCACAGCCGGTTGACCAGGCCCATCGCGAGCGCTTCCGTACCGCTGATGCGGCGCGAGGACAGCAGCAGGTCGCCGGCGTTCCCGTATCCGACGAGCCTCGGCAGGATCCAGGACACGCCGTCCTCCGCCACGAGTCCACGCGCGCTGAAGGCGGCGGCGAACTTGGCTCCGGGCACGGCGAACCGCACATCGCACATCACGGCCTGGTTGAAGCCGATCCCGGCGCAGGCGCCGTTGACGGCCGCCACGACGGGCTTCGGGAAGGTCATCGGCCGGGTGCGCGGCGGCAATTGGTCGGTCGGCCAGGGCCGGGCCCCGGAGGACGCCCCGTCCAGCACGCTGATGTCCATGCCCGGGCAGAAGCTGCGGCCCGCACCGGTGAGGACGACGGCCCGTACCGCCGGATCCACTTCGGCTCGGTCGAACAGCTCGTTGTAGAGCAGCTCCATCTCCAGGGTCCAGGCGTTGTGCCGCTCGGGCCGGTTCAGGGTGAGCAGCATGACCCCGTCGCCGGTCAGTTCGGTGAGGATCACCGGGGTCGGGTTCTCGGTCATCGAGGTCACTCCCGTGAGGGCCTGTCAACGGTATAGCTAGATGAATCATCTATATACCACCCGCCCTCCCGACGCCAGATCAGGTACGGACAAGGCGATGATCACCCAGCTCTTGACCTGGTACCCTCGGTGTACTAAGAAGATTCATTTTGCTATATCAGGCAAAGTGGACGGGATGATCACAAACGAGGAGAGTCCGTCGTGGCCGAGGCAGCCGGCGCAGCAGAAGTACCCACCGTGCCCGTACCCTCCCGCGCACGCGTCGGGCGCCAGGTGCGTGTTCCGAAGACGGCCGAGCTGGTCGCCGGACATCTGCGCCGTCAGATCGTACGCGGCGAACTGAAGCCCGGCGACGCGCTGCCGCCGGAGTCAGGGCTGATGGAGCAGTTCGGCATCTCCCGGCCGACGCTGCGCGAGGCCTTCCGCGTACTGGAGTCCGAGTCGCTGATCACGGTGCGCCGCGGAGCGCACGGCGGCGCCCGGGTGAGCGCGCCGGACTCCGATGTCGCGGCCCGCTTCGCCGGTCTGATCCTGGAATACCGCGGCGCCACCCTGGGCGACGTCTACCGCGCGGCGGCGATGATCGAGCCGCCGTGCGCGCGCCAGCTCGCCGCCAAGCACACGGCAGGCGACATCAAGCGGCTGCGTGAGGCGGTGGCCGCCGAGAAGGCCGTACTCGACGATCCGCTCGCCCTGGTCGACGCCCAGGACGCCTTCCACGCCCTGCTGGTCGAACTGACCGGCAACCAGACCCTGATCCTGCTCTGCGGCATGCTGCGCAACATCGTCGACCGCGCCAACGCCTCGTACACCGCTGCCGCCGTCGACACGGAGACCCAGAAGACCCAGGCCCTCAAGGGCCACCGTGCGCATGTACGGCTGGTGGGCCTGATCGAGTCGGGCAAGGCGGACGAGGCCGAGAAGCTGTGGCAGCGCCACATCTCCAGCGCGGACGACGTCGTCAACTCGGCGGGACCGAAGACGGTCCTGGAGCTCATCGACTGACCGAGAGACCCACCGATCAAGGGATTCACATCCCGCACACGGGCCCGCCGGCCGACCGGCGGGCCCGCGGCATGTCCGAACCACGTCCGGCGCCCGCCGCTCCGGTCCCGCCACTCCCTTGCACTCTTGAAACAGTTAGATAATTATAGGAGGCGCACTGAATAGCTCTGGGTCGGGAGGCAACGGCGATGGCGATGGCCGAACAGCGTAAGCGGATCTTCGACTGCGACCAGCACATGTACGAGGAGCGGGACTCCTTCACCCGCTACCTCCCCAAGGAGTACCTCGGTCAGGCCGTGGCCCCCGTGACGCTGCCGGACGGCCGTGAGGTCATCCTCGCGGGAGACAGGATCGTGGTCTGTCTGGAGCCGGAGTTCGGGCAGGTCTACCGGCCCGGCTCGCTCAAGGAGATGCTCAAGGCGATGGCCTCGGGCAACCCGGAGGAGACGTACCAGTTCGAGCCGATGCACGAGGCGTACCAGAACCGTGAGGCCCGGCTGCGGGTCATGGACGAGCAGGGCCTGGACCAGACGATCATGTATCCGGGCGGCTGGGCCCTGGTCGCCGAGGAGTACGTACGCGGCGTCGAGCCGCTCTACGCCAACTACCACTCGTTCAACCGCTATATGGACGAGGTCTGGGGCTTCAACCACCAGGACCGTATCTACACCCCCGCCCTGCTCTCGCTGCGCGACCTCGACAGCGCGGTGAAGGAGCTGGAGTTCGTCCTGGAGAAGGGCGCCCGGTTCATCATGCTGCCGACGGGGCCCCAGTACGGCCGCTCACCGGGCGACCCGTACTTCGACCCGTTCTGGAAGCTGGTCAACGAGGCCAAGGCCAGCGTCTGCTACCACATCAGCGAGTTCTACTACAACTCGCATGTCGCCCCGGCCTGGGGTCACGACCCGAACCCGATCCACTTCCGTATGTCCGCCTGGCAGTGGATGAACACCTACGGCCAGCGCCCGATCGAGGAGACGCTCTCCGCGCTCATCTTCGACAACCTCTTCGAGCGATTCCCCGACGTCAACGTCCTGGTCTCGGAGTTCGGCGCCGAGTGGGTGCCGCACTTCGTCCGGCACATGGACAAGAGCCGGGGCATGGGCCGCAACGGGCCATGGATCGGCGGGCAGTTGTCGGAGCGGCCCAGCCAGGTGTTCCGCAAGCACATCCGCGTGGTGCCCTACCCCGAGGACGACATCCCCGGCCTGGTGAAGCGGCTCGGCTATCACGAGTCGCTGGTCATGGGCTCGGACTACCCGCACGCCGAGGGCATCGCGAACCCCGCCGACTACCGCAAGCTCATCGCGGAGCTGGACGAGTCGGTGCAGGACGACATCATGTACAACAACGCCCAGCAGCTGGTGAGCCGCTGAGCGTTCAGTCCCGCAAGTCCCCGCCTGGCGGCGGGCCCGGTCAGTCGACCAGGTCCGCCGCCAGGTTCGCGATGTTGGTGAGCAGTGCGGTGCCGCGCCGTGAGTGGTCGTAACCGGCGAGCGGGTAGCCGTTGCTCAGCAGAGCGAAGGACAGACCCGTCTCCGGGTCCATGAAGCCCAGTTGGTACGCCGCTCCGGCACTCCCGAAGAGCAACGGCGAGCCGGTGGAGGGAAGTTGGCTTCCCGCGTCGGGGCCGGCGACGGTGACGAACAGTCCCATACTCGTACGCCGGCTGCCACCACCGCCGTAGAGCTGGTCGCCGTGGGGATGCTCGGTCAGCCGGATCCTGGTGCCCTCGGCCACCGCCTCCGGCTTCCACAGGCCCGAGTGCTCCAACGCCTGGAAGTACAGGGCGACATCGGCGGCGGTGGCGACGAGTGCGTGACTGGGTTCGCCCGCCGCCAGCACCCGCGGGTCGGACAGGTACCAGGGTCCCCAGGGGTCGGGTTCCTGGTCGTCGTCGGTGCGGTCGGTGGCGGTCATCGGAGCGACCGTGCCGGGCTGACGGTCGACGGGGACGCCCAGTTCGATCGAGGTCAGGCCCAGCGGCCGTACGATCCGCTCGCGCAGGTAGTCGGCGAAGGCCAGCCCCGTACGCCGCTCGGTGATCTCGGCGATCAGCCAGGCAGCCGAGGTGAGATGGAACTGGAAGCGGCTGCCCGGCGGGTAGTCGAGGCGCCAGCGGCCGAAGGCGGCGAGCCGCTGCTCCCGGTCGAGCATCTTCGGGTAGCCCAGCGGTGCGAAGGGGAATCCGGCGGTGTGGGTGAGCACCTGCTCGACCGTGACCGCCTCCTTCCCGTTCGGTGCGAACTCCGGGATGATCGCGGCGACTTGCTCGCCGATGTCGAGCAGGCCGTCGCCCATCAGCTTCCACACGGCGCCGGCGACGATCGAGCGGCCGACGGACTGCAGGATGTAGCGGGTGCCGGGGTCCGCGTCACCCCAGGTCTCGTACGCCACCAGCCGGCCGCCCCTGGCGACGGCGACCTGCGCCGACGGGAGCGGGCCGTGCTCCACTTCGAGCCTGATGCGGCGCAGCAGTACGTCGAGCCGGTGCGGGTCGACGCCCACGGCCTCGGGCGCCACCAGCGTGTGGTCGACCGCCGAGTGGTCAACCGCTGACGGGTCGGCCATGTCAGGACTCCAGGCGGACCGTCGCGGTGCCGGTGACCACCTCGGCACCGTGCTGGTTGACGGTACGCAGCGAGAACTGGGCGACCGGTCCGGTGGGCGTGTCCTCGATGGACTCGACGGTCGCCGTGGCGGTCAGGGTGTCGCCGGGCCAGACCTGCGCCTTGAAGCGCACCCCGTAGCTCAGCAGTGGCTCGATGCCGACCCAGTCGGTGAGGACCCGTCCGGTCATGCCCATCGTCATCATGCCGTGGGCGAAGACGCCGGGGTAGCCAGCGGTTTCGGTGGCGAAGACGTGGTCGGTGTGGAGCGGGTTGAAGTCGCCGGAGGCGCCCGCATACTGGACGATCCGGGTGCGCTTGAGATCGTCGACGAGCACGCTCTCGCGGCTCTCGCCGACCTTGATGTCATCCACGTACGGGCTCATCAGGCGTCGTCCTTCCCGGTGGCACCGGTGGCCGGTTCCTCGGACTTGGGGGTGGCGGGACCTTCGGGCACGACGGCCACGGTCCGGGCGCTGACGACCGGTTCGCCGTCGGCGTCCCGGTACTCGGTGATGCGTTCACTGAACAGCAGGCGCCCCGTGCGGCCCTGCTTCTCCCAACTGCGGCCCGGCACGGTGTGGGCGTACAGCGTCTCTCCGACGCGTACCGGACGGTGGTACTCGAAGTGCTGCTCGGCGTGCAGCCCTCCGCCGCCCTCCGGCATCACCCCCGGACCGCCTCCGGAGCCGAACCACTCCTGGCCGGGCTTCGGCCGCAGGTGGTAGTCAGGGTCGAAGTGGGCGCTCGCCCAAGTGAAGGTCGGCGGGGCGAGATGCTCGTACGCCGGGTTCTCGTCGCCGATGGCCCGGGCGAACATCATGATGTGCCCGGCTTCGACGGGGAACGGCTGCCCTGTCATCGTTCGTGCTCCTCGTGGTCAATAAGCGTCTGGCAGGCGCCAGTTGGCGTCAGTACGGGAGGAAGGCGTCGCGTGTCGCCTCGTCCGGGTCGAAGTCCGGGGGCAGGCCCTCGAACTTGGGCTCCCGTTTCTCCACGAAGCTCGCCACTCCTTCGCGGAAGTCCGGCGAGCCCGCGAAGAACTCCATCGCCGAGTAGCTGCGGGCCAGGGCGTCGGTGAAGCCGCGGTCGAGGTCGCCGTACACCTGGTGGCGTACGACGGCCATGGCGCGCGGGGAGCAGTTGCGGGCGATGTCGCGGGCGTACGCGCGGGCGGCGTCGAGGAGTTGGTCCGGTTCGACGACGCGGCTGACAAGGCCCAGTTCCTTGGCTTCGTCGGCGTCGAAGACGCGGCCGGAGAGCAGCAGGTCGAGCGCGTTCTCCAGGCCGATGACGCGCGGGAGCACGTACGGCATGTTGTACTCGCCGGCCAGTCCGCGCCGGGTGAAGGCGGTGGTGAAGCGGGCGCCGCGGGCGGCGAAGCGGACGTCGCAGATCAGCGCCTGGATGAGGCCGATGCCCGCGCAGGCGCCGTTGACGGCGGCGATCAGGGGCTTCGGCATGTTGCGCCGGCTGTACATGGGCACGCGGGCCTGGAGGTTGAGGGACTGGCCGGGCTGGGCGTTCTGCTCAAGGCGCTGGACGTCCATGCCGGGGCAGAACGCCCTGCCCGCCCCGGTGATGATGACCACGCGGACGGCGGGGTCGGCGGCGGCCTCGTCCAGGAGCGCGAAGAACCGCTGCTCCATGGGGATGCTCCAGGCGTTCTTGCGCTCGGGCCGGTTGAGGGTCACGGTGGCGACACCGTCCTCGTCGACCTCGTACAACACCAGGTCTTCTGTGGGCTGTTCGGTCATCGTGTGTCACTCCTCGGCAAAGGGTTCGACGGGGTCGCCGACACCGGCTCGCTCCCCGGAGATGCTCACCACCACCTGACCCCGGGCGCAGACCCGGCCGTCCGGCATGCGTACGTCGACCTCGGCGAAGTGCAGTCGGCTCCCGCGTCGGACGCAGCGCGCGTACGCGATGGCCTCGTGGCCGCGGGCGGGCGCGAGGTACTGCACCGACATGGAGACGGTGCTGAGCAGGCTGCCCTTGGTGAAGTCATGGCCGGCGATCACGGCTCCCGAGCCCGCGGTGTCGATCAGCGCCGAGACGACTCCGCCGTGGAAGACGCCTTCGTGGGCCGAGAGCGCCTCGGTGAAGGGCATCGTCATCTCGATGCCGTCCGGGTCCCAGCGCAGGACGCGCATACCGGCGCTGCGGTTGAACTTGACCCCGCGTTCCCAGCGGGCCCGGAACCACTCGCGGCGCTCGCGTTGTTCCTGGTCGGTGAGGGTCCTCGCCGTGACGGTCATCCGCGCACCCTCCAGTCTCCGGCTCCGCAACCCAGCGCCATATAGTTACATGATTTGGATAGTTGAAGCAATCATGAGGCCACACTCCGCGCCTCACGTATGTATTATTTATATAACTCATTCATCTTGAACGGGAGGCCTTGATGCCGTCGACCGCCCTGGCCGGGATCCGCGTCCTCGATCTGTCCCGTATCCTCGCGGCGCCACTCGCCACCCAGACGCTGGCCGACCTGGGCGCGGAGGTGATCAAGATCGAGCGCCCCGGAGTCGGCGACGACTCGCGGACGTACGGGCCTCCGTTCCTCACCGACCGTGGCGGCGAGCCGACGGACACCGCCGCGTTCTTCCTCGCCTGCAACCGCAACAAGAAGTCGGTCACCGTCAATCACGCCACCGCGGAGGGGCAGGAGTTGATCCGCTCGCTGGCCGCGTGCTCGGACGTCGTCGTCGAGAACTTCCGCGCGGGCACGCTGGCGAAGTACGGCCTCGACCAGGAGAGCCTGCGCGCACTCAACCCCCGGCTGGTCTACCTCTCCGTCACCGGTTTCGGGCAGACCGGCCCGTACGCCTCTCGCCCCGGCTACGACGGCATCTTCCAGGCCATGTCCGGGATGATGAGCGTCTCAGGGCATCCGGAGGAGCCGATGAAGGTCGGCATCAGCATGATCGACATCCTCACCGGGCTGTACGCGTCCACCGCGATCCTCGCGGCCCTGCGGCACCGGGACGTCACCGGCGAGGGCCAGTTCATCGACCTCTCCCTGCTGGACTGCGGGCTCGCCACGCTCTCGCACTTCGCGATGAACTACCTGGTCTCCGGCGAGGTCCCGCGGCGCCGGGCCAACGGCGGCTACGGCGGGATCCCGTCCCAGGCGTTCCAGTGCGAGGACAAGCCCATCTTCGTCGTCGCCGGCAACGACAAGCAGTTCGCGGCCTTCTGCGCGGCGGTCGACCACGGCGAACTGCTCCAGGATCCGCGGTTCGCCACGACCGCCGCACGGATCACCCACCGGGACGAGATCGTGCCCGTACTGGAGGAGATCCTGCGGACCAGAACAAGGGACGAGTGGCTGGCCGCGTTCGACGCGCACGATGTCCCGGCCGGCCCGATCAACGAACTGCCCGAGGTCTTCGCCGACCCGCAGGTCCAGCACAGGGAGATGCTGCTGGAGGTCGAGGACCCGGTGTCGGGGCGGCTGTCGCTCCTCGCCAACCCCATCCGGCTCTCGGCGACCCCCGTCGAGGACTACGCCCCGCCGCCCTCGCTGGGTGAGCACACCGCCGAAGTCCTGGGCCGACTGGCCGGGGTGACGGAGGATCAGCTCGTCGAGCTGCGGGCGCGGGGCGTCGTATAACGACTGAGTGGCCGTGCGGACGACCTGGATGGTCGTCCGCACGGCCTGGTTGACCATACGGGTGGCCGTCCGTCAGCCGATCAGCGTCCGGCCGCCCTCCAGCATCAGTGTCGCGCCGGTCAGATAGGCCATGTCCTCGCTGACCAGCGCGGCCACGGCCCGGCCGATGTCCGTCTCGGGGTCGCCGAGGCGGCCCAGCGGGATCCCGGCGTACAGCGGTCCGGCCTTCTCCGGGTGGGCGGCGAGGTAGTCCTCCGCGGCCGGGCTCAGGGCGGCCGGGCAGACGACGTTGACCCGGATTCCGTACGGGCCCCACTCCCGCGCGGCCACCCGGCTCAGCCCGCGGATCGCCTCCTTGGCCATCGCGTACGCGCCGAACGTCGGATCGCCCTGCACCGCGGCGGAGGAGCCGAGGTTCACGACGCTGCCCCGGCTCGCCTTGAGGTGAGGCAGCGCGGCCTGCATCGCGTGGAAGGTCGCCAACGGGCCGCTGCGGTAGGTGAGTTCGACATCGTCGTACGAGGTCTTCTCCAGCTTGCGCTGCACCGACGACTGGGCGTTGTTGACGAGGACGTCCAGCGCGCCGAACTCCCGTACCGTCTGAGCCACCATGCGGTCGACGTCATCGCGCTCGCCGACGTCACCGGCCACGGTGTACGCCCGCCCGCCGCGCTCGGCGATCTCGGCGGCCGTGTCCTTCAGCTTGCTCTCGGTACGGCCCGAGATCACCACCGCCGCACCCTCGGCGGCCAGCGCGAGCGCGATCCCGCGTCCCACGCCCTGCCCGCCTCCGGTGACCAGGGCCACCTTCCCGGCCAGCCGTGTGCGTCGCTCCGTCACGTCGTCTCCTTCCAGAAGGGTGCCCACGAGGGGAAGGCGTCCGGCAGTGCCGGATTTCCGGCGCCCTCCCAGCCTTTGAAGTCCACCGCTTGGGGCCGCTCGGTGACATCGGCCGCGTACCAGTGCTGTTCACGGCGGCGGGAGAAGTACCACTCGCCGTCCACCCGCGCGTACTCGTCCCAGTAGCAGATCGCCATCACGATCCACCGCTCCCCCACCTCGTGCTCGGCCCGGCAGTAGACCGCGCCGGTCGCGGTGTCGCGGCCGGTGAACTCGATGCGGTGGCCGCAGATCTGGTGAACGGAGCGGTGGAAGCCGCGTAGTTGGGGCTCGATGTGGTCGCGCAGGACCTGTCGGCCCCGGCCGTGGCGGCCCATGTCGACGTCGGGGCGGAAGCAGCCGGTCCAGGCGTCGAGGTCGCGGGCGTCCACGGCGAGGGCGTAGCGGATGGGGAGTTGCTGGATGGCGAGCTGTGATTCGATGCGGTCGATGCGGTCCTCGAGAGCGCGGATGTCGGTTGGGCTCATGGCCGTGAGTCCTTGGGCAGGCCGAGGAGTTGCTCGCCGATGATGTTGCGCTGGATCTCGCTGGAGCCGCCGTAGATGGTTTCCGCGAGGGAGAGCAGGAACGAGCGCTGCCGGGTGTCGAGTTCGTAGTCCTCGCCGATGATCTGTCCGGCCGGTCCCGCCAACTCCATGGCGAGATGGCCCAGTTGCTGGTGCCGTGTCGAGGCGTACAGCTTCGCCGTGGTGGACTGCGCTCCGGGGGTGCGGCCCGCGACCAGTTCGGCGACGGTCCGCATGTTGGTGGTGCGCATGATGCGTACGGAGATCCAGGCGTCCACGATCCGGCGGCGCAGCATGGGGTCGTGCAACGCGCCGCGTTCGCGGGCCAGCTCGATCAGGGCGTCGGCCTCCCGCTCGAAGGTGAGCTGCTGGGGAAGGAGCGTGGTGCCGCGTTCGATACCGAGGGTGCCCATCGCGGTGCGCCAGCCCTGGCCCACCTCGCCCACCACCATGTCCGCGCCGGTGCGGGCGTCGGAGAAGAAGACCTCGGCGAACTCCTCCTGACCCGCCAGGTTGCGGATCGACCGGATGTCCACGCCCGGCTGGTCGGCGGGGACGAGCAGCATGCTCAGCCCCTTGTGCCGCTGGGAGTCCGGGTCGGTGCGGACGAGCGCATAGAGCCAGTCGGCGTGGATCCCGAAGGAGGTCCACACCTTCTGCCCGTTGACCACCCAGTCGTCGCCATCACGCTCGGCCCTGGTGCGTACGGACGCCAGATCGGAACCGGCGCCCGGTTCGCTGAAGCCCTGCCCCCACAGCTCCTCGACGGCGAGGATCGGCGGCAGGAAGCGCTTCTTCTGCTCCTCGCTGCCCATCGCGAGCAGCATCGGGCCGAGCAGGTCGAGGGCGTTGCCGGTCGCGCGGTACGGGGCGTTGGCGCGCGCGTACTCGTACTCGAAGACGATCTCCTCAAGGAGTCCGAGCCCGCGTCCGCCGTACTCGCGCGGCCAGCTGATGCCCAGCCAGTTCCCTGCGGACAGCTCGCGGTCCCAGGCGAGGCGGACGTCCCAGGCCGCGCCGTCGGTGGGGCCGCCCACCCCCCGGTGTGCGGCGAACTCCCCCACCAGGTGCTCCGCCAGCCAGTCGCGCAGCTCGTCCCGGAAGTCCCGTACCGCGGGGCCGAAGTCCAGCTCCATGCTTGCTTCCTCCAGGGGATTCAGATGCCGAGCCGGGTGGCGAGCAGCTCCCGGTGGTACGAGGGCGTGCCGAGCAGCACCTCGGAGCTCTTGGCCCGCTTGAAGTAGAGGTGCGCGGGGTGCTCCCAGGTGAAGCCGATTCCGCCGTGCACCTGGATGTTCTCGCTCGCGACCACGGCATACGCCTCCGAGCAGAAGGCCTGGGCGAGGGCCGCGGCGATCGCGATCTCCGCCTCGTCCCCCGCGTCGAGCGCCCACAGCCCGCCGTACGCCGCCGAGCGGGCCGACTCGATCTCGGCCAGCATGTCGGCGCACTTGTGCTTGATCCCCTGGAACGAGCCGATGGCCCGCCCGTACTGGACGCGGATCTTGGCGTACGCCACGGCGGCGTCCAGTGCGGCGGCGGCTCCCCCGACCTGTTCGGCGGCCAGCAGTACGGAGGCGGTGGCGAGGGTGCGCTCGATCGCCGGCCAGGCCGCGCCCTCGGTGCCCAGCAGCCGGGCGGGGGTGTCGGCGAAGTCGACCTGTGCCTGCTTGCGGGTCTGGTCGAGGGTGGGGAGCGCGGTGCGGGTGACGCCCGGTGCATCGCTCTCGACGGCGAAGAGGCTGACGCCGGAGGGCGTGCGGGCGGCGACCAGCAGCAGATCGGCGAGGTGGCCGTCGGGGACGTACGCCTTCATGCCGGTCAGCTGCCAACTCCCGCCCTCCTCACAGGCGTTGAGCCGGACGCCCGGCTCGTCCCAGCGGCCGGCCGCCTCGGTCAGGGCGAGGGTGGCCATGGTGTCGCCGGAGGCGATGCCCGGCAGGTAGTCGTGGCGGGCCGCTTCGTCGTCGCAGCGCAGGAGTGCCTCGGCGGCGAGGGCCACGGTGGCGAAGTAGGGGGCGCAGAGCAGGGCGCGGCCCGTCTCCTCGAAGACGATGCCGAGTTCGGCGTAACCGAAGCCCGAACCGCCGTACTCCTCGGGGATGGCGAGCCCCTGGAGCCCGAGTTCCGTGGCCATCCGTCGCCATACGACCCGGTCGTAGCCCTTCGGGTCGGCTGCCAGGCGGCGTACGTCGGCCTCGGTGGAGTGTCTGGCGAGGAAGGAGCGGACGACCTTGCGCAGTTCGTCCTGCTCCTCGCCGAAGCCGAAGGTGAGATCCATGGCGCCTTCCCGTCCCGGTGCGGCCCGTTCCCCGATGTTGCCGGGGCGCTACCCATTCACGATACAGTTAGATAATTATAGTATCCATACTGAATGAACCGGCGCTGAATGAACCAGGGGTGCGATGTGACCGACCGCTATGACGCGTTCACGAGCCTGACCTTCGAGCGGCCCGCGCCCGGGGTCCTCCGCATAGTGCTGGACGGCCCGAATCTCAACGCGGTCGATCCGCGGATGCACGGCGAACTGGCCGACATATGGCCGGTGATCGACCGGGACGAGGAGACACGCGCGGTACTGGTCCAGGGCGCCGGCAAGGCGTTCTCGGCGGGCGGGACCTTCGACTCCATCGAGGCCCTGACCGAGGAGTACTCGGTGCGCGCCCGGGTGATGCGGGAGGCCCGGGACATGGTGTACGGGGTGATCAACTGCTCCAAGCCGGTGGTCTCCGCGATCCACGGTCCGGCCGTGGGCGCGGGCCTGGTCATCGGCATGCTGGCCGACATCTCCGTGGCCGGGCGCAAGGCGAAGATCGTCGACGGACACACCCGGCTCGGGGTCGCGGCCGGTGACCACGCGGCGATCTGCTGGCCGCTGCTGTGCGGGATGGCCAAGGCCAAGTACTACCTGCTGACCTGCGAGGCGCTCACGGGGGCGGAGGCCGAGCGCATCGGTCTGGTCTCCAAGTGCGTGGACGACGAGCAGGTGCACGCCGAGGGCCTGCGCATCGCGACGACCCTCGCGGCCGGTTCCGCCAGTGCCATCAGCTGGACGAAGCGGTCCCTCAACCACTGGTACCGCACGGCCCAGCCGATCTTCGAGGCCTCGCTCGGGCTGGAGTTCTTCGGGTTCGGCGGGCACGAGGTCGCGGAAGGTCTGGCCGCCCACCGGGAGAAGCGCGCCCCGGACTTCGAGGGTGTGGCCGACAAGCACCCGATCGATCTCTGACCCACGTGACTACGTGACCCATGGATGCATGAGGAGCCCGCGATGACGTCCGAGCACACCACCGCCACTGCCGCGACCACCGAAATACCCCCGCTGGTAAGGGGGTTGACCTACGAGGACATGCCGAAGGGCCAGATCTTCCGGACCGCCCGCCGCACCATCACCGAGACCGATCTGGTCAACTTCATCACCTGGGGCGGCTTCAACGAGCCGCTGTTCTGGGACGCCACGCACGCCGCGGAGGGCGGTTACACGGGACGGCTCGTCCCGGGCGGGCTGACCTACTGCATCGCCGAAGGTCTTGTCCTGCAGACGAACGTGCTGCACGGCACCGGTCTGGCCTTCATGCACATGGAACTGACCGTGCGCGGGCCTGTGTACGTGGGCGACACTCTCTACGCAGTCGTGGAGACCACGGACTCGCGTCCGTCCAGCAAACCCGGCCGCGGCGTCGTGACCAGCCGGATCACCGTACGCAACCAGCGCGACGAGGACGTGCTCGTCTACACCCCCGTGCGGCTGATCCGCGGCAAGGACTACGGGGCCACGACGCTCTGAGCGCGAGCAGCGGCGGACGGCACCAGGGCGAGACCGGCCGGGTGCCGACAGGCCCCGTCCGCCCCGCCGAACGTCTTGGTGCGCACCCAGTCCGAGGGGATCGGCGGCTGCGGCGGAAGTTCGTGGTCCGGTACGGCCATGGCGTAGAGCCGGCTGTAGCGGAACTTCGCCTCCAGGTCGTCGAGCACCGACCAGTACTCGTAGCCGTGCACGTCGACGCCCCGGGCGATCACGCCGCCCAGCCAGGTGAGTTTGGCCCGCAGCAGGGCCCGGCGCCGGGCGTCGTCGCAGCGTCCCTCGTCGTCGACCAGGTCCAGATCGCCCATGCCGTTGTCGACGATGGACAGGGGCGGCAGGAGTTCCGCGTACAGGTCGTGCAGGCCCGCGACGGCGTCGGCGAGTGCCTCCGGGACGATGGGCCAGCCGTACGCGGTCGTCTGTACGTCCTCGAAGGGGATCACCGCGAATCCGAGACCCACGAGCAGCCGGTTCACCTCGTTGAGGGCGCGGAAGCGGATCATGGCCGGAAGTACTCGGGCAAGGTTCTCGGGTGCCGTGACGCGGAAGGGCGAGGTCCAGGACAGGCCCAGCAGGTCCTGTGCGGTGGCGATGGTCTCCAGGTCGCCGGGGCGTACGCAGCCGGTCGCCTCGATCGGCGAGAGGTCGTCCTCGGTGACCATGTGCTCGCCGAGGAGCAGCGGGTCGAGGAAGAGGCGGTTGGTCCAGCTCTCCAGACGCTCCACGGCGAGGCGGTCGTACGGGTCGTCCGTGGCCGCGTGTCCGCCGACGAGCGTGACCGTGGTCCCGATGCGGCCGCTCACGCCGGCCGCTCGGAGCGCCTGGGTCGCGAGCCCGTTGGCCAGCAGCACATGGTGGACCGCGGGCATGCCCGCCATGCCGGCGCGGCGGTCGGCGCAGTACATTCCGGCCACGCGGTCCGCGAGCGAGGGGCGCGCCAGATCGGTGGAGGTGATCCAGCGGGTGACCCGGTCGCCGAAGCGGCGGCCCATCTCGGCGGCGTACTCGGCGAAGTACTGCGCGGTGCCGCGCTCCAGCCAGCCCCCGGAGGCTTCCAGCCAGGGCGGCAGCGCGAGGTTGAGCAGGGTGAGGCCGGGCCGCAGGCCCTGCGCGAGCAGGGAGTCGAGCGTACGGTCGCAGCGGTCCAGGGCTGCCCGGTCCCAACTGCCGGGGCCGTCGGGCTGGAGTTGCGGCCAGCCCGCGACCGCCCTGTACGTCGTCGCATCGGCTCCGACCAGCTGGTGGATGTCATCGGTCCACTGCTGGAAGTGCCCGCCGCTGTCCGGCGGGGGCTGGGGCGCCGCGACACTGTCGGCGGTGGCGACACCCCATTCGACACCACGAAGAGACTCGTACAGACCATCGTTCATGGTCACCGTCCGGGCGATGAATGATATAGCGCATTCAACTGAATGAACGCCGTCGGGACCGTAACACTTCGGGGAGACTACGACAATGTTTCGGCCATATCTCCGTCGTCGGATACGTCCTCGGATCCGTCGCATTCGTCGCTTTGGGGCACGGCGCGGTATCCGCGCAACGTGCCCCCCCCCTGCTCACCCCCGGTCGAGGATGAAGTCCGACGCTCGCCAGGCCATCGCCATGACCGGTCCGTTGAGATTGCCGGACACCATGGTCGGCATCACCGAGCAGTCGACGACCCGCAGCGCCTCCACACCGCGCACCCGCAGCTGCGAGTCGACGACGTCGTCCTCGGCCGGCCCCATCGCGCAGGTGCCGACGGCGTGGTAGCCGCAACGGCCGTGGTCGAGCCCGGCGTCGATGATCTCCTGGTCGTCCTGTACGCCCGGCCCCGGCAGGGTTTCCGACCGGATCCGGCCGGCGATCGGTTCGGCCTCGAAGAGCTCCCGCATCCTGCGGAAGAGAGCCGTGCCCACCGTGCGGTCGTGCTCGGACCCGTAGTAGTTCGGCGTGATGGCGAGCGGCGCCTCGGGGTCGTCCGAGGTGATGTGCAGGCTTCCTTCGGCGGTGGGCCGCAGGATGTACCCGAGGCCCATCACCCCGGGTTCCGACTCGACCTCGGTCTCCTTGCCGGGGACCTCCGGCGCCAGGGAGACCGGCGCTATCAGCAACTGTGCGTCGGGGCGCGGCAGTTCAGGTCGCGTCTTGAAGAAGGCGATCACGTCGAAGGCCGGCGCGGCCAGCGGTCCCCGGCGTCGCGTCAGGTACTTCGCTCCGGAGAGGGCCTGCCGCAGCGGGCTGCTGAGCGCCTTGTTGTAGCCGAGATTGTCCGTCAGCCGGTACTGAACGACGAAACAGCGGTGTTCGCGCAGCCTGCCGCCCACGTGCGGACTGTCGACCAGGACGTCGACGCCCGCCGCCTTCAGCGTCTCGGCCGGACCGATGCCCGACAGCTGGAGGATCTTCGGCGTGGCGATACTGCCCGCGGACAGGATCACTTCGCGCCGGGCGCGGGCGTCGGTCTCCTGTCCTTTGTGCCGGGTGCGTACGCCGACGGCCCTGCCGTTCTCGATCAGGACCTTGGTGACCTCGGTGTCCACGGCCACCGTCAGGTTCGTACGGTCCTCGACCGGGTGCAGGAAGGCGCGCGCGGCGCTGAACCGCTGCCCCTTCTTGATGGTGGCCATGGCATAGCCGATGCGTTCGTCGTCGCTGGCATTGAGGTCGTCCGTATGTGTCCAACCGAGCCCGGTTCCGGACGCGATGGCCTCCTCGCAGAGCGGTTCCCGCTCCGGCGCGGTGGAGATGTGCAGCGGTCCGCCGGACCCCCGGACGTCCGAGGCGCCGAGTTCGTTGTTCTCAATCCGCTTGAAGACCGGCAGCATCGTGTCCCAGCCCCAGCCGGGGTTGCCGAGCCGCTCCAGTTCGTCGTAGTCGGCACGGTCACCGCGGTTGTAGACCATGCCGTTGACCGAGCTCGATCCGCCGAGCGCCTTGCCTCGGGCCCACTGCTCGACGCGACGGCTCGGACCCACCGGCTCGACGGGGTAGTGCCAGGTGAACCGGGGATCCCCGAGCAGCTTGCCGAACCCCTTGGGCATCTTGATCAGCGGGCTGGAGTCCCTGCCCCCGGCCTCGATCAGCAGCACAGTCGTCTTCGGGTCCTCGGAGAGGCGGTCGGCGAGTACGCAGCCCGCCGAGCCCGCGCCCACGACGATGTAGTCGAAGTCCGTCATTCGGTCTCCCCTTCCTGCTCCCCGAGGGGGCGGAACTCCTCGTCCTGCCACCAGGGGTAGACCGGTGGCATGTCCTTGCTCACCCGGCCCGGGAACTCGGGTGGGCGCTTGGCGAGGAAGGACTCGATGCCCTCCGTGGGGTCCGGGCCGCCGCCGATCTGGCTCATGATCCGCGAGTCGAGCCGGTGCGCGGTCATGGGGTGGGGCTCGCCGAGCATCCGCCACATCATCTGGCGCGACAGGGCGACGGAGATCGCGGAGGTGTTCTCGGCGATCTCGCGGGCGAGTTCGTACGCCGCCGGGAGCAGTTCCTCCGGCGGGTGGACGGAGCGTACGAGCCCGGCCGCCAGCGCCTCGTCGGGGCCGAAGACCCGGCCCGTGGCCACCCACTCCATGGCCCGCTGCATGCCCACGGCTCGCGGCAGGAACCAGCTCGCGGCCGACTCCGGCACGATGCCGCGACGCGCGAAGACGAAGCCGAACTTCGCGGAGGCGGACGCCAGCCGGATGTCCATCGGCAGCGTCATGCTCGCGCCCACGCCCGCCGCCGGGCCGTTGATCGCGGCGATGACCGGCTTGGTGCAGGAGAACAGCCGCAGGGCCACCTGACCGCCGGTGTCCCGATGCCAGGCACCTGCCCTGCGGTGGTCGAAGGAGCCGCCGCCGGAGCTGACGTCGGCGCCCGCGCAGAAACCCCGTCCGGCGCCGGTCACGACGATCACGCGTACGTCGTCGTCGGCTTCGGCGGAGTCCAGTACGTCGATGAGGTCCCGCATCATCTGCGGGTTGAAGGCGTTCAGCTTCTCCGGCCGGTTGAGCGTGACGGTGAGAACGCGGTCCGCCACCTCGGCTCGTACGGTCTCGTACTCCTGCTCCGGCATGCGCGTCCTCCGCGGTCGATCACCGTGACGGTTCCCAGTCAGCTTAATTAGTTATAGCATTCAACTCTACTGACTCATTGATGACTTTCTCCTGGCTGATGGCGGTGGCGATGACGGATCTGGTGGTGACGGCCCGCGGGCCGGTCCGGCTGATCGAGCTGAACCGGCCGGACCAGCTCAACTCGATGAGCGAGGAGCTGCATTCGGGACTCGCGTCGGTGTGGGACGAGGTCGCGGCCGATCCGGAGGCGCGGGTGGTGGTACTCACCGGGCGCGGCCGGGCGTTCAGCGCCGGAGGCAACTTCGACATCATGACCCGGGTCCAGCGGGATGCCGCCTTTCGCGAGCAGAACGTCGACGAGGCCCGGCGGATCATCCTGGGCATGGTCCGCTGCCCGCTCCCGGTCATCGCGGCGGTGAACGGCCCCGCGGTCGGCCTCGGGTGCAGCCTGGCCCTGCTCAGTGACCTCGTGCTGATCGCCGAGGGCGCCCACATCGCGGATCCGCATGTCCAGGTCGGCCTGGTCGCGGGGGACGGCGGCGCGCTCGTACTTCCGCTGCTCGTGGGCCTCGCCCGGGCCAAGGAACTGCTGTTCCTCGGTGACCGAGTGTCCCCTCAGGAGGCGGTCCGGCTGGGCATCGCCAACCGTGTCGTGCCGGACGACAAGCTCATGGCCGAAGCCATGGATCTCGCCGGGCGGCTGGCCAAGCTGCCCGGCCAGGCGCTGCGGGAGACCAAGCGGGCGGTGAACCTGCATCTGGAGCAGGCCATCGCCGCCGTACTGGAACCGGCCCTGCTCGCCGAGCGGGACAGCATGCACGCACCGGACCACATCGCGATCGTCGAGAAGATCATCGCGGCGCGCGCCGGCCGCTGAACCGGAGAGGAGCGGTCACACATGGACTTCGCGTTCAGCGACGAGCAGGAGGAACTGCGGCGCACCGTACGGGCGTTCCTGGCGGACACCTCACCCGAGACCGAAGTACGGCGGCTGATGGAGACGCCGGAGGGCTTCGACCGGGCGGTGTGGCGGCGGATGGGCTCGGAGCTGGGTCTTCAGGGGCTCGCGATCCCCGAGGAGTACGGGGGCGCTGGCTGCGGGCCGGTCGAAGTGGGCGTCGTGATGGAGGAGTTGGGCCGTGCGCTGACCTGCACGCCGTTCCTCGCCTCCGCCGTCCTGGCGACCACCGCCGCGCTGCGCTGCGCTGACGAGGAGGCCCGCAAGCGGCTGCTGCCGGGGCTTGCCGCCGGTGAACTGGTCGCGACGCTGGCGCTGACCGAGGACTCCGCGCGCTGGGATGCCGAAGGTGTCCGGCTCACTGCCCGTGAATCCAAAGGGAGTTGGCTGCTGACCGGGCAGAAGATGTTCGTCCTCGACGGCGCCACCGCGGATGTCGTACTCACCGTGGCCCGTACCGGCGACGGCGTCGGCGTCTTCTGGGTGGACGGCGACGCGGCCGGGCTCACCCGTGAACCCCTGCCCACGATGGACCCGACCCGCCGACAGGCACGCCTCGACTACCACGACGTACGGGCGACCCGGCTGCGTACGCACGGCGACGGCTGGGACCTGGTGTCGGAGGTGCTCGACCATGCCGCGGTGGCGTTGGCGGCCGAACAGGTGGGGGTCGCGGGGCGCGCGCTCGACATGGCGGTGGAGTACGCCAAGGTACGGCATCAGTTCGGGCGGCCCATCGGCTCCTTCCAGGCGATGAAGCATCTCCTGGCCGACGTATTGCTGGAGGTGGAGTCGGCGCGGGCCGCCACGCACTACGCGCTGCTCGCGGCCGAGAGCGGGGACCCGGAACTCCCCGCAGCGGCGAGCCTGGCCAAGGCGTTCTGCTCCGACACCTGTCTGCAGGCGACGGAGCAGAACATCCAGGTGCACGGCGGTATCGGCTTCACGTGGGAGCACCCGGCCCACCTGTATCTGAAGCGGGCGAAGACTTCACAACTGCTGTTCGGCGACCCGGCGTACCACCGGGAACTGCTCGCGCGGCGCATCGGTTTGGACAGGGTTGGAGAATCCGCATGAAGGTGGACGGCAAGCTGAACGTGTGGGGCACCGCCGAGGTGGTCGAGGAGGCCCTGCACCACGAGAAGGCGGGTTACGACGGCCTGTGGGCCTCGGAGTCCAAACACGACCCGTTCCTGCCGCTGCTGCTCGCGGCCGAGCACACCGACCGGCTCGAGGTCGGTACGGCGATCGCGGTGGCGTTCGCCCGCTCCCCCATGCAACTCGCGTACACCGCACACGACTTGCAGGCCTACTCCGGCGGGCGTTTCACGCTCGGCCTCGGCAGCCAGATCAAGCCGCACATCGAGCGGCGCTTCTCGATGCCGTGGAGCCGGCCCGCGGCCCGTATGCGGGAGTACGTGTGCGCGCTGCGTGCCATCTGGGCTGCCTGGAACGAGGGCGAGAAGCTCGACTTCCGCGGCGACTTCTACTCGCACACGCTGATGGCACCGTTCTTCTCTCCGCCGCCCGCCCCGGCCGGCGCGCCGAAGGTGTACGTGGCCGCCGTCGGGGAGGCGATGACCCGGGTCGCGGGCGAGGTGGCGGACGGGCTGCTCGCGCATGGGTTCACCACGGAGCGGTATCTGCGCGAGGTCACGTTGCCGACGGTCGAGGCCGGCCTGGAGAAGTCCGGCCGGACACGCTCGGACTTCTCCATCAGCCACCTCCTCCTCACCGCGACCGGCCGTACGGAGGAGGAGCTGGCCCGCGCGGTGGACGGCACCCGGCGCCAGATCGCCTTCTACGGCAGCACTCCCGCGTACCGGGGCGTCCTGGAACTGCACGGCTGGGGCGAACTCGGCGACGAACTGCACGCGTTGTCGAAGTCCTCCCGCGAGGACAAGTGGGCGGAGATGGGGCGGCTGGTCGACGACGATGTACTGCACGCCTTCGCGGTGGTGGCGGAGCCGGATCGGGTGGCCGCGGAGATCCGCCGGAGGTACGGGGCGCTGGTCGACCGGGTGTCGTTCTACGCGGCGTACGAGATCGATGCGGAGGTCTGGGAGCCGGTGGTGCGGGAGCTGCGGGGGGAGTGAACGACCGGGCGTGGTCGGGGGGTTGTTGTTCGCCCCCGCCATGCGCCGCGGTCGGTACACGACGGGGACCTGTACGGACTCAGCGGCGCAGGTCCCGGTACTCGTCCATCTTGCGGAGTGCAGTCTTGCCGGGAACGTTCGCCGCCACCTCCACACAGCGCGGGCCATCGTTGTGGGCGCTGTCGAGATCGAGCCGACATTGCCAGCGGACTGCGAGGCACTTGAACTGGTGCACAACGGTCCGCTCGCCGACGTACCGCAGCTGGTCGAGACCGGCGATGTCCGGCGCTCCTTCGCTGTTACTGTCGCGCCATGTCCAAGACCGAGATAGACGTGGCGACCGCCGAGTTCTTCGAGGCCTTTGACAACCGGGGCGGCAAGGCTGCCGACGTGGCTCGGATCCGTCGGCTGGTTCTTCCCGGTGGCGTGATCGTCAAGACCGGGCCGGAGTTCACGGTCTACACCGTGGACGAGTTCATCGAGCCTCGTCGGCGGCTGCTGACCGACGGTCGGCTGGTCGAGTTCTCCGAGTGGGAGACCTCCGAACGGACAGAGATCGCGGGCGATATCGCGTCGCGGTTCAGCGAGTACCGCAAGTCCGGGATCTTGGATGGTGAGCCGTTCGAGGGGGGCGGGACCAAGACCATCCAGTTCGTCCGCACCTCAGAGGGCTGGCGGATCGCAGCGTTTGCCTGGTACGACCAGCCCTGACCGCAGGGGCGGTCGGCTGGCCGATCGGCTCAATTCGCCCGAACCGCCCCGCGATCCGGGCCATGACCTGGTCGAACACAGCCCGCCGGCGAGCAGGTTCCACGCTATGGCCCGCGGCCAACGCACGATCTTCAGGAGTCCACACAACTCCCGATGATCACGCGGTGGCCGTACCCGTTCCCAGCCGGGCCTGACTAACGCCCGCTTCCCAGCAACGCGTTGAGCTCGCCGTAGTCGAGCCCTCCGGCCAGCGACTCGTAGGTCCCCGCGCTCAGCAGCTCCCGCGCGGCGCGGCGGACCACGGCATGCACTGCCTGGGAAATGCCCGACCCGATGCTCACGCGCGCGACGCCGAGCGCGGCCAGCTCGGCGATGGGCGGTGCCCCGGGGCCCGCCATCACATTGAGCGGAGCGTCGATGCCCTCGGCGAGCGCCTTCACGGTTATCGGGTCGACAACCCCGGGGACGAAGATCCCGTCGACGCCCGCGGCGAGGAAGGCGGCTGCCCGTTCCAGGGTGAGGTCCACTCCCCCGGCGCCCCTGAGGAAGGTGTCGATCCGGGCGTTCACGAACAGCGACACCCCCGCCGCGTCGGCGGCCTCGCGGGCGGCGGCGAGGCGCTCGGCCTGTTCGGGCACCGGCCGCAGCGGGCCCTCGCCGCTCCCGTACAGCGCGTCCTCGATGTTCACACCGACCGCGCCCGCCGCGATCACCGCGCGGATCGTGTCACCGACGCCGACCGAGTCCCGCGCGTAGCCGCTCTCGATGTCGGCTGTCACCGGCACCCGGACCACCTCGGCGATGCGTGCAACGGCGCCAAGGGCCCGGTCGCGGTCCAGCCGGTCGCCGTCCGCCGTTCCCAGGGCCCAGGCCAGCCCCGCGCTCGTGGTCGCCACCGCGGCGGCACCCTCATTCTCGACGATGCGGGCGCTCGTGGCGTCCCAGGCGTTCGGCAGGACGAGCGGACGCCCGGGGACGTGGCGGGAACGGAAGGCAAGGGCCCGGTCACGGAGGATGTGGTTCTGCGTCATGCGGATCACTCAACCAGCCGACCCCGGGCCACGGCTGGCAGGAATCCGACGGGAACGTGCGGCTCACGCCGCCAGTTGTGGCCGCGGCCCGTTGGGCCAACTCGTGCACGATGGCTGTCGCGCTCCCCTCGGGTCGGGCGCGGCCACCGCCCCCTGCTTCATCAGCGGTCGTGCGGTCTGGCCGCGGCGGCCGGCGAAGACATAGAGGCGCAGGATGATGAAGCGGCCTGCGCCGGCGAGGCCGGAGGCGCCGAGGTAGACGATCTGCTCAGTCAGCGTGCCGGGGGACGGCTGCGCCAGATACAGGACGTGAACGGCGACGCTGGTCGCCAGGTAGGCGGCGGTCGCCGAGCCCGCCGACTGCCAGTGCTCTCGCCATCCGGCGCTGCGCCCTTTGGCGAAGGTGAAGCGGGCGTGGAGTTCGGTGCACAGCAGGGTGGAGGCGACGGTGATGATCGCGTTCGAGACCGCCCAGGGCATGGTCATGGCCAACAGCGGCACCGCGAAGCTGCACAGGACTCCGATACCGCCACCGAAGATCACGAATCGGATGAAGGAGGCGATCGGGCCGGGGCCGGCCAGAGTCGCCACTTCGGACTTGTTTGAAAGCGGCGACTTCATGGCGGCGTCCTTCCGGAGGGTTGGGTGCTTTTGCAGGCGGCGGGCGGTGATGTCGCCGTAGGCGGTGGTCTCGTGGATGTCGAGCTGGGCGGCAGCGCCGTCGGTGTTCCCCAGCGCGTTGTGGATCCGGCCGTAGGGGGTGCCGGCGTCCGGAGCGGCGGAGACTCCCGTCTGCATCGTGCTCTCCTTCGGCTCACTGTTTCCAATGACGGAAAAGCTACGTTGCATTTATAGATCTAGCAACATAATCGTTGCGCAGGATCGGCAATACTGCAGGTAAAAGCTAGGAAATTGTTGCAATGACCTTCGCAATTAACGCAACAGCAGTCACCTGATCATTGCAATGGATGAGCGTGAACGCTATCCTGGAGACACCCAGGGAGCACGATGAAGGAGACCGCGATGCCGGGAGGCAGACTCACCCAGCCCGAACGCCAGCAGATCGCGCTGGGACTGGCCGACGGCCTCGCCTACGCGGAGATCGCCCGACGCCTCGAGCGCCCGACCTCGACGATCACGCGCGAGGTGATGCGCAACGGCGGCCCCACCGCCTACCGCGCCGACCTCGCCCACCGCGCCACCGAACGCCGCGCCCACCGGCGCAGGCAGGCCGCGCCCCGGGGGGCGGATGCGCTCGAGCAGGCCCACGGACGCGACGCCGAGGCGGTGCGTGAGTACGAGGAGATGTTCACCACCGTCATGATGGCTTCGGGCATGACCGCGATGACGGCCCGGGTGATGGTCTGCCTCACCCTCACCGACACCGGCAGCCTCACCGCGTCCGAACTCGTCCAGCGCCTACAGGTCAGCCCGGCGTCCATCTCCAAAGCGATCACGTTCCTCGAGAGCCAGGCCTTCGTCCGCCGGGAACAAGGCGAAGGCCGCCGCGAGCGCTACGTCGTCGACGACGACATCTGGTACGAGACGATGGTGGCCAGCGCCCGGTCCCTCGCCCAGATCGTCGAGACCGCACGGCAGGGCGTCGGCGTCCTCGGCCCCGGCACCCCGGCCGCCACCCGCCTGGAGAACATCGCCCGCTTCCTCGACTTCGTCTCCGAGAGCACCGCCCGCGCCGCCGAACAGGCCCGCGAGATCCTCCACACAAAACCCGAAACGCCCTCGGACAGCACTACTTGAGTCACACTCAGGTCGCGGAAAGACAGCCGTCTTTGACGGTCACAGCCAGCGAAGTATGTGTCCCTACGGGCTTCATCTGCTCCCATCCGTCAGCCCAACTGCTCAACCCTCACGGCAGGTTGTAGTTGCAAGGGATCACGGGATGATGCCTCGGGTGGACCCGACGAATGACATGCCGGACCGGCCCCGAACGCGCTGGGGAGTATTCGCCCGACCGGATTTTCGCCTGCTCTGGGTAGGCGAGACCGTGAGTGGCCTGGGTAACAGCATCACCGTGGTGGCCTTGCCGCTGATCGCGGTCGTGGCGCTGGACGCCGGCTCCACCGCCGTCGGCCTGCTCGCCGGGGCGGTGTGGCTGCCCTGGCTGCTGCTGGGTCTGCCGGTAGGCGCATGGGTGGACCGGTTGCACAAACGGCCGCTGATGATCGCGTGCGATCTGGTGGCCTTCGTAGCGCTGGCGAGCATTCCGTTGGCGGCGTGGCTCGACGCGCTCACCTTTCAGCACCTGGTTGTCGTCGCGTTGACCTGCGGTACCGCGGCGGTGTGCTTCAACACCGCCTACCACTCGTACATCAGGATCGTGCTCGACGGTCGCGACCTCCTGGAAGGCAACGCCAAACTGCAGGGCAGCGAGGCCGCCACCCAGGTCGCCGGTCCGGGGGTGGCGGGGCTGCTCGCCCAGGCGTTCGGCGCGGTCACCGCGCTCGTGGCCGACGCGGTGACGTTCCTGGTCTCCGCGCTCTGCCTGAAGCGAATCAGCGTGGTCGAGCCGGACCACGCTCTGGACGACGAGGAACGCGCCTCCCTCCGACGGCAGATCATCGAAGGGCTCCGCTTCGTGGGCCGGGACCGGTACCTGCGGCCGATGGTCACCTGGGGCGCCGTGATCAACATGGCGCTGATGGGCTACCAGGCGGTCCAGGTCGTCTTCCTGGTCCGCACCGTCGGGCTGAACCCGGCCATGGTCGGGCTGCTGCTGACCAGCGGCAGCACCGGCGGCATCGTGGGCGCGCTGGTGGCCACCCGAGTCAGCCGACGGTTCGGCACCGGGCGCGGGCTTCTTCTCCTACAGGCCGCCACCGCGCCGTTCGCACTGCTCCTTCCGATGACCACGGCGGGACCGGGACTGCTGCTGTTCGCGATGGGAGCCTTCCTCGTCGGGATCGGCGTCTCCGTGGCCAACATCGTGGTCGGCAGCTTCCGGCAGACCTACTGCCCGCCACACATGCTCGGCCGGGTCGTGGCGACGGCCATGATGATCAACCACAGCACCATCCCGCTCGGATCCCTGCTCGGCGGCGTACTCGGCGACGCCGTCGGGTACCGGCCGGCCATGTGGATCATGATCGGCATCGTCGCGCCCAGCTGGCTCATCCTTGCCATGAGCCCAATGCGCCGCGAACGCGACCTCCCGCAGACCTACGAGCCAGAACAGGCGCACGCCAAGGGCTGAAGGGGGACGAAAGTTCCAGTCGGCCAGAATCCACTGCCCGGTGCATACGACGAACTGGACTGCTGGGTAGTGCGGGGCTACGCCGCGCGGGCGGCGCTGGGAAACCGGCGCCTCTCTTCGCGTGGGATGCCGGACGGTCAATCCGCTGGGCATCACCCCGTCCCCTGCCGGGCGGAGGGTCACTCCATGGCGTTGTCCAGATGAGTGATGACGGCCGGCACGTCATCACTCTCGGTGCTCCGGATCAGCTGCAGGGCCGGCCGGACGAGGCCGCCCGGTCGCGCCACCAACCGTGCGAGCACGGCGGCCCGGACGTCGAGCCGCTCGATGGTGGCCTCGCGCTCCTCTTCGTTCTGGCCGGCAAGCAGGACGGCGTTGTACCACGCCTCCTCACGGGACTGACGGACACTGAAGTCGAGGATCCGCTCGTCGGTGCGGGCTCCGATCTGATCCAGCAGCGACAGGAGTGGCGACAGGGCGCCGACCGAGTCCTGCACCTCCAGCGCCACCCGCGCAAGGATGTCGTTGATCAGCAGAAAGTCGCGCCGCAGCGCGTGGATGGCCTCGCCCGGGCTGGTCCGCGCGGCGGCGATGGCCAGGTCGAGGTTGATGTGCGCGTTCACGCCGAGGATCAGGTGCTGGACGATGACGGTGTCGACGTCGTCGAGCAGCCCGAACGCCTTCCGCCAACAACGCGGCCCGCTCTGGTCACGACGCCAGGCGTCGTACGCCTCGAAGTAGCGGTTGCCGAAGTGCGTGTCGAAACGGTCCATTCGGGCGCCGTCGTCGAACAGCCCGCCGTGAATGGCCGTGCGGACCTCAACGGTCACCTGTCGGTACAGCGCCGCGAAGTACCCGACCCGGTCACCGGCGCGGCCGGCCTCCCGCACGATCCCGGCAAGCCCGTCCACGACATCATCGATGTTCTCTGCCGCCATGCCCAACTCCCTCTCGCGGTCCCCTCGTTCGGCCCGCGCTCTGGCTGCTGTCCGCAGTGTTGATTACAGCCCCGTCTTACCACCGCATACCGGGGAGGGTCCCCGCTCTACAGAAACCGGGACGGGAGCCCCGCTCGTCTTGCCGCCGCGGCCACGGCCGCGGCGCACAGCGGGGAGCGGGACTGCGCGTGGGGCGGGGCCACGGAGGTTAAGCGATCATTAAAGTTCGGGCGGGTCAGTTCAGCAGGGCGGCCGTGAATGTCTCGCGGTGGGCCGCCAGCCAGGTCTGCATGCGGTCCCAGCGTTCCCATCCACCACGCTCGGCCAGCGCCTGGAGATAGACGGGGTCACCGTCGGCCACGCGGCCGGCTACGAACGCCCGGCAGGTCCCGGTGGCCTGTTCGATGACCCTGGGCAACTCGGCGCGTTCCTGTGGCGAGAGGCCGTAGCTGTCGGCGAGTATTCGCAGCCGTGCGGGCGCATCCAGCCCAGTGGGGTAGAAGGCGGTCGCGGATACGGGATCGAGCATGGGTACCCAGTAGCGGGCGGCCATGGCGACGTCCCAGAGGGGGCGGCCCGGGGCCGCCAGGTCGAAATCGATCAGGGCAGCGGCCCGGCCGTCGCGGAAGACGACGTTCTCCGGGCACACGTCGTTGTGGCACAACATCGTTCCCCCCTCCGGATCGGCCAGGTCCCGCGGCCACTCGACGCGGGAGTCGACCGCGATGGTGACGCTGGCCTCATGCAGGCGCCGCAGCAGGTTCCCCACCGATTCGAGGGCGGTGTCCGTCATCACCCAGCGTGGGAAGGGTGGCAGAGCCACATCGCCGGGGATGAAGGTCAGCTGCTCGCGACCGTCGGCGGTGAGACGGACGGGGCTCGGAGCCGCGTCGAAGCCGTGCTCCCTCAGCGCGAGGAGGTGAGCGTGGAGGGCGTACGCGTTGTGTGGAGCCGGGCGGTCCACCAGCGCACCCCGGCGGAAGACCGCCCCCGCGTTCACCATGCCGCCGGCCAGTGGTTCGCCGTCTGCCCTCTCGTTTCCAGCCGTCATGTCGATCACGCTACCGCTGGGAAACCCCGGCCGAGCGTCTGTCCAAACTGTTCGCGGCCTGATCAACCGAACCCGTGTTGCAACGATCCCTCGGATCCGCCGGATCTGACGGACCGTTGGGCCTCGGGAAGCGCCGTCACATTGGAGGTCAGGAAGCGACCTTGATGAAGACGTCATCGAACGGGTTGGTGCTCTTGGCGGGGGTGGCGGACATCGGGACGTGCCAGGCAACGTTGTTGAATCCCGCCTTCTCGAGGCACACATCCCTGCCACTGAGCTTTACGGTGCTTCCACCACTGTGGACTGCGACGGCGTTGATAGCGGTGTTGCTGCCTGCCGCCGGTCGGGTATAGACCGCACTGCCACTGTCACCTGGTTCCGAGCACAGATCGCTCTGGATCACACCGTTCACCTGTGCACCCGGCTTGATTATGTTTCCTGCCGAGTCCTTCACCTCTCTATAGGTGACCCGGGTGTTCACGAGAGTCACCTTCCCGCAGGTCGTGCCGGTGGTGATGCCGTGCTTGCAGATATCCAAGCCGACCGTCGGTGCGGTGATTCCCCGGACCGGGTGGGTCCCGTTGTCGCTAATGACCTGGGGCAACGCGTCGTTGGTGTCGGGGCTGTCGTTGAGGGAATAGATTCCCCAATCGGACGAGCCGAAATTAAATGAGTGCCCGGTTGACGGCACCGAGCCGATCAGGGCGGTCTGCTGGTTGGCGGCTACCCCGGTGGTGAAACAGTGTCCAGCGGTTATGAATCCTGACTGGCCGTTGGCGAGCCCGACAGCGAAACCCGTCGTGCATGACCCAGAACCGAGGCCGCCGATCGACGCACCGCCGCTCGCGTTGACATGCGAGGCCGGCGCCGAAGCTTCCTGGACGGTTACCGTGACGTCATCACCGAATTGGAGCGCTTCCTTCGCAGCAGCTGACAGACCCTCTGGGACGAAGAGGTGCACACCGATCTTTTCCGCAACTGGATCGATGCCGACCGAGAAGCCGTCCAGCCCAGGAATGTCGGCGGCATTGACAAGACCGAAGACCTCGTCGCGCCGACTGGCATCAACAGCCTTTACAGTGTTAGTGGTACTGGCACTGCCGCTGTCCTCGCCGGCGACACTGATGCCGGCGATGCCGAGGACGGTGAGCAGTCCGAGGCCGAAGGCGGCGGCCTTGAGAGGTCGAGGACGTCTGGCGTGAGAGCCTTTGGGTGGCATGAGTGGTTGCAATCCTTACAGGAATTGGCGCGGACCGGAATGATCGGTCCTGAGGCGGATGGCTAGTTGGCCTGGGGCCCGGTGGTGGCGCCCAGGGCGGCCTCGAAGACCGCGTCGGCCATGGCCGCGTGGCCGTTCGCGTTGGGGTGGTAGGCCGCCCCGGTATCCAACTGCGCGATTGCGTCGCTCACCTGATTGATCCACAGATCGCCGGTGTCACACACCCGGTGGCCGTTGAAGAGGTCGTCCGGATCTGCGTACTGAACCCGATCGCTGGCCTCCGCCACCTCGCGGATCAGGTCGTTCATCGTCTCTTGAAGGCCTCTCATACGGTCCCGGTTGTCTTCCGAGATGGACAAGGCGCCGCAACTTCCGGTGGCGAAAATTTTCGGGTACCCGGAAATGACGATGTTGGCGACCAGCGCCCTCTCGCGTATCTGAGCGAGGAGGTCGGTGAGCGGCTGCCGCAGCGTCGAAATTTGCGGACTGGCTTCGTTCAACGCTTGTGTGCAGACCGCCGAACCGTTCAGGACACAGGTTCTCGCGACGTCGGCGAAGTGCACATCATTCCCACCAATAGTGATGGTCACCATTTCGACAGAGCCTGTTACGGAGCCGAGCTGGTCGTCAATGACATCCTGTATCTTCGCCCCGGTGCACGCCCGGTTGAACATGCTGGACGACTTGGACGGCTGCTGAGTGGCCACGTACTTCGCGAAGAATTCATTCGGATAGGCCAAGTCGTTCCTCTTGCAAGTGGTGTTGACAGCTCCCGTGTAGGTGCTGCTCGCGCCGTGGCCAGAGGAGTACGAATCTCCGAGTGCGATGTAGTCGAGCGTGCCGTCGATGGTACTGTCTTCGGCATTCGCCGTGAACACGACGACGCCCGACAGTCCGACTGCTGCCAATCCAGCGAACAGTCGGAGCTTGAATCGCCGCTTGTTACGTGATCTATCGCCTGCCATCTGCGATCTCCTCGCTCTCTCAACGGGACCTTCGAATCGCGACGACGGTTTCCAAACCGATTTCCGTGAAGGGAATACGGAATCTAGAACCATGCGACCTCGGCAACCAGGGTCAAACGTCCCTACTCGCTGGTTACTTATGCAGATTCGAGGGTGATGCCGGACACATGACGACATGAATGCCGGATGTATGAGGATTTGAGGGATCCCGCACGCGGCCTGTGGCAGGCAGTCGGCGTCTCCGGCGGGAATCACAGTGAGGTGACTGTCCTCATGGCACGTGCCACCGGCTTTGAACGCCCGCTGTGGGCTTGCTGTGAGTCCTCAGAAAAAATCACAGGCGCGGAACAGTGAGCTCTTTCCAGCCTGCTGACGGGTCAGGTGGTTGGGGCCGGGCCGTACTCAACGACGAAGCTCCCGGTGGACGGGGTCACGGCCAAGATCACCCATGCTCGCCAGGAGCTTCGCGTGCTTGTCCACCCGTCATCGATCGGCCTGTCCGGTCGCACCCTGCGGTGCCTGACCGGACAACTCGCCTCCCGGCGCCGGGAGATCAAAACCCGGTGGCGATGCCTCGCAGCCGGTCGTCAGGCCCCGCTCGCCCCGGCCCGTCCGCGCTGCGGTGACACTCCCCCAGCCTCCGGCCGGGGGTACCCCCAACGCCCGGCTCGCCGCCGGGTCCGGTATCGGCAGCACAACCGTGTACCGCCCTCGCCCACGGACATCCGCCTGTGGTGCCGCACGACCGGCGCCACCGACCAGGCCCCCGACCTGATCGCCGCCTCCCAGCACGCGGAGTCGCTCTACCGCGAGTAGCGACAGCGCGTGCGCTCAGGCCTGCGCAAGCTCCAGGACAGCTACGTGGAGCTGTACCGGTCGACGAAGCTGCTGCGCGTGTACTCACCCGTCCTGATCGACGAGGGGTACGCGCGGGCCTTGCTGAGCAGCAACGCCCGCTTCCTGGGAGTTCCCGACGACGCGGCCGAAGCGGCGGCGGCGCGTCTGGAGCGCTCGCAGATCATCCACGAGCCGGGGCACCGCTTCGTGATGCTCATCGAGGCGGCAGTGCTCTACTACCAGCTCGGCGACGCGGAGGCGATGGCCGCCCTCACGGTCTCGCCCGCAACGGCGGCCACAAGCGCGTTCCCTCAGCCGAGCAGGTCCAGAACCGTCGTCATGGACCGGTTCTGCAGCAGATAGTCCTCGGCCTCCTGAAGATGCACCCGCCACAACTCCTCCGCGGCATCAGCGCGTTGTGCAGCAACCAGGTCGACAAGCGCGACATGAGCGCGGAATCCCCGCCGGTTGGCCCGGATGTTCTCGGGCGTGCCCGCGTCGAGGTCGACGTGTGACCAGTTCGCCTGGTCGATGATGTGCCGGACCATCCCGGTCAGCACGCTCAGCGTCTCGTTCCCCGCGAGCTCCACCACCAGCGCGTGGAACTCCATATGGGCGCGGATGAAGGCCGACGGGTCGTCCATCAGCAGCTCGGCCTCGGCGACCGCGGCGCGCAACCGCTCCACGTCCTCGTCCGTGCGCCGCCCGGCGAGCAGTCCGGCGCACGGCGCCTCCAGTACCGTACGGGCGTCATAGACGTCTTTCAGAGTCGTGCCCCGGTACTCCAGCACCACCCCGGCGTAACGAGCGGCGACCGTCTGCTCGGGAACGTGTACCCGGGCCCCGCCCCGCGCACCCCGCCGCACACTGATCAGCGACTCCGACTCCAGCACCCGGAACGCCTCGCGCAACGTCGGCCGCGACACGGCGAACTCCGCCATCAGCGCCGTCTCGGCGGGCAGTGCCTCCCCCTCCGTCAACTCCCCGCGTACGATCTTGCGGCGCAGCTGTGCCGCCACCAGCTCGGCCATCTTGGGGACCCGTACCGGCGTGTTCGCCACGGTGTCCACCTCCGCCCTCACTCGGTCATCCGGTAGTCAGTCGAGTCCGTCGATCGCGTCCGGTACGAAGTACGGCAGCGTGATCTCGTCGGTGTAGGGGCGGAAGTCCACGCGTACGCGCAGGCCGATGACGACGTCGTCCGGGGTGTCGGCGTCCACGTGGGACAGCAGGGTGCCGCCGTCGTCCAGGTCGATCACGGCGAGCGCGAAGGGTGTGTCGAAGCCCGGGCCCGGCGCTCGGTGCACCACCGTCACCGAGTAGACCGTCCCCCGGCCCGCACTCGGCTCGTAGCGCCAGTCCGGCGACATGCACCCCGGGCAGGCGGGTTCGGGTACGAAGAACCGCAGGTCGCAGGAAGGGCAGTACGGGACGACGAGTTCGCCGCGCCGGGCCGACGCCCAGAACGGCTCCGACAACTCCGTCGGCATCGGAACAGGCCTGCCGGTCATCCGGTCCTCCCCAGCACGCTCATCTCGTAATGCTGCGCCCCGGAGCCGGCGTTGCCGACGACGGCCAGCTCCGCGCCCGCGATCTGGTGCACGGCGGCGCCCCGCAACTGCCGTACCGCTTCGACGACTTTCAGCGTCATCTGCTGCGTGCCGTTCCAGGCGTACGCCAGACAGCCGCCGTCCGGGTTGACGGGATGCTTGCCGCCCACGGCGATGGCCCCGCTTGCGGCCAGCGGGCCGCCTTCGCCCTCGCCGCACAGCCCCAGGGCCTCCAACTGTCGGATGATTTCGAAGGAGTTGGGGTCGTAGAGGGAGAAGACGTCCACGTCGTGCGCGCCGATCCCGGCCATCGCGTACGCGCGCGTGGCGGCGTCGCGGCCGAGCATCCCCACTTCGCTGAGAAGCGCGGGATTGGCGTACGCGGCCTGGTGGTACTCCATCGCGCCGCCGAGCACGGCGATGGGCGGCTGCGGCAGGTCGCGGGCCCGTTCGGCGGTGGTGACCACGAGCGCGGCGCCGCCCTCGCCGACGATGCAGCAGTCGAGGAGGTGGAAGGGGGTGGCGACCATGCGGGAGGCGAGCACGTCGTCGGCGGTGTAGGGGCCGCGGCCGTACATCATCGCCTCGGGGTTGGTGGTGCCGTTGTTGCGGATGGTGGCGGCGACCTCGGCGAGTTGGCGGGAGGTGGTGCCGTACTCGTGCATGTGCCGGGCCGCCACCAATGCGAACTGGGCGACGACATAGCTGCCCCAGACGTCGGTGAACTCCAGCGGTACGCCGGCGCCGACCGGCCCCGCGCCGCGCGAGACCAGCTTGCAGCCGCCGACCACGACGGTGTCCGCGTACCCGGCGCGCACGGCGGCTGCCGCCTTCAACAGCCCCCGGGAGCCCGCGTTGTCCAGCATAGAGTCGCTGGTCCAGCGCAGGTCGCGGCCGAGCATGCGGGCCCAGGAGCTGCCCTCGCCCGGTACGCCGCCGGGGCCCGGCCAGTCGACCTGAGCCCCGTCGATGTCGGACGGCTTCAGACCGGCGTCCGCCACAGCGCCCCGTACCGCTTCAAGGGCGAGATCCATGGCGGTACGGTCCGGGAGGGACAGCGCCTGCTCGGTGGCGTACACCCCCGCGATGACGGGCGACCGGCGGTCGGTCACGGCCTCACCGTCCCGCGCCGAGCGTGTCGCCGCCGGGGTAACCTCCGCCGCCGAAGCGGGCGTCGAGCGCTTCGTAGTCCTTGGCGTAGCCGCCGGTGCGGGGCAGGGCGTCAATGAACTCCACCGTCTTGGGCTTCTTGTACGAGGCGATCCGGGCCCGGCAGTGCTCGACGATCTCCTCGGCCGTCGCCTCAGCGCCGTCCCGCAGGACCACGACGGCCTTGACGTCCTGGGCCCAGCGCTCGTTCGGGACGCCGATCACGGCGGCCTCCTTGACGGCGGGATGCGACTCGATGCAGTTCTCGACCTCGGCGGGGAAGATGTTCTCGGCCGCGGACTTGAGCATCCGGGTCGTCGTACCGAGGAAGCTGATCGTGCCGTCCGCCTCCCGCCGCCCCAGATCCGTGGTGTGCCACCAGCCGAAGCGGAAGCGTTCCTCGTTGATCTCGGGTCGGTTCCAGTAGCCGAGGTGCACGAGGTCCCCACGTACACAGATCTCGCCCGCCTCGCCGGTCTCGCACTCCCTGCCGCCGCTGTCCAGGATGCGTACGGAGGTGAAGGGTCCCGGTCGTCCGGCGTTGCCGGTGCCGGTCCCGCCGTAGGCGCCGGTGACGGCGAACCCGGTCACCTCGGTCTGGCCGTAACCCCGGCCCTCGCCGCCGCCGTTGCGGGTGAAGCGGCTGGTGTCCGTGGGCACCATGCCCTCCCAGACCGGTGCGGCGACGCTCGCCCGCAGCTGGGACAGGTCATGGCCGGCCTCGCGGTTGAGCGCGACGAGCTGCGCGATGGTCGGGGGCATCAGATACGCGTGCGTGCAGCGCTCGGCGGCGAGCACGGGGAGCAGTTCCTCGGCGATCACGCGGCGGACGACCACGTTCTTTCCGCCGTGCACGAAAGCCGGGATGCCCCAGAACTGGTAGTTGCCGATGTGGAACATGGGCCCGGCGCCCAGGAAGGCGGTCTCCTGGCCGATGTCGCCCATCCAGGCGGCGCTCGCACCCATCGCGAGCAGATTGCGGTGCGAGAGCATCGAGCCGGACTGCCGTCCGGTGATCGCCGCGGTGTAGATGACGAGGAGGGCGGAGTCCGGGTCGACGTCGGTCTCCGGGTCCTCGGGCGAACCGGAGGCCAGGAAGGACTCGTAGGAGTCCGCACCCGCGGCGCTCTCGACGTCATGGCGCAGCCACAACGCCCGGTGTTCGCCGCCCAGTTCGGCCCGTGCCTTGGCGACCGTGTCGCCGATCTCCTCGTCCTGCCAGACGATCACGCGCGGGTCGAAGTCCTCGATCGCGTACGCCATCTCCGGGGCGGCCCAGCGCCAGTAGCCCGGGCAGACCATGGCGCCGATCTTCGCGGCGGCACCGAGGAGTTCCCAGATCCGGAACGAGTTCTGGCCCAGCCACAGGATCCGGTCGCCAGGACCGACCCCGGCGCCGGTGAGCGCGTCGGCGAGCCGGTTGGTTCGCTCGTCCAACTCCGGCCAGGTCAGCCGGACTTCGCCGTCGACCAGGGCGACCGCGTCGGGGTAGGAGTGGCGGTGCTCACGGATGAGATCGCCGAACGTCAGGCGGCAGGCACGATTCACTGAACTCACTCCAGAATGTGAGGTTCCTGATCCAGAGGTTCCTGAGGTCCCGTCAGGCACGGCTGATCCCGACGCCCTTGACGCTGATGAACTCCTCAAGCCCGGCCCTGCCGCCCTCCCGGCCGAACCCGCTGATGCCCACGCCGCCGAACGGTGTGGCGGGCGAAGTGATCGGGTTGGGGCCGGGGTTGACGTAGACCGTTCCGGCCTTGAGGCGCGGCACGAGCCGGTTGACCCGCGCGATGTCGCGGGTCTGGATGTAGGCGGAAAGTCCGTACTCGGTGTCGTTGGCCAGCGCGAGGGCCTCCTCCTCCGTGTCGAAGGGGGTGATGGCGAGGACGGGGCCGAAGATCTCGCGCTGGGCCAGGTCGCTGCGGTTGTCGACGTCGGCGAAGACGGTGGGGGTCACGAAGTAGCCGTCGGACTCGATGCGTTCCCCGCCGTGCACCAGTCGGCCTGCCTCGTCGGCGATCGCCTTGTCGATCACGTCCTGGACCCGGTCGCGGGCGGCGGCGTTGACCAGCGGGCCGATGTACGTGGTCGGTGCGAGTGGGTCGCCGACGGGCAGGTGGGCCACGACTCCGGCTACGCGCGCGACGACCTCGTCGTAGATGGAACGCTCGACGAGCATCCGGGTGGGCAGCGCGCAGCCCTGGCCGGTGTTGCTCATGGCGAAGGCGGCGCAGTACGGGACGACGCTGTCGAGGTCGGTGTCGGCGAAGAGCAGGTTGGCGGACTTGCCGCCCAGTTCGAACAGGACGGGCTTGAGGCTGCGGGCCGCGGTTTCCATGATGCGGCGTGCGGTGGCGGGTCCGCCGGTGAAGGAGATCTTGTCGATGCCGGGGTGGGAGACGAGGGCCTCGCCCGCGTCGCCGAGCCCGGTGACGACGTTGATGACGCCGTCGGGGATCCCCGCCTCGCGGGCGAGGTCCGCGAAGAGCAGTGCGGAGAAGGGGGTGGACTCGGCCGGTTTGATGACCACGGTGTTCCCGGCGGCCAGCGAGGGCGGGACCTTCATCGCGAGCGAGAGCGCGGGTGAGTTCCAGGTGATGATGTGGCCGATGACGCCGTACGGCTCGGCGATGGTGTACTCGACGTTCTCGTGCGGGCTGTAGGCGGCGCCCACCATGCCCTCGATCTTGTCGGCCCAGCCGGCGTAGTACTCGGTCCAGTCTGCGACGTGCGGTCCGACGTTCTCGGCCCAGCCGCCGATGCAGACGCCGTTCTCCAGTGGGCAGATCGCCGCGAAGTCCTCGATGTGGTCGCGGATCAGCTGCGCGAAGCGGGTGAGCAGCCGGCGCCGTTCGGCCGGGCGCATGGTGCCCCACACCTCGAAGGCCTGCCGGGCGGCGGCCACGGCCTGGTCCACCTCGACGGGGCCCGCGAGCGGGATATGGGCCTGGACGAGGCCGGTGGCCGGATTGATGTGCTCGTAGAGGCCGCCGCTCGTCTCGGTGAGGTCCTTGCCGCCGATGACGAGCCGCGGTCGCGGCAGGTCCTGTTCGGCTCTGTCCTGGTGCAGCTTCACGTCAACCGTGACCACGGATGCCTCCTCGAACCCGTTCGGACGCCCCGCTCTTGCACGCCCTTACACTTCACTTCGCTTAAATAGATAACCTATTTATCGAAAGCGGGCAATGCTTCTGAGCCACCGGGAACGACTCACAGACTCACAGACCCACAGGCTCACAGCCCCAGCGAGCGCCCGATGATCTCCTGCATGATCTCCGAGGTCCCGCCGAACACCCGCTGGACCCGGCTGTCCCGCCAGATGCGGGCGATCTCGTACTCGTTGACGTAGCCGTAGCCGCCGAAGAGCTGCATACAGCGGTCGATGGCCTGCCAGCCCATCTCGGTGGTCCAGTACTTGGCCGCGGCGGCCTCGTCGGCCGTCAGCTCACCCTCGACCAGCGCCATGATGCAGCCGTCCAGATATACCCGGGCCGCGTTCAGTTGCGCCCTGATGTCGGCGAGAGCGAAGCGGTTGGCCTGGAACTCCCCGATGGGCCGGCCGAAGGCGGTACGGGTCTTGGCGTACTCCAGGGCCAGCTCGAAGGCCCGCTCGGCGGAGGCGAGCGCGGCGACCGCGATGGCCAGCCGCTCCGTCGGCAGGTTGCCCATCATGTGGTAGAAGCCGCGCCCCTCCTGCCCGATGAGGTTCTCGGCGGGGACCCGGACGCCGTGGAAGAAGAGTTCGGCGGTGTCCTGGGCCTTCATGCCGACCTTGTCGAGCTTGCGGCCGCGCTCGAAGCCCTCGGTTCCACGCTCGACGACGATCAGGCTGATGCCCTTGTGCCCGGCGTCCGGGTCGGTCTTGCAGGCGACGATGACGAGGTCGGCGAGTATGCCGTTGGTGATGAAGGTCTTGGAGCCGTCGATCACCCACGTGTCACCGTCCCGGAGGGCGGTGGTGCGGATGTTCTTGAGATCGGATCCGGCTCCCGGCTCCGAGAGGGCGAGCGCGCAGATCGTCTCGCCGCTGATCACGCCGGGCAGCCAGCGCGCCTTCTGCTCGGGCGTGGTGAGGCGCATCAGATAGGGCGGGATGACGTCGTTCTGCAGCCCGAGGCCGATGCCGACCGAGCTGGTGGCGTGCATCTCCTCCGCCATGATGGCGTTGTAGCGGAAGTCCCAGAGGCCCTGGCCGCCGTACTCCTCCGGGAACTGCCAGCCGATCAGCCCGGCCTTGCCCGCGGCGGCCCATGCCTCCCGGCTCACCTGGCCCTCGTGCTCCCACTGCTCGGCATACGGGGCGCATTCGCGCTGGTAGTACGTCCGGGCGGTGCCCCGGAACAGCTCGTGTTCCGCGGTGAAGATGGTACGGCGCATGCTCGGCTCCACTCGCACATCTCGCTTATTTAGCTGAAGTAGTTATATGATAGCGCTGTATTAGCAGCCAGGCGAGTACCGATCGAGTGGCGAGTGGAGGACATGTGAGCGGACGGGACAAGGTGGCGCTCGTCACCGGAGCGGGACGCGGCATAGGCGAGGCGATCGCCGGCCGGCTCGCGGCGCAAGGGGCCGCCGTCGCCGTCTGCGACCTGGACCCGCAGGCCGCCGACAAGGTCGCGGCCCAGCTCGCCGAGCGGTACGCCGTCCGCGCCACGGGCGTCGGCGCGGACATCTCCGACGGCGCGGCCGTACGCGCCGCCGTCGAGCGGGTGAGCGCCGAACTCGGCCCGGTGGACGTCCTGGTCAACAACGCGGCCATCGATGTGCTCGGGCGTTTCGTCGACAGCCGCGAAGAGGACTGGGACCGCATCATCGCCGTCAATCTGCGCGGCACGATCACCATGACCCGGGCCGTCCTGGACTCGATGATCGAGCGCGAGAGCGGCCGGATCATCCACATCGCCTCCGACGCAGGCCGCGTCGGCTCCTCCGGCGAGGTCGTGTACTCCGCGACCAAGGGCGGCGTCATCGCCTTCGGCAAGGCACTGGCCCGCGAGGTCGCCCGGCACGGCATCACCGTCAACAGCGTCTGTCCGGGACCGACCGAGACTGCGCTGCTCGGCCAGGTCGCCGAGTACAGCCAGAAGATGTACGAGGCGACCGCGCGGGCGATTCCGCTGCGCCGTATCGCCCAGCCCGCCGACATCGCCGGTGCGGTGGCCTTTCTCGCGTCCGACGACGCCGCGTACATGACCGGGCAGACGCTCTCGGTCAGCGGCGGCCTCACGATGGTCTGAAAGGGCTGAGCTGATGAGCGTGCTGCGCGTCGAAGTACGCGACCGGGTGGCCGTGTTCACCCTCGACCGGCCGGAGCGGCTCAACGCCATCGGCTCCGAGACCGTCGGCCTGCTGCGGGACGCGCTGGCCGGCGTACGCGAGGACGACAGTGTCCGAGCCCTTGTACTGGCCGGGGCGGGCCGGGCCTTCTCGGCCGGGGCCGACCTCGGTGAGATCGAGTCGTGCACGACGCCTGGACAGTTCCGCGCCTTCGTGGGCCGGCTCACCGATGCGTACGCCCTCCTGGAGAACTTCCCCAAACCCTCGGTGGCCGCGGTGCACGGATTCGCCTTCGGCGGCGGTCTGGAGCTCGCGCTGGCCTGCGATCTGCGGGTCGCCGAGCGCGGGACGCGGCTCGGGCTGCCCGAGATGAAGCTCGGAGTGCTGCCGGGCGCGGGCGGCACCCAGCGGCTGCCGCGGCTCGTGCCGCCGGCGATCGCCAAGCAGATGATCCTCACCGGCGAGCCGATCGACGCCGAGCGGGCGTACGCGCTGGGCCTGGTCAACGAACTGGCCGAGCCCGGTGAGGCGCTCAAGGCCGCCGAGACGCTGGCCGCGCGGCTGGCCGCCGGTGCGCCGCTCGCGCTCGCCGCGGGCAAACGGCTGGTCGACCACGGGCTCGGCATGGACCTTGAGACGGCGATCGCGTACGAGCGAGAGACCGTCTCGGTGCTGTTCTCCACCGAAGACCGGGCCGAGGGGCTGAAGGCCTTCCGTGAGCGGCGGCCCGGGGAGTTCCGGGGGGCGTAGCAAGCAATTTCCGAGATGTGCAGAACCGCTTGTGGAGGTGGGCCGTGCGGCCACTTGAGGGCTTTTCCGTGGTCGAGCTGGGCATGTGGGTGGCGGCTCCGGCCGCCGCCACCATGCTGGCCGACTGGGGCGCGGACGTGGTCAAGGTGGAGGCGCCGACCGGTGACCCGAACCGCTACACGCTGCGGCACGTGGGTCAGGACATCGACAGCGCACCGCCCTTCGAGACGGACAACCGGGGCAAGCGCAGCGTGGTCCTCGACCTGCGCTCCGAGGACGGGAAGGACGCGCTGGAGCGGCTTCTGGAGCGCGCCGACGTGTTCGTCACCAACCTCCGGCCGGGTGCGCTGGAGCGCCTTGGTCTGGCTCCCGACGACATACGCGTCCGCCATCCCCGCCTGGTCGTCGGCACGTTGACGGGGTACGGCTGGACCGGCGCCGAGCGCGACCGGGCCGGATATGACGTCTCCGCGTTCTGGGCGCGGCCCGGTATCGCCGCCATGCTGAACCCGGCGGGTGAGCCGCCGCCCGGCATCCGGCCCGGTCTCGGCGACCGTACCGCCGCGGCCAACCTCGTCGCGGGGGTGCTGGCCGCGCTGCTGCGGCGGGCGCGTACGGGCGAGGGCGGCGTGGTGGACGTATCGCTGCTGCGCTCGGGGACGTACGCGAACGGCAACGACCTGGCGCTGCAGAACTTCTTCGGCAAGCGCGGCCGCACCCGGCCGCGTACCGAGCACGAGTCCCCGCTCTACAACTGCTACCAGGCCGCCGACGGACGCTGGTTCTGGCTGGTCGGTCTGGAGGGCAGCCGGCACTGGCCCGGAGTCATCAAGGCGCTCGGCCGGGACGATCTGGGCACGGACGAACGGTTCGCGACGGGCAAGGCCAGGCGTGGCCACGTACGGGAGCTGATCGCGGTCTTCGACGAGGAGTTCGCGAAGCTGCCGCTGGCCGAGTGGGCGGAGCGTCTTGACGCGGAGGGCGTGTGGTGGGCGCCTGTGCAGACGCTGGCGGAGGTTGCGGCGGATCCGCAGGCCGAGGCCGTGGGGGCGTTCGTCGAGCAGCCCGGCATGGGCGACGCGCCGCCGCTACGGACGGTGGCCACGCCCGTCGGCTTCTGGGGTGTGGACGAGAAACCGCGGGCGGGCGCGCCGACGCTCGGCGAGCACACCGACGAAGTACTCGGCGAACTGAGCTGACTGAGCTGACAAGCAAGCTGATTCAACTGATCCGGAGGTACGGCGTGGGCATCCTCGACGACAAGGTCGCGATCGTGACCGGCGGCGGGCGGGGCCTCGGCCGCGCGCACTGCCTGGCGCTCGCCGAGGCCGGGGCGGCCGTGGTGGTGAACGACCCCGGTGCCGGCGTGCACGGCGAGCAGACCGGCGACTCCCCCGCCGACGAGGTCGTCGCCGAGATCACCAAGCTCGGCGGCCGGGCGATGGCCAACCACTGCTCGGTCACCGACTGGGCGGCGACCGAGGCGATGGTGGCGGACACCGTCGCGGAGTTCGGGCGGCTCGACATCGTCGTGAACAACGCGGGGATCGTGCGCGACCGCATGCTGTTCTCGATGAGCGAGGCCGAGTTCGACGCGGTGATCGCCGTCCATCTCAAGGGCACCTTCGCGCTGACGCGGCATGCGTGCGCGTACTGGCGTCAGGCGTCGAAGCGGGGCGAGCGCGTCGCCGGTCGCGTCATCAACACAACTTCCGGTACTGGGCTGTTCGGCAACCAGGGCCAGTCCAACTACGCCGCCGCGAAGGCCGGGATCGCCGGTCTCACGGTCGTCACCGCACTGGAGATGCGCCGCTACGGCGTCACCGCCAACGCCATCTCACCGATCGCGACCACCCGGATGACGGAGGGCCTGGTGGTCGGCACACCGCAGCCGACCACCAACGGCTTCGACCCGGGCGACCCCGCCAACGCCTCCGGTGTCGTCGTCTACCTGGCTTCCGACGCGGCGGCATGGCTGACCGGCCAGGTGCTGCGCATCGAGGGCAACCGGCTCAACCGCCTGCAGGGCTGGACGGTGGCCGGTGTGCACCCCAGCAGGTCCGGCGAAGCGCTCACTCCTGACGAACTCGTCGAAGCCGTACCGCAGTTGTACGGCGCCGCTCCCGCGGGCCGGGCCACCGGAGTGGGCCAGTGAAGGCGCGGGGCGGCGACGTCGCGGCGCTGCTGCTGCGCGCGACGCTCGGCCCGATGCTGTTCGCGCACGGCTGGAACAAGGTCGCGGGACCGGGCGGTATCGAGGGCACCACGGGATGGTTCAAGTCGCTCGGGCTCGAACCCGCCCCCGTACACGCCCGTATGGCGGCCGGCACCGAGATGGCGGCGGGAGTCGGCCTCACCCTGGGCGCCGCGAACCCGCTCCCGGCCGCGGCGGCCGTCGGCCTGATGGCCGTGGCGGCCCGAACCGACCACCGGGGCAAGGGTTTCTTCGTCTTCAAGGGCGGCTGGGAGTACGTCGGTGTCGTCGGCGGAGCTGCCGTGGCACTGGCCGCGCTCGGCAACGGCCGGTACTCGGTCGACGGGCTGCTGCGGCGCCAACGGGCAGGCGCGGGACCCGCGTTGCTCGCCGCCGGAGTGGGCGCCGCGAGCGCGGCGGCACTGCTCGCGGTGTGCTACCGGCCCGACGAGAAACCGGAAGAGAAGCCGGGCAAGACGGACCAGTGAACAGCAACCAGATCCACAGAAAGAGGCGACATGGACGCGGCTGACTTCAGCACCGTGCTGTCCGAGGTCCGGCGCTTCGTCCGGGAACGCGTCGTGCCGCTGGAGGCGGAGATCGACGAGAAGGACGAGATGCCGGCGGACATCCGCGAGGCGGCGAAGAAGATGGGGCTGTACGGCTTCGCCCTGCCCGAGGAGTACGGCGGGCTCGGCCTGTCGATGTACGAGGAAGCCCAGTTGATGTTCGAGCTCGGCTACACCACGCCGTCGCTGCGCTCGATGTTCGGCACCAACAACGGCATCGCAGGGCATGTCCTCATGGTCGGCGGCACCGAGGAGCAGAAGGCGCACTGGCTGCCGCGGATCGCCTCCGGCGACGTACTGGCGTCCTTCGCGCTCACCGAGCCCGAGGCCGGATCGGACCCGTCGACGCTGACCACGAGGGCGCATCGGGATGGCGACGACTGGGTGATCAACGGCGCCAAGCGCTACATCACCAACGCCCCGCTCGCCGACGTCTTCATGGTCTTCGCGCGCACCGACCCCGACGCTCCGCGCACCCGGGGCATCTCCACCTTCCTGGTCCCGGCGGGTACGCCGGGCCTGACCGTGGCGCCCAAGGACCACAAGATGGGGCAGCTCGGCGCCTGGACGGCGGACGTCTACTTCGACGACGTACGCGTACCGGCCGATGCCCTGGTCGGTGGCGAGGAAGGCCTGAACCGTGGTTTCGCCACGGCGATGGGCTGCCTCGCGCACGGGCGTGTGCACATCTCGGCCCTGTGCGTGGGCATGGCGGAGCGGCTGGTCGACGAGTCGGTGGAGTACGCCCGTACCCGTAAGCAGTCCGGGAAGCTCATCGGTTCCTTCCAGCTCATCCAGGGCCTGATCGCCGACTCGATGACCGACTACTACGCCGGCCGCGCCACGGTCCTGGAGGCGTCCCGGGGCTTCGACTCGGGCGAGGACACCAAGATCGGCCCGTCCTGCACGAAGTACTTCGCCAGCGAGATGGTCTGGCGGGTCGCGGACCGCGCGGTGCAGATCCATGGCGGCGCGGGCTATATGCGTGGGGTCGCCGTGGAGCGCTTCTACCGGGACGCCCGGCTGTTCCGCATCTACGAAGGCACCAGTCAGATTCAGCAGGTCATTATCGCGAAGGCGCTACTCGGTGAGGCCGCCCGCGGCTGAACCCGCCCGCCGAGGTGTGTCATTCTCGGCGGGCGAAGACGGCCTGTACCGGCTCCCCTTCGGAGACTCCCACCTGCCGATCCTGTACTCGTTCCGCGCGGAATCGCCTCCCCCGGCCCGGTCCTAGAAGGCGTGCGCCATCAGCTCCGCGAACAGCGCGTGCTCGTCGACATCGAGGCCCCGCGAGCGGAACCAGCCGCAGATGTTGGCGCAGTCGCGCTGGAGGAAGTTCATCCCGTTGAGGTTGCCGACCAGGTCGACGATCTGTGGCAGGTCGATGATGACCAGTCGCTCGCCCGCCGCCAGGATGTTGTACGCCGAGAGGTCGCCGTGCACGAGGCCGTTCTGCACCATCGTCGCGAGCGCATCGGTGAGCTGCTCGAAGTACGCCGCCAGCAGCTCGGGTGAGGGTCGAGTCTGGGCGAGCCGGGGCGCGGTCTCGACGGCGCCGTCCTCGTCGACGACGGTGATCCATTCCATCAGGATCTCGGTACCGTCGATCTGGACCGGGTAGGGAACCGGCAGTCCGAGGTCCCAGAGCCGCACCAGCGCACCCCACTCGGACACCGCCCACTCGCCGGCCGCGACCTGCCGGCCGAAGGTGCTCTTCCGCTTGAGGGCCCGCTCGTCACGTGAGCGCTTCATCGAGCGGCCCTCGGTGTAGGACGCGGAGCGGTGGAAGGTCCGGTGTTCAGCAGAGCGATACCGCTTGGCCGCCATGACCACGCCGGCGGCGGGGTCGAGCGGGTCGGCGCGCTCGACGAGGTGGACGTCGGCCTCCTTGCCGGTCTTGAGGACGCCGAGCTCGGTGTCGATCGCGCCCTGCGAGGTCACCACCCAGTCCGGGAGCGGCTCGGGGCCCCGGCAGAGGGGTTCGACGCTGAGCCAGGTCGACCAGCGCTGGCCGTCCTCGAGGTCGTCGTAGGCACGGAAGTCGAAGACGAACCGGTCGTCGACGTCGCCCAGGTCGTCCGACGGCGGGACGTAGCGGTAGGCGTCGGTACTGAAGTCGTCAGGAAATGCCGGGTGCTGAAGGTGCTGCGAGAGATCGTCGTGAGACATCGCTGGAGGTGCTCCATGAGGTGAGAGGGAGGCGGTCTGCGGGCAGGCCGAGGACAGTCGTGGTCACGGTCGTGCCTCCTCTCGTGGAGCACCGGGCAGCTCCCGGTGTCTCGCCCATGGTGAGGGGCGGACACGGGGAGCGGCAACCGAATAAAGTCGGCCCGCGTCGAGCGGCCCCAAGGGCCCAGGCCCTGTCTCCCCGATCTTCGCGGATCAGCGCGCGGCGTCTGGTGCTGGGGGCACCTCCCACGCCTTTCAGGCAGTGGGGGAGCATCGGCGTGCGGCCGCATCGCCCTCGTACTGGACGTACGTGGGTGATGCGGCCGTGCGGCGAGGTGCCGTGCCAGGCGTCGTGCGCCCGCGAAGATCGGGGAGACAGGGCCTGGCGGCGGCGCAGCGGTTCGGTCAGATACCGAGCCGGTCCAGCAGCCGCTCGTGGTACACCGCCGGGCCCCCGAACAGGAGTTGGGAGGACTTGGCGCGGCGGAAGTACAGATGGGCGGGGTGTTCCCAGGTGAAGCCGATGCCGCCATGGACGTGGATGTTCTCCATCGCGGTGAACATGTACGCCCGTGAGCAGGCCACGTGCGCCACGCCTGCGGCGACCGGGTAGTCCGGGGAGCCCTCGGCGGCGAGCCGTGCGGCCTCGCGGGAGGCGGCCTCGGCCAGTTCGACCTGGACGAGCATGTCGGCGCACTTGTGCTTGACGGCCTGGAAGGAGCCGATGGGCCGGCCGAACTGGTGGCGGGTGCGGGCGTATTCGGCCGCCGTCTCCAGGCAGCGGCGGGCGCCGCCGGACTGTTCGGCGGCGAGGGCGACCGAGGCGAAGTCCAGGACCTTGGCCATGATGCGTCCGCCGGATCCGTCGGAGCCGACGAGCGTCGCGGGGACGGCGTCCAGCGTCAGCCGGGCCATCGCCCGGGTGGCGTCCAGGGTTTCCATGGACTCGGCGGTCAGGCCGGGCGCTGTGCCGTCGACGGCGAAGAGCGAGGGACCGCCGACGGTACGGGCGACGACCAGGACCAGGTCAGCCGTCGTACCGTCGATGACGAAGCTCTTGCGGCCGGTCAGTCTCCAGCCGCCCTCTCCACCCTCCCCGTCGCGCACCGCACGTGCGGATATCAGGGCCGGGTCCCAGGAACCGCTGTTCTCGGCGACGGCCAGCGTGGCCGTGGTCGCTCCCGCGGCGATACCGGGGAGATGGCGCGCGCAGGCGTCGGTGTCGCCCGAGGCCAGCAGGGCCTGGGCGGCAAGGACGACCGTCGCGAAGTACGGTGCGCACAGCAGGGCGCGGCCCATCTCCTCCAGGACGACGCCGAGTTCGACGGGACCGAAGCCGTCACCGCCGTACTCCTCGGGGATCGCCAGGCCCGGCAGCCGCAGCTGCTCGGTCAACTGGGCCCACACCGCCGGGTCGTAACGCGGCTCGCTCTCCATCAGCTTGCGGACCGCTTCCTCGGGCGACTTCGCCTCGAGGAAGTCCCGTACGGCGGACCGCAGTTCGCTCAGTTCGCTCTCGTCGGCGGTGCCAACGCTCATGCCACACCTCCCAGTTCACGGAACGGCGACTTGGTGTCGATGCCCGGTTCCTTGGGCAGGCCGAGGACGCGTTCCGCGAGGATGTTCTTCATGATCTCCTCGGTGCCGCCGAGGATCCTCAACGCCGGGGTGGCCAGCAGGAGTTCGGTCCAGGCGTACGTACCCCACTGACCGGTGTCGGCGATGGCGCGCGGGCCGAGGACGTCCGAGACGAAGTGCGCGGCCTTGGTGAGGTTCTGGCCGTAGAGCAGCTTGGACACGGACATCTCGGGGCCGGGGGCGACGCCCGCGTGGAGCTTGCGCAGGGCGCGGGCGTTGAGGTGTTCGGTGGCGAGGACGTCGACGAGCAGTTCGGCGAGCCGGCCGCGCAGGGCCCGGTCGTCCCAGGTCCAGGTGGCGCGCATCAGCGCGGAGAGCCGGTCGGGCGACAGTGCGGCGGCCACCGGTCCGGCGCCCTCGCTGCCGACCGTGGCGCGCTCGTTCATCAGGGTGGTCAGGGCGACGGTCCAGCCGCCGTCGACCTCGCCGAGGCGGTGGTCGTCGGGGATGCGGACGTCGGTGAGGAACACCTCGTTGAAGTCCGCGCCGCCGGTCATCTGCCGCAGCGGGCGGACCTCCACGCCGGGCGTGTCCATGGGGACGAGGAAGGCGGTGATGCCGCGGTGCTTGGGCGCGTCCGGATTCGTGCGCGTGAGCGCGAGGCCGATCTGACTGTGCTGGGCGACCGAGGTCCACACCTTCTGCCCGTTCAGCACCCAGTCCTCGCCGTCGCGTACGGCGCGGGTCGTCACGCTCGCCAGGTCGGAGCCGGCGCCGGGCTCGCTGAACAACTGGCAGGCGATGGCGTCCCCGCGGTACATCGCGGGCAGCCAGTGGTCCTTCAGCGGCTGCGGGGCGTGGGCGAGAATCGTCGGGCCGATCATGCCCAGCCCGATCACGCTGAGCGTGCCGGTGTCGGCGACGTCGTACTCGGACTCGATCGCGTCGTAGAGGAGATCGTGTACGGGGGTGAGTCCGCGTCCGCCGTACTCGGGCGGTCCGGTGATCCAGCCGAAGTCGTTCTCGTAACGGATCCGCTGCCACCCCCGCGCCCGCCGCACCTGCTCGCGCTCCTCCTCGGGCGGGAGGGCGCTGAAGTACGCCATCGAGTCGTCGCCCTCGCCCCAGGTGAAGGCGGTGCGGTCGGGGGCCTTCGCCACGTGGGCGTCCAGGAAGCTGCGTACCTCGGCGGCGAAGGCCTGCATGTCGTGTTCCATTTGGGGCTCCGCGGTCAGGTGGACAGGATGGTCACCGCCGACACGCCGGGCGCGCCGTACAGGTGGGTGTAGCCGACGCGGGGCGTGCCGGGGATCTGCCGGGTCCCTGCGGTGCCGCGCAACTGGAGCACGATCTCGTGGATCTGGCGCAGTCCGGACGCGCCGATGGGCTCGCCGTTGCCGAGCAGTCCGCCGTCGGTGTTGACGGGAAGACGTCCGCCGATCTCGGTGACGCCCTCGGCGATGAGGCGTTCCTGCTCGCCGTCCTTGCAGAGCCCGTTCTCGGCCATGTGGATGATCTCGGATCCGGCGTCGGTGTCCTGGAGTTGGGCGATGTCGACGTCCTCGGGCCCGATGCCCGCCTGCTCGTACGCGGCCCGGGAGGCGTCCACGGTCGGACTCGCCACCGGCTCCCCCACCGGCACGGACGGACTCTGCACCTCGAAGGCGCCGAAGCGGCGGCTGCGCAGGGCGGTGGCCCGGACCCGTATCGGCGTCGAGGTGGTGTATTTGTGGGCCTGGTCGGCTCGGCACATGACGACGGCGGCGGCGCCCTCGTCAGGTCCGCAGTACATGAACTGCCGCAGTGGGTAGTTGAGGACCGGTGAGGCGAGGATCTCCTCGACGGTGAGCGGGGTACGTCGCCAGGCCTTCTCGTTACCGGCGGCGTTGCCGAAGTTCTTGGCCGCCACGCGTGCGAGCGTCTCGTGGGAGATGCCGTGGTCGTGCATATAGCGGTTGATCTTCATGCCGAAGAAGTGGGTGGTGAGGAAGAGCCCGGTCTGCCCGTACCAGGAGGGGATTCCGGCGACGGACGGGTCGGCGGCGAAGGCGCCGCGCGGGTGCTTGTCCATGCCGATGGCGATCGTCAGGTCGTGCTCGCCGGTCTCGATGGCGCGGGCGGCCATCGCCACCGCCGTGCCGGCCGTGGCGCAGCCGTTGAAGACGCCGCGCAGGGGTACGCCGGTAAGCCCGAGGCGGCCGACGATCGCGTCCGGGTTGGCGACCTCGAAGCTGCCGACGTAACCGGCCTGGATCTGGGGCCAGTTGACGCCCGCGTCGGCGAGCGCCATGCGTACGGCGTCCGCGCCCATGTCCATCGCGGGCTTGCCCGGGAAGCGGCCGAAGGGGTGCAGTCCCGTTCCGATGATGACCGCTTCCGTCATGACTGCTCCTCGGGCTCGTCGGGCTCGTCGGCCGGGGTGAACGCGAAGGTGAGGACCTCGGTGCCGTCGGCGTCCACGGTGTAGGGCACGAGCGTGAGCCGCATCCGCTGCCCGATGCTCAGCTTCTCCGGGTCGGGTTCGGTGAGCCGGGCCTCGACCAGGACCTCGCCGGGGAGTTCGACGTATCCGACGGCGTACGGCTCGAAGGTGGCGGCGGTGTCGGATCCGTCGTACGGCGGTGAGGGTGGGCGAAAACCCTGGGTGGTGAAGGTCCACAGCCTGCCGCTGTCCGCCAGGAGCCGCTCCTTCGCTTCCGGGCTCCCGCAGCGTACGCAGTGGGTGTCCGTGGGGAAGCTGACCAGTCCGCAGGCCGTGCACTCGGTGCCGATGAGCCGGGGCTGGTCGGTGGGCGGCCAGGTGAACAGGCCGTCTGCTACAGGCTTTTGCGTCGTCATCTCGTGCCCCTCACGCCGTGCCGTTGCGGTTGCCCAGGGCGTCGGCGTTCGGTGCCGCCTTGGCCACGAGGTTCGGGACGACGGAGGACAGCTCCTCGGGTGTCCACCGGGACTCGGCACTCGCGCCGGGGCCGTTGACCCAGCCCTCCAGGACCGTGATGCGGTTGCCCATCACGCCGAAGACCCTGCCGGTGACCTCGCGGGAGGCCGCCGAGCCCAGCCACACCACGAGGGGTGAGATGGCCTCCGGGGTCAGGTCCTGGCTCTCGGCGGCCCGTTTCATCATCTCGATGTCCTCGGTCAGCCGGGTGAGGGCGGTCGGCGCGATGGCGTTGACCGTGACTCCGTAGCGGGCGAGTTCGGCGGCGGCGATGATGGTGAGGCTGGTGAGACCGGCCTTCGCCGAGCCGTAGTTCGACTGGCCGGGGTTGCCGAAGATGCCGGACGGGGACGTCGTGTTGATCACCCGGGCGTCGTTCTGCTCGCCGGACTTGGCACGTTCGCGCCAGTACGCCGCCGCGTGGTGCAGGGTGGCGAAGCCGCCCTTGAGGTGGACGGCGAGCACGCTGTCCCAGTCCTGTTCGGTCATCGACACGATCATCCGGTCGCGGAGGATGCCCGCGTTGTTGACCAGTACGTCCAGGCCGCCGAAAGTGTCGACGGCCTGCTGGACGAGCCGGGCGGCACCGTCCCAGGACGAGATGTCGTCGGTGTTGGCCACCGCCTCGCCGCCGGCCGCGGTGATCTCGTCCACCACGGTCTGGGCGGGGCCGGCCGAGGCTCCCGCGCCGTCGCGCGAGCCGCCCAGGTCGTTGACCACGACCTTCGCGCCCTGCGCGGCGAACGCCAGGGCATGTGCCCGGCCGATCCCGTTGCCGGCACCGGTGACGACCACGACTCGGCCGTCGACCACTCCTTGCGACATCCCAACTCCTACGCTCCGCTTGGAAGGACAGTTTTGAATCTGCGGGTCGGTGGGGGCTGGTCGCGCAGTTCCCCGCGCCCCTTTCGGGGCCTGCGGCCCCTCAAGCGGGCGCGGTCCCACACCAGCCCTGACCACGGCGCCTAGTTGACCTCTGCGAGCTGCACCCGCGGGTCCTCGCTGCCGCATCCGCACCGGCCGGTGACCACCTGACCCGCGATGCCCAGCGGCGTTTCGGGGAGCCCGGACCCGCGCCCCTCCCCCGCCGCGATGAACAGCCCGCCGTCCCGCTCGCCGACCCGCCACTCGGCACCGTTGACGTGCGCTCCGGTCCGCTCGGGACACTCCAGTGCGAGGGCCGGGCCCACCGTCGTCATCAGGGCGGCGGGCACACCGGCCCGGCGCAGCAGCGGTACAGCGGCCGGGCGGGCCAGTACGACCTGCGTCGCCTGGAACATCTCGCCGATGTCGGCGCTGCCGCTGAGTCCCTCCAGGGTCTCGGCGGACAGACCGATCACCGCGTGGGGCTTCAGTTCCCGGTGGAAGACCGCGGTACGGCGGTGGTCCCAGCCCATCGCCTCGGCGATGCCGTACGTCACCTTCAGCGCGCGCAGCGCCCCGATGACTGAGCGGCCCCAGAAGCCCTCGAATCCGGAGGCGGTCAGCAACGCCCGCTGTCCGGCGGCCAGTTGGTGGCCGCGCAGCGCTGCGGTGGCCCAGGCGGTGTCGCGGTCGATCTCCGCCCAGGTCAGTTTGGTTTCCTGGATGCCGTCCGCGGTGGGGAAACGCACGATGTAGGCGAGGTCGGGCCGGTCGAGCTCGCGGGCCCTGGCCAGAGTGTCGGCACGTGCCATCAGCTCTTCACCACCCTCGGGAACTTGGCGACGCTGGTCATGGTCTGCAACAGCTCCTCCTCGGTCCGCAGATCGAGCACCGGCTCGACACCGGTCCGCTCGTGCACGGCCTTGCCGAGCCGCCCGGCCAAGGCCTCGACATCGGCGGTGAGTTCGGGGTCGTAGCCGACGCGCAGCCGCAGTTCGTCGACCTCGCGGGCCGCTCGTACGATCTGGAAGACGCCCGCCACCGTCTCCGGCTGGTCCTCCACCGCCTGCCAGATGTCCCGCAGGACCACGGACTGCCCCTGGACCAGGGTCTCGTCGCCGCGCCGGCCCGCCACCCACATCCGGGCGTGGGTGCGCCCGCAGCCGCAGGTGTCCCGGGACAGCCGTACGAGGTCCTCGCTGCGGTAACGGATCAGCGGCGCGGCCCGGTTGTCGAGGTCGGTGGCGACCAGTTCGCCGACGCTGCCCTCCGCGACCTCTCGCGACCCGGATTCGTCGATGTCCAGGCACTCTGCGAAGACGGTGTCCTCCCAGAGGTGGAAGCCGTCGTGCTCCCGGCACTCCCAGGCGGTGCCGGTGTCGGCCGCGCTGGTGTACTCGTAGACGTCGATGCCCCAGTCGTCGCGGATCCGGTCCCGCATCCTGCGACTGAGCGGCTGGCCGGCACATGAGGCGCCCTTGAGCGAGGAGAACGCCTCCTTGAGGTCCACCTTGTCGGCCAGGTGCTCCAGCTCCACCATCTGCGGATACAGCATCTGCAGGTAGGCGGGGCGGTAGGTGCGGACGGCCTCGACGACCTCGTGCATCTTGCCGAGCCAGGTGTCCACCTCGACGACCACCGCGCCGAGCGCCTGGTAGCCGGGGTCCATGAGATTGCGGAAAGTGCCGGGCGGACTGAGCACCACGTCCCCGGGCCGCAGTCCGAGCTCCCACAGGTCACGCACCTGTGCGGTGATCAGCGGCGGCGCGTCCTCCCAGATCTCGGCGAAGAACTCCGGGTCGCCGGTGGTGCCCGAGCTGGAGGACACGGAGGTCAGCTCCTCGGGCGGGACGCAGAGCAGTCCGCCGAAGGGGTCCTTGGTGCGGGCCCGGTAGGCGCGCACCATGTCCTTGGTGATGAAGGGGATGCGTTCCTGGAAGTCCTCCAGGGAGCGGACGTCCCGCGGGTGTACGCCGTGTTCGTCCCAGAGTTCGCGGTAGAAGGCCGAGTTGCCATAGGCGTACTCGACCAGCTCCAGGACCTGCTCCTGCTGCCTCGCACGGAGCTGATCGCGGGGCATCGTCTCCACTTGTGGCTCGAAGTACCTGTTACCGGCCATGGCGCCTCCTCGCAGCCTCGTTCGGCTGCCCAGATCTTCCAGCCATCAGCGTAATGAGTCAACTAATTGGACGGAATAAGCTCGATGCGCCCGCCCGCTTGAGGCAGACGACACGGCCGAGTCTTCCCGTAGCTCCGCACAACATCTAAAGTGTCTAACTAATTGCATCCATTGACCCGAAGGAGCGCCATGACGAAGATCTGGGTCAACTCGGGAGACTCCCATGTGATGGAGCCCGACGACCTGTGGACCGAGGCCCTGCCGCCGCGTCTCGCCGACCGGGCGCCACGCAGCGAGCGTGGCGAGAAGTACGAGGTGCTCTACATCGACGGCGAGCGCATCGACCGCCAGCTCAACGACTTCATGGACGCCATGCGCCCGCCGGGCGCCAAGGATCTCGACGTACGCCTGAAGGACCTGGACCAGGAGGGCGTCTGGAGCCAACTGGCCTTCCCCTCCATGGGGTTCTGGCTGGTCTCGATCACCGAGCGGGAGCTGGCCCGGGAAACCGTGCGGGCCTGGAACGACTGGGCGCACTCCGAGATCCTCGGCAGGAACAAGCGCGTCATCACACCCGCCTGCGTGTCCACGGCCGACATCGACGACGCGGTCGCCGAGGTCGAGCGCGTGGCGGAGCTCGGCTTCAAGTCGGTGTTCCTGCCGTGCTCCACACGGCCCGGCGAGGAGTACGCGCTGGACCGCTGGGAGCCGCTGTGGACCGCCGCCGAACGAGCAGGGGTGGTGCTCGCCTTCCACATCGGCACCGGCGGCGAGAACGTCGTCTTCCGCGGTCCCGGCGGCGCGGTCGTCAACTACATGGAGACGACCTACCCGGGCATGCGCGTGGTGGCCCACATGGTCGCGGGCGGCGCCCTGGACCGCCACCCCGACCTGAAGATCCTCATCGCCGAGGGCGGCGCCGGGTGGGTGCCTGCGATCGGCGACCGGATGGACGAGGCCTACCGCCAGCACGGCATGTTCGTACGGCCGAAGCTGAGCCGGCTGCCGAGCGAGATCATCCGGCAGCAGGTGTACGCCTCCTTCCAGCACGACAAGAGCTCCGTGGAGGTCGTGGAGGCGACGGGCTATTACAACGTGATGTGGGGCGACGACTACCCTCACCTCGAGGGCACGTACGGCCACACCCAGTCGACGCTGCACGAGCTCTTCGAGGGCGTGGACGACAAGATCCGTGAGCGGGTCACCCGCGGCACCTTCAACGAACTGTTCAGCCCGCCGGAGCAGACGCCCGAAGAGGCCGCCGTCTGAACGCGTCATCCGCTGAAGCCCGGCCGCTGAACCCCCGCCCGCGAGGAGGCGCGAAGAAGCGCTCATGACCCGCCACCCCGAATCTCCCGAATATCCCGAGGATCTGGAACAGCCCGGGCTCGTACGGACCGGCCGGTCGACGTTCATCCGTCCCATCCGGCCGGACGACGCCGATCGGCTGGTCGACTTCGTCGGCCAACTGTCGCGGGCGACTCTGGCGTTCCGTTCCCTCGGCCCGGTGGTCCGGGCCCGGGACGAGGTGATCCGGCGCGGCGCGCACGTCGACTACCTCAACGAACTGGCCCTCGTCGCCCTGGCCGGTGACGACATCGTCGGCCTGGTCCGCTATCTGCGCGACGCCGAACGGCCGGACCACGCCGAGGTCACGTTCACGATCCGGGACGACCACCAGAGCGAGGGCTTCGGGCGGCTGCTGCTCGAACACATCGCCGCGGCGGCCAGGGACCGCGGGATCCGGGTCCTGGAAGCGGACCTGCTCACCGACAACGTACGCATGATCAATGTGTTCCTCGGCTCCGGCTACCGGGTCGAGACCGGCCCGCCCGGCCAGATCCTCCACTTCGACATCGCCATCGACCCGCAGGCCGAGGCCGTCGCCCGAGCCGAGCGGCGCGAGCACACGGCTGTACGGCGCTCGCTGCGGCCCTTGCTCGAACCGCGGTCCGTCGCCGTCGTCGGCGCCAACCGCAGCCCGCTGACCATCGGCCACGAGATCGTGGCCAACCTGCTGCGCGGCGGCTTCCCCGGCAGCGTCTTCCCCGTCAACCCGCACGCCGACGAGATCGCCGGGGCACGGGCCTACCCCAGCGTGCGGGAGCTGCCGGAGTCTCCGGATCTGGTGCTGGTCGCCGTACGGGCCGAGGCCGTTCCCGGAGTCGTACGGGAGTGTGCGGAGGCCGGCGTGAAGGCGGTGGTCGTCGTATCCACCGGTTTCGGGGAGACGGGTCCCGACGGGCGCGCGGCCGAGCTGGAGCTGGCCCGGTTCGCGCGGGCCTCCGGGATGCGGCTGGTGGGCCCGAACTGCATGGGCGTGGTCAACACCAGCTCCGGGGCACGGCTGGCCGCGACCTTCTCGCCCGCCCTGCCCGCGCCCGGCCGGGTCGCGATGTCCAGCCAGTCCGGGCCACTCGGCCTCACCGTGCTGGACCTGGCCCGGCGGCTGCGCCTCGGCTTCTCCGGTTTCGTGTCGGTCGGGCACTCCGTCGACGTGTCCACCAACGACCTGCTCCAGTGGTGGGACGAGGACCCCGGCACCTCGGTGATCCTGCTGCACGTCGAGCACTTCGGCGATCCGCGCCGGTTCGCCCGTATCGCCCGCCGGGTCGCCCCGCGCAAGCCGATCGTCGCGGTGCATCCCGGGCACGCGGACACGGCCGTCGACTCGCTGTTCGCGCAGTCCGGGGTGATCCGTACGCGGAGCCTCCAGGAACTGTTCGACGTCGCCCTGCTGCTGTCCCATCAGCCTCCCCCGCTCGGCAACCGGGTCGCCGTGCTCACCAACGCGGGCGGTCCGGCCGCACTGACGGTCGGAGCCTGCGCGGCGAGCGGGCTGCGGGTCGCCTCGCTCGGCGATCGCACCCGTCAGACGCTCCGCTCGGCGCTCGCGCCCCAGGCGGAGGTCGCCAATCCGGTCGACCTGACGCCGACGGCCACCGCCGCGCACTACCGGCAGGCGCTGGACGCCGTGCTCGCCGACGACGAAGTGGACGCCGCGATCGTGCTGTTCATGCCGCCGCTGGCGGACAAGGCCGACGAGGTGGCGTCGGCGATCCTCGACGCGGCGTCGGCCCAGCCGTCGAAACCGGTGGTGACCAGTTTCCTGGGCGGCGCGGGAGTCGCCGATCTGCTGCGCCGGGGCGAACTGGTCGTACCGACCTACGCGTTCCCCGAGTCGGCCGCCGCCTCGCTCGGTCATGCGGCGGCGTACGAGGCGTGGCGGAGCCGTCCGGCCGGTTTCGTACCGGACCTCGACGGCATCGACACGGAGCGTGCGCGGGCGCTGCTCGCCGGGCTGTCCGCGGGTTCGGTTCCGGCGTCCGTGGCCCGGGAGTTGCTGGGGTGCTACGGGATCGACGTAAGCGATGTAAGCGACGAAACGGGATCCGGTCCCGGCCGGGACGCCTTCCTGCGCGTCGACGCCGATCCGGTCTTCGGGCCGGTGGTCGCGTTCGGGCTCACCGGCGATTACGCCGACCTGATGGCGGACGTCGCGTACCGCGTCACCCCTCTCAGCGACCGCGACGCGCGCGAGATGATCCGCTCGCTGCGGGCGGCGCCGCTGCTGGACGGCCGGGTGGGCGGACCCGGCGTTGATCTGGCCGCGCTGGAGGAGACCGTGCTGCGGATCTCCGCGATGGTCGAGGACCTCCCTGAGATCGAGTCGATGGACCTGCGGCCGGTGCGGCTTGCGCCTCCCGGTGAAGGGGTCGCCGTCACTCGGGCGGAGATCCGGCTGTGCGAGCCGAAGAGCCGGGAGGCGGTCTGAGTGAAGAGCCGCGAGGCGGTCGGAGTGAGCCGCGAGGTGCCCTGCGTGAAGAGCCGAAAGGTGGCCTGAGTCATGAAGGTGGGCATCTACTTCGATCTGCGCAACCCGCCGCCCTGGCAACGGAGTTGGTCCCGGGTCTACGGCTTCGCCCTCGAGATGTGCGAGGAGGCGGACCGGCTGGGACTCGACTCGGTCTGGTTCTCCGAGCACCACGGCTTCGAGGACGGCTATCTCCCGCAGCCGCTCACCATGGCCGCCGCCGCTGCCGCGCGCACCCGCCGGGTACGCCTTGGCACGGCCGTGATCCCCGCGCCGCTGCACGCGGCTCCCGAGATCGCCGAGCAGGCCGCGCTCGTGGACATCCTGAGCGAGGGGCGGCTCGATCTCGGGCTCGGCACCGGGTATCGCGTACCCGAGTACCGGTTGTACGGGGCGGATCTCGGCAAGCGCTACTCCACCACCGACCGGCGGGTCCGCGAGATCCGCGAGCTGTGGGCCTCGTCCTCGGTCACCCCGGGTCCGATCCAGGACCCGCTGCCGATCTGGCTCGGCTACCAGGGGCCGCAAGGGGCCCGGCGGGCGGGCCGGCTGGGTACGGGACTGCTGTCGCTCAATCCCGCGCTGCTCGCGCCGTACCGGGAGGGGCTCGCGGAGGGCGGGCACGAGGGGTCGGTGGCGCGGATGCAGGGTTCGTTCACCAGCTTTGTCACCGAGGATCCGGACGGTGACTGGCCGGTGGTGCGGAAGCACTTGGCGTACCAGTGGGACAGTTATCGCCGGTACATGGTGGAGGGGACCGATCAGCCGGTTCCCCGTCCCATCGATCCGGAGAAGTGGCGGGAGACCGGGCTGCGCGCGAGTGGCTTCGCCCAATTTCTGTACGGTACGCCGGAGTTGGTGGCCGGGGCCGTCAAGGAGTACGTGGCCGGGTTGCCGGTCGAGGGGGTGTTCCTGTGGGCTTCGCTGGCCGGGATGCCCGAGGAGATGGTCGCCCGGCAGGTTCAGCTGATCGCAGGGAAGCTGCGGCCGCTGTTGGCCGACGTCTGATGTGCTGACGCTGACGTACCGAGGTTCGAGACGAGGGAGTGCCCGTATGCCGACGCCGAACGCCCAGTGGGCCGGATCGGACTTCCAGGAGCCGCCACGTACGACGGGCGGGGTCGCGTTGTGCGGGGCCTGTCGCGCGGCCGGTGCGTGCCGTCTCGGCGTGGACAAGGAACGGCTCGGCGCGGATGGCGTGGCGTGGTTCGAACTGGCCTGTCCGCGGTCCCAGGAAGGCGGGCCGAACGTCGCGCACGGCGGCTGGACGGCGTCCGTCATGGACGAGTGCCTGGGCCATCTTCCCCTGTTGAACCGGGTGTTGAGCGTGACGGCCGAACTGACGGTGAGCTTCGTGAAGCCGGTGCCGGTGGAACGACCGGTTCAGGTCCGTGCCTGGGTCGAGCGGCGGGAGGGTTCGCGCTGGTACATCGCCGGCGAGATGACGCTGCTGCCGGGCGGCGCGGTGCTCGCGCGGGCGTCGGGGGTTTGGGTTACGCGGGACCCGGGGCATTTTGCGCGCCACGAGGCGTGGTTGGCGGAGCAGTAGCTTCCACTGGAAGCGGGAACCGGCGGAGCGTTCCAGCGCCTGCCGAAACTTATTGCAACCGAATGTCTTGACATGCGAGGTGGCCGCTCTCACCATTACCGGAATTAGAGCGCTCTAGTAGAGCGATCCAGTTACCCACGCATGACCGGCTCGATGGAGAGGACAGGGATGCATGGTGAAGGCCAGAGAACGTCTGCAGCGCTACAGCCTGGTCGGCCCTGAGGGCGAACGCGCCGTGGAGGCGGGGCTGGCCGACGGCACCGACTGGTTCCGCAGCGACGTGCCGCGCCGCCGGATGAAGGAGCTGATGCGCCGCTCGGACGGCCCCGCGATCCGCGACACGGTCATCTGGCTGGGCGCCATGGCGGTGTTCGGGACACTGGGCGCCGTCTTCTGGGGCAACTGGCTCGCGGTGCCGTTCTTCGCCGCCTACGGAGTGCTGTACGGATCGGCCTCGGACTCACGCTGGCACGAGTGCGGGCACGGCACCGCCTTCAAGAACCGCCGCCTCGACGACGCCGTGTACTGGCTGGCCTCGTTCATGGTCATGAGGAACCCGACCGTGTCGCGCTGGAGCCACACCCGGCACCACACCGACACGCTGATCCTCGGCCGCGACCCGGAGATCCAGGTGATGCGGCCGGCCCGGCTGGCCCGCCTCCTGGCCAACTTCCTCGGCCTGGTCGACGTACCCCTGGCGCTGCGCGACACCCTCCTGCACGCGTTCGGACGGCTCACCGCGGAACAGCGCACCTACGTCCCCGACACCGAGCGGGCCAAGGTGTTCCGCACGGCGCGCGTCTGGCTGGCGATCTACGCCGCCGTGATCGCCGCCTGTGTGCTGACCGGCTCGATCCTGCCGGCGATGTTCGTCGGCCTGCCGCGGATGTACGGCGGCTACATGCTCTACGTCTACGGCCTCACGCAGCACGCCGGGATGGGCGAGAACGTACTCGACCACCGGCTCAACACCCGCACGGTGCATATGAACCGCATCAACCGCTTCTTGTACTGGAACATGAACTACCACGTCGAGCACCACATGTTCCCGATGATCCCCTACCACCGGCTGCCGGAGCTGCACGAGGAGATCAAGCACGAGCTGGCGCCCGCGTACCCCTCCCTGTGGGCCGCCTACAAGGAGATCGTCCCGGCGGTGCTGCGCCAGCTGAAGGACCCGACCTACTACGTACGCCGCGAACTTCCCCCGGGCGCACCGCCGTTGCACGCCCGCTCCGACGGGCGCGCGCTTAGCGCTCCGCTGGAAGCGCAGTGATTCACCCGCGGGCCGGTGGGGGCTGGTCGCTCCCCCACTCTCGACTGCGCTCGAGCGGGGGACCCCCATCGCGGCGGAGCCGCATATGTCACAGCCTCGCGCCCCTAAGAGGCCTGCGGCCCTCTCAGGGGCGCGGTACCGCACCGGAACTTCAGCAAGGAGGCACACCCGCATGTCCAAGTGGATCGCCGCATGCCAGACCGACGACATCGACCCCGAAGACGTCGTCCCCTTCCAGCACGAGGGGGTGGACTACGCCATCTACCGCTCCCCGGACGACGACTTCTACGCCACTGCGGGGCACTGCACCCACGAACGGATGCTGCTCTGCGACGGCCTGGTCATGGACAACACCATCGAATGCCCCAAGCACAACGGCCGGTTCGACTACACCACCGGGAGGGCCGCGGGCGCTCCCGTCCTCGTCGACCTGCGGACCTACCCGGTCCGGGTCGAGGACGGCATCGTCTTCATCGAGATCGGCTGACCCGTGAGCTCCGCACCGGGGATGGTGGTCGTCGGGGCCGGCGAATGCGGCACGCGGGCCGCGTTCGAGCTGCGCGAGGCGGGCTGGACCGGCCCGATCACGCTGGTGGGCGCGGAGAACACGCTGCCGTACGAACGCCCGCCGCTGTCCAAGTCCGTCCTCACCGGGCCCGAGGAGGCCTGCGAGCCCACCGCGCTGTGTGAGAGCCGCGCGCTGCGGGACGTCGGCATCGAGTTCATCGCCGGGGCCGCCGTCACCGGTATCGACCGCGACGCTCACCACGCCGTGCTCTCCGACGGGCGCCGGATCCCCTACCAGCGGCTGCTGCTGGCCACAGGGGCGACCGCCCGGCGGCTGCCGCTGGCCGGCATCGACGCGGGCGGCGTGCGCTACCTGCGCAGCCGTGTGGACGCTCTCGTCCTGCGGGACCGGCTGCGGCCCGGAGCGCGCATCGGCGTGATCGGTGCCGGTTTCATCGGCCTGGAGCTGGCCGCCGCGGCGGCCGCACGGAGCTGTGCCGTCACCGTGATCGAGGCGGCGCCGTGCCCGATGAGCCGTGCGGTGCCGACCGCCATCGCCACCGCGGTCGCCGACCGCCACCGGCAGGCGGGCGTGGATCTGCGCTGCGGGCTGACGGTGGAACGGCTCACGCGCCGGGACGGAGCCCTGCTGCTTGAGCTTGCCGGTGGCGAGCTGCTGGAGTGCGACACGGTGGTGGCGGGCGTCGGTGCCGTACCGGAGACCGCGCTGGCGGAGAAGGCCGGCCTCGCCGTCGAGAACGGAGTACGGGTGGACGCCCGCCTGGCCACCTCCGACCCCGACATCTTCGCGGCCGGTGACTGCTGCTCGTTCCCGCACCCGCTCTACGACGGGCGCCGCATCCGCCTGGAGGCCTGGCGCAACGCCCAGGACCAGGGCCGGGCGGCGGCGCGGAACATGCTGGGCGGCGACCAGCCGTTCGCCGCCGTTCCCTGGTTCTGGTCCGACCAGTTCGACCTCACCCTGCAGATCGCCGGACTGCCCGACACCGCCGCGCAGGAGGTGGTGCGCGAACGCCCCGACGGGGTGCGGATCCGGTTCGGCCTCGGGACCGACGGCCGACTGCTGTCCGCCGCCGCGATCGGCGCCGGCAACGCCGTGGCCAAGGACATCCGACTGGCAGAGATGCTCATCGCCCGCCGGGCCGCCCCGGACGCGGCGGCCCTGACCGACCCGGCCACCCCGCTCAAGGCCCTGCTGCGGCAGGCGTCGAGCTGAACAGGAGGCATCCTCCATGCACCACTCGTCCTTCCCCCGCTCCGGCGAACCGATCAGCAAACTCGGCTTCGGGGCGATGGGGTTCGCCGGCTGGTTCGGCGGCAACGCCAACGACTCAGAGTCGAACTGGATCGACAGCCTGCTGTACGCGCTGGATCGGGGCGTGAACTTCATCGACACCGCCCGGGCCTACGGCAACTCCGAACGCATCGTCGGCAAAGCACTGAGCCAGTGGTCCGGAACGCGTCCCTTCGTCGCCACCAAAGTCGAGAACCTCTCCGGGCAACGCGGCTGGGGCACCCCCGTGGACCCCGAACTCGCCCACCCGCCCGGCCACATCCGCGCCGGCGCCCAGCGCTCGCTCACCGAACTCGGCCTAGACCACGTCGACCTCCTCCAACTGCACATCTGGTGGCCCACCTGGGGCGTGACCGGGCACTGGATGGACGAGCTGCAACAGCTCAAGCAGGAGGGACTCGTACGCCACATCGGGATCTCGATCCCGGACCACCGCTCCGACATGGCACTGCCCCTGGTGCAGTCCGGCCTGATCGACTCCGTCCAGACCATCATCAACATCTTCGACCCCGTAGCCCTGGACAACCTCCTGCCGGCCTGTGTCGAGAACGACGTGGCGGTGATCGCGCGCTGCGTCCTGGACGAGGGCGGACTGACCGGCACCCTCACCGAGGACACCGTCTTCACCGAGGACGACTTCCGGTACGGCTACTTCGACGACATCGTGCCGCGCGCCGTCTACCTGCAGAAGGTCGACGAGCTACGGCAGTACGTGCCTCAGTACGCCGGCTCGCTCGCCGCGCTCGCCCTGAAGTTCGTCGTCCAGGCACCGGGCGTCACCACGGCGATCTCCTCGATGCAGGTCCGGGAGTACTGCGAGGCGAACATCGCAGCGCTGGAAGAGCCCGAACTCCCCGCAGAGATCCACGAATTGCTGCGCTTCAAGCACCGCTTCATCAAGAACTTCAACGACACCAAGATCTTTGGGGAGTACCGATGACGACCGCACAGCCCGAACAGACCGAGAACTCCGAAACGGTCCGCTGGGAGGACCTGCTCCCGCGCGAGTTCGAAGAGCGACTGGCCCAACTGCCCCTGGTCTACCTCCCCATGGGCCTGTGTGAGCCGCACGGCCATGTCGCCGCCTTCGGCCTGGACACCCACAAGGCCGTCTACCTGTGCGAGGAGTCCGCCCGGCGCTTCGGCGGCATCGTCGCCCCGACGCAGACGTACCAGATCCACGAGACCGGCTACCACCGGCCGTGGCTCAAGGAGGTGATGGGCGACGTCAATCCGCGCATGGGCAGCCTCCCGCCCGATGTCGTCCTGCGGCTGCTGGTCTACCAGCTCCGGGCGTTCGTCAACGCGGGTTTCCGTGCCGTCGTCGTGCTCACCGGCCACAACGCCAACCAGCCCGACCTGCGGCTGGCGGTCGAGGAGTTCCGCCGCGCCCGCGACATCCCGATCACCGCGGTCAGCGACCCGGAACTCGTCATGGGACAGTTCGAGGGCGACCACGCCGGTCGGTACGAGGTCTCCCAGCTGATGTACGTCCGCCCGGAACTGGTCGACCTCGGCCGCCTGGACGACCGCAACACCACACCCCTCGGCCGCTTCGCCCAGGGCGACGACGCCCATCTCGCCACCGCGAGCGAGGGCCGGGCCATCATCGAGGCCAGTCTCGACGCGATCAAGGCGATCGTGGACGGCTGTCGGCCGCTTCCCGAAGCGGACGCTGCGTTCATGTCGTTCGAGGAGGCCGAGGAGGTCTGGCAGCGCGTCGCCGCCCGCTCGGACGAATGGTGCACCCTTCGGGAGTGATCGCGACACCGCGGCACGTGGAGGCCCGGCGCTGCTCCCGCAACGCCGGGGCGGCCTCCACGCCACCTGAAGCCGCCCGTCACGTGACCTGTCCGGCTCTCTGGAGTCCGTCGAGGATCAGGTCGAGGCCGAATTCGAATTCGTCGCTGTAGTCGTAGCCGGGGCTGAGAATGTGCTCGGTCGTCAGTTCGGCCAGGTGCGGGTACTGGTCGGCCGGGGCCTGCGCCAGGATGGCCTGCGCCAGCTCCGCGGTCTCGTCGGGTGTGTCGAACGGCAGGTCGCGTTCCTGCAGGGCGAACCCGTAGATGTAGCTGTCGAGGGCCGAGTACGCGTGCGCGGTCAGCACGACGGAAAAGCCCGCCTTGCGAAGGCATCCGAGGACGGCGTCGTGATGCCGCAGCGTCGCCGGCCCGGGTGAGGCCCGCGACTCCATCAGGCCGATCGCCCAGCGGTGGCGGGACAGGACCTGGCGCATCGAGAGCGCTCGCTGACGCATCGCCGTCTTCCAGTCGTCCTCGTCGGAGGGCAGATCGATCTCGCTGAACACCAGGTCGATCATGCCGTTGAGGAGATCTTCCTTGTTGGCGACGTGTGTGTAGAGGGACATCGCCTCGACCCCGACCGCCTCGCCGAGCTTGCGCATGCTGAGCGCCTCGAGTCCGCTCTCGTCGGCCAGGGCGACAGCGGCGTGCAGCACTCTTTGGCGGCTCAGCGGGATGCGGGGCGCTCGATCACGTCCGGTCCGCGGGGTCATCTGTGGTCCTCCCATCGTCGGCCTTGACAACCTTACGCCGTAAGGACGAACCTTACGGCGTAAGGATTGACGTAGCCGGCCACTGTGGCCTTTGAGGGGGAACCATGAAGTCGATCGTCCAGGAGCGGTACGGACCTTCGCCCGAGAACGTTCTGCGTCTCGCAGAGATCGACAAGCCCACGATCGGGCGGAACGAGGTCCTGGTCAGGGTGCACGCGGCCAGCGTGGATCGCGGCACCTGGCACATCATGTCCGGTCTGCCGTATCCCGTCCGGGCGGCAGGGTTCGGTCTCCGTCGGCCGAAGTACCCCAACCCGGGCCGCAGTTTCGCGGGAACGGTCGAGGCCGTCGGCGGCGACGTGACCGGATTCAAGCCGGGTGACGAGGTGTTCGGCACCTGCGATGCCTCGTTCGCCCAGTACGCACGCGTCCGAACCGACATGCTCGCCCCGAAGCCGGCGGAGCTCTCCTTCGGTCAGGCGGCTGCCGTACCCGTCTCCGGACTCACCGCTGTCCAGGCAGTTCGCGACCAGGGGCAAGTCCGGGCCGGGCAGAAGGTGCTGATCGTCGGCGCGTCGGGAGGCGTGGGCACCTTCGCCGCGCAGATCGCCAAGGCATACGGAGCCGAAGTGACGGCCGTGTGCAGCACCTCAAAGATCGAAGCGGTCCGCGCGCTCGGCGCGGACCATGTCATCGACTACACCCGAGCGGACTTCGCAGACGGCCGCCATCGCTACGACGTCATCCTCGACATCGGAGGCAACCGCAGGCTGTCGCAACTGCGCCGCGCCCTCACCCCGACCGGGCGGCTGGTCATCGTCGGCGGCGAGACCGACGGCCGGTGGCTCGGCGGAACCGACCGTCAACTCCGGGCGCTTGCGCTGTCTCCGTTCATCGGCCAGAAGCTCGGGACCTTCATCTCGTCGGAGAACGCCGAAGACCTGGAGGCCCTCCGTGAGCTCATCGAGTCGGGCAAGGTCTCACCCGCCGTCGATCGGACCTACCCGCTCGACGAGGTCGCCGCAGCCATCCGGTACATGGTGGAGGGGCGGACCTGCGGCAAGCTCGTGATCACCATCTAGGAGCGGGTCCCGGAGGCGGTGACACGGTGTGGGTCGCGTACGCGCCTCAGCATGGTGGGCGGTACATGTGCTGGGTGAAGTACTGCCGCCATTCGGCGCGGGTGATCACAGGAGTGGCGGTGTCGCAGATCCGGGACGCCACGCGCCGGACGTCGGGGTCCCACAGCAGGGCGGTCCAGTCCTCGCTGCCGGTGGCCAGGGTCCGGCCGTCGGGGCTGAAGGCAAGGGTGTCCACCGCTTTGGTGTGGCCCGTCAGCAGGGCCAGTTCCCGGGCGCCACCGGGACCGGTCAGGCCGTACAACCGCACGGTGTGGTCGGAGCTCGCGGCGGCCAGCGTCCGCCCGCCCGGGGCGAAGGCGACGGACATGACGCCGTCGGTGTAGCCGGCCAGCCGGTCCCGTGAGAGCGGATGGTGCGGATCGGTGAGGTCCCACAGCCGTATGGTGCGGTCTTCGCTACCGGTGGCCAGGGTTCGGCTGTCGGGGCTGAACGCCACTGATTTCACCGCGTCGGTGTGGCCGGCGAGGACGGCCAGGCGTTCGGGATGCCGTCGGTCGGCCACGTTCCACAGGATGGCCGTACGGTTTCGGGCTGCCACCGCCAGGGTGCGGCCGTCAGGAGCCAATGCCACGGAGTCCACCGCGCTGTTTCCCTGTACAGCAGCCAGAAGACGCGGATGCCGCATGTCTGTTGTATCCCAAAGCCGCACGTCGCCCTTCTCGCCACCGGTGGCCAGAGTGCGGCCGTCGGGGCTGAACGCGACCGAGTTGACGTGGCCGATGCGACAGGGAACGGCGGTCAGGAGTTGGGGGCGGTGGGAGGTTCCCACGCTCCACAGGCGCAGTCTGCCATCGGCGCTGCCGCTGGCCAGTACGCGCCCGTCCGGCCGGAAAGCCACCGAATTGACGGCCTCTGTGTGGCCGGTGAGCCGGGCCAGTTCGTGGGGGCGACGGACGTTCGCGAGGCTCCACAGGCGCACGGTGCGGTCGTAGCTGCCGGTGGCCAGCACACGTCTGTTGGGGCTGAAGGCGACGGAGTAGACGGAACTGGTGTGGCCGGTCATGGCCGGCCCCGGAAAGTCCCACACACGAGCGGTCTGGTCCTCGCTGCCCGTGGCCAGGGTGCGGCCGTCGGGACTGAAGGCCAGCGATCCGACGCTTCCGGTATGGCCTGTGAGGACAGCCGGTTCACGGACGGGACCGGGCCCTTTCAGCTCCCAGCGGCGTACGGTGCCGTCGACGCCCGCGGAGGCCAGGGTGCGGCCGTCGGGGCTGAAGTCCACGGCGTTGACCGCGTCGGTGTGCCCGGAGAGCACTTCCGTCGCGCGGGGTCGGCGTGGCCCGGCCACGTCCCACAGCCGCACCGTGAAGTCGGCGCTGCCGGTCGCCAGCGTGCGGCCGTCCGGGGCGAACGCGAGTGCTTTGACCTCACCGCCGTGACCGGCCGCGGGCGGCAGCTTCCGCAGCCGCCCGCCCGACTCGGTCACCTCCCACAGCCGCACCTTACGGTCGGAATGGCCCGTGGCCAGCATGCGCCCGTCCCGTCGGAACGCCATCGCGGTCACGGCGGCAGGCACACGGATCGCGGCAAGGGGACGCGGCCGGCGGGGATCCGACAGCTCCCACAGCCGAATCCCGTCGCGGGAGGCTGTCGCCAGGATCCGCCCGCCGGGAGCGAAACCCAGTCCGACGACCGGGCCCGCACCGGCCGGCAGGCGTGCCGCGAGCCGGGGGCGCCGTGCGTCGCCGATGTCCCACACCCCGGCCGTCCCGAGATCGTCTCCCGCGGCCAGAAAACGGCCGTCGGGACTGACGGCGACCGTGCGAACAGGGCCTGGCAGGCGGGGCACCGTGCTCAGCCTGCGCGGCCGGTGGGAATCCGAGGCCCGCCACAACCGCACGGCCCCGTCGCTGTCGCCGGTGGTCAGCACCCGGCCGTCGGCACTGAATGCCATCGCCCTGACCGCGCTCGCCTGACCGGGCAACTGCGTGGCGTACGGGGTGGCGAAGGTGCTGAGCAGACTGCCACGGGCCTCGGGGGTGGGCGACAGACGGTAGGCGGCCAGACTCAACTGGGCGGCCAGAGCGGGGTTGGCCGCCCGCAGTGCCGCCGCCCGCTCGGCGGCCCGCTGCGAACTGGCGGCGTCGCGCTGCCGGTCCGCCGCCCGCTGCGCCCGCACGGCGAACACCGCGGTCGTGCTCGCCAGCACGAGCAGGACGGTCAGCAGCGCCAACGCCCCGTGCCGGAAGCGGGCGCGTCGCCGCACCGCCGCACGTTCCACCGCCCGGGCGGCCAGGCTCGCGTCGACGAACTCCCGCTCCCGCACGGACAAAGACGCGCGCTCCAGGGCGGTGGCCATGTCGAGGCGGGTGCCGCGGTACAGCGCACCGGGATCCCGGCCCAGCGCCTCCCAGGCCTGGACCGCCTCGGTGAGCTGGCGCAGGGTCCGTACGGCCTCACGGTCCTCGGTCAGCCATCCGTGCAGCCTGGGCCAGCACCGGATCAGCGCCTCATGGGCCAGCTCCACCCGCTCGCGGTCCACCGTCAGCAGCCGCGCCGCGGCCGCACGATCCAGTACGGCACCGACGCCCCCGTCGTCGGCACAGGCGAGCCCGTCGAGTTCCTCCAGGCGCGCCGGCCGCCGGGTGTCCTCCGTTCCCTCGCCCAGCGCGGTCAGTCGCATGAACACGCCCTTGGCCAGCTTCCGCTGCTCCGGGTCCAGCCGCTGGTAGAACTCCTCGGCGGTGCGCGCCAGTCCGCCCTCGAGGCCGCCCGCCGCGTCGAACGCCGCCAGCGTCAGTGCGTTGCCGCGTCGCCGCCGCCAGGTCTGCAGGAGTGCGTGTGACAGCAGCGGCAGTACTCCGGCCTGGCCGTGCGCCTGTGCCGTGAGCGACGCCAACAGCGCTCCCTCGACGGTCAGCCCGGCCTGCTGGGCCGGTTTCACCACCGCCCGGCGCAGCTCGTCCAGGCTCATCGGCCCGACCGGCACCTGTGCGTCGCGCATCGCCTCCACCAGCAGCGCGTGGTGGGTGCAGTGCGCGTAGAAGTCGGCGCGTACGCCCAGGGCCACCCGGCACCGGCCGGCCTCGGTGGAGGCGGCGGTGACCAGTGCCGCGATGAAGCGGTCCCGCTCGGCGTCGTCCGGACACAGTGTGAAGGTTTCCTCGAACTGATCGACGACCAGGACCAGTCCTTCGTCACCGGCTCCGGAACGGGCGGCGGCCTGTCGCACCACCCGGCCCAGGTTCGCCGGATCCTCCCTCAACTCCTCGTAGAGTCCGCCCGGCGTGACTCCCGCCAGCGCGCCCAGCCGCACGGCGCACTCCTCCAGCGGCCGCGGCCCCGGCGTCAGCACCACCGTGGTCGCCAAGGGCCGCAGACGCGGTACCAGACCTGCCCTGAGCAGCGATGACTTGCCCGAACCCGAAGCCCCGATCACCACCACGAACCGCTGTCGTTCCAGCCGTTCGGCCAGTTCCTCCACCAGCCGCTCCCGGCCGTAGAACCACTCCGCGTCCTGCTCACGGAACGAGCGCAGACCTGCGTACGGCGGGGGCGTGCCGGACGCCTCCGCCGGACCGCAGTCGGTGTGCGCCTCGCCCAGTTGCTCCGCCGCCTCCCGCCAGCGGCGCTCCCATTCCTCCATGTCCCCGTCGCAGGCGCGCACGTAGGCCAGCGTCACCGCCAGCGTGGGCAGCCGCTGCCCGGATGCCGCGGAGGACAAGGTCGAGATCGAATAGTGCGCCTGCTCCGCCAGCTCCCGGTAGGGCGGATTGCCGGCCTTCTGCCGTAACTGCCTTAGCCCTGCGGCCAGTTCCAGTAACGGACCGCTCTCCGTGTCCAGCGGTCGCTCCTTGCGCGGCATCGCCGCACCTCCCCCGTGTGATTTCCCCCGTGTCGCAGTGGTCGCTGCGCCGTCACATTTTTCAGGACTTGTTTGTTCGGCACCAGTGACCGAACGCGAACAACGCGTGGACCGCTACACCTTGGGGCGAACGGCCCGGCGGTACTCCGCGCAGGGCCCTGGCTCCATGGGAGGAGACGGCAGATGAGGCGAAAGAGGTTCGTACTCGCGGCGGCAGGCAGCGCGCTCGCGCTGAGCGGTGCACTGAGCACACAGGCCACGGCGGCGGACGCGGGAGGGGTCACCGTGCTTGCCACGGAGACGTACCAGAACGCGGGCACGAATCGCTGTCTGGACGACAGCGACCTCGGGTTGCGCGCCGTGCGGTGCCACGAAGGCAGGACCCAGCAATGGACCGTGCGCAACCTCGGCGGCGATCTCCGCGAGCTGAAAAACGTCGGCACGGGCCGCTGTCTGGACGACAGCGACCGCGGGTTCCGCACCGTGGGGTGCAACAACCTCACGACCCAGCAGTGGAGGGTGAGTCCGTCTGGGGGTGGCATCCAGCTCAAGAGCGTGGGCACCGGCCGCTGCGCGGACGACAGCGACCGCGGGCTCCGCACCGTGGGGTGCCACGGCGGCACGACCCAGCGCTGGTCCTGAGACGTTCCGACCACGCAGACCGACACCGACAACACGGGGAAAACATATGCGCAATCGAATCAAGCCGGGCGTAACTCTGCTGGTCATGGGCATGGCCGTCGCAGCCCTCGCCCTGAGCAGCGGCCCGTCAACCGCTCAGACGTCAACTGTCGATGGCGGCAGCAGCAGTTCCGCCGGCAACGCGGGTGTCATCGCGACGTACCACGGCAAGAAGATCAACCTCAGTGAGGGGTGGCAAGGGGCGCAGACCTGCGCCCAGTTCTCCGAGCGCGACGTCCGCTGCTACGACAGCGAGGCACAGTTCCGAGCAGACGCCGGCCTGCCCGCACTGGCAAAGGGCGTCAGCGCCAAGAGCGCGGCGGCGACCTGCGGTTCCGGCTGGACCTGCCTGTACGAGGGCTACAACTCCGGGGGACGCAAGCTCCAGTGGAGCGAGAACGGGCTCTATCCGCTGGAAGGCTACGACTTCCGGGACAAGGCATCCTCGGTACGCAGGGGCGCCGGCTGCGCGGTGGAACTCGTTGACGCCGTTCCAGGGTGGTGGGACGACACCATGCTCCTGTGGACCGACTACGAGGACGACCTCAGGGATCCGGTGTCATCGGACGAGAACTGGGACAACATCACCGACGAGATTGAGCTGCGCAGCTGCTGAGTCTCGGTCCTTCGTGACGGCTCGCCAGGTCAACTGGCGGGCCGTTTCGGGTTATTGAGTTGATGGCCGTGTCCAACCTCTACGGGGCACTGCGCGGCATTCGGCGGATGCTCCAGTCGAAGGTGCCTCGGCACACCGGAGTGCCCTCTGTGTCGGTGACCCCTGCTCGGGTGGAGAGGCGTGCCCTGTCGGTCTCGCCCGACAGGAGGCGTCGCAGGGTGTGATGGGCCTCGTCGCCCACGCGACAGGTGGCCAGCAGGCGGCCTCGGGCCGGGGCCAGGAATTCCAGGGACGCCGCCGCGCCCAGGGGGACGACGTCCTCCATCTCCTCACTGCGCTCGCTCGTGGCGGTGATCGCGGCCAGCCCGACCGCGTCGATCAGGGCGATGAGACCGCTGGAATGCAGTGAGCCGATGACGTTCGTCAGCTCCTTGGGTGCCTCCAGCGCCACCTCGGCCATGCCGTCGGCGGCCCGGAGCACTTCGATACCGGCGGTGCGATGGGCCGGGATGGGCTCGAGCAGCGTACGGGCCAGTGCCGTCATGTCCATCGCCACAGGATCGCGACGCGGGTTGACGACCGGGTGACGTTCAGGACAAGGGTCGGCGTCGGTGGGAACTCGAAGTCAGCCCGAACTCAGTAGGACCGCAGGCCCATGCTCCGAGCTATCCCGTTGCGCTGGATCTGGCTCGTGCCGCCGGAGATCGTGGCGACGATGGACTCGCGGTAGCGGAAGCTCATCACGCTCTCCGTCGAGAAGCCGTGCCCGGCGCAGACCTGCATGCCGAGCCTGGCGGCGGCCACGTACGTCTCCGAGCCCTTCAGCTTCGCCATCGAGCCCTCCCTGGTGCACGGCTTGCCCTGCGCCAGCAGCCAGGCCGCGCGGTACGCGAGCAGTCGGGCGGAGTCGATCTCGGTCTGCAGGTCGGCCATGGCGTGGGCGAGCGCCTGGAAGTTGCCGATCGGGCGGCCGAAGGCGTGCCGGGTACGCGCGTACTCCAGCATCTCGTCCAACGTGGCCTGGGCGGCGCCCAGATAGCCTCCGCTGATGATCACCTTCTCCAGTTCGATGTTGGAGAGCATGACCTTCCAGCCCTCGTCCCGCGGTCCGACGAGGTTCTCCTTCGGCACCAGGGCATCGTTGAAGAAGACCTCGTTGGTGCCCAGGATGTGCCGGGCCAGGGTCGGCGTCCGGCGCACGTCGACACCCTCGGTCGTGGGGTCGACGAGCAGCAGGCTGATGCCGCCGTGCTTGGGCTCGCGGGGGCCCGTACGCACGTACGTCGCGATGGTGGTGTCCGGCAGTCCGCCGCCCGTGCACCAGGCCTTCTGGCCGCGCAGAAGGAAGTGGTCGCCGTGGTCCTCGGCGGTGGTGCGCAGTGCCGCGGCGTCGGAGCCGCTGTCCGGTTCGCTGAGGCCGACGGCGAGCCGGTGGCGTCCGGTCATGACGCGGTCCCGGATGAAGCGGCGCTGTTCCTCGTTCCCCCAGCGGAACACCGTGATGCCCGGGATGAGTACGCCGATGTAGCACATGGCCACGTCGAAACTGGCCCGGCCGAGCTCCTCGGCGATCAGGATGAGCTCCAGCGGTCCCCCGCCGTCGCCGCCCTCGTCCTCGGCGAACGGCAGCGAGAACCAGCCGAGTTCGGCCATCCCCGCGAACAGCTCGGGCGGTACGACTCCGCCCTCGTCCCACTCCTTCGCCTTCTCGGCGGGGCAGACGTCCGCCACGAACTGCCGTGCCGTCGCGCGCAACAGGTCCTGCTCGTCGGTCAGCCCGAAGTCCACGGCCACTCCTCGCCAGCATCAGCCAATTCATCTATCTAATTGTTCTATGTTAGCGGATGCGGACCAATTCCACCCCCACACACCTACTGGGTGTCGACGGCCGCGGCGCGGAGGGCGTCCGCGACGCGGGCGACCGGCTCGGTCGGCGGGTGCGGGAGCCGCGCCGGCAGCAGGCGCCGCTGTTCCTGGGGGCCGCCGCGGACCGGCAGGATGCGTACGCCCCGGGGGGTGCGGCCGGGCCCCGAACGGGCGGTGACAGTGGTCAGTCCGCAGCCGGCGGCGACCAGGGGCGGACGGGTCAGTCGGAAAGGAACGCCGCGGTGGTCGCCGCGAACCGGTCGGCGTCGTCGAGCCACGGGAAGTGTCCGGCTCCGGGCTGGACGACGAGCTTGGCGTTCGGGAACAGCCCGGTGAACTCAGCCATCACGGGAGGAGGGGCCGCCAGATCGACTTCCCCGGCGAGCAGCAGTACCGGCGGCCCGAACCGTGCGAGCGCCGTACGGGTGGCGTCCGGGTCGAACGCGCCGTCGGCGGCGAAGGCGCTCGCGGCCTCCATGTTCCGCTGCCTGGCCTCCGCGGCCTGGTGGGCCTGCGCCGCCTCGCCCCAACGGCCGTACGAGAACGGCGCGATGGCCTGCCAGCTGTCGCCGGTGGCCCGGCCCGCCACGATCGCCTCCAGGGCCGCGAACGCCGGCGCGAACCACGGCTCGTCCTGACGCAGCCGTGCGATCTCGAGCCGGGTGTCACCGGTGATCGTAAGGCCGACGGCCATGACGCTCGGCGTGATCAACGTGAGTTTGCCGACCCGTTCCGGATGGCGGGTCACATACTGCGCCGCCAGATTCGCGCCGCCGGAATGCGCGAGCAGGTCCATCCGGTCCAGGCCGAGGTGCTCGCGCAGGGCCTCCACGTCGTCGACCAGCCGGTCGCAGCGATAGGAGGCGGTGTCCTGCGGTGTCGCCGAGTCGCCGGTGCCCCTCAGGTCCAGCCTGATCAACTGCCGGTGCGCGGGCAGTCCACCGAGGTCGCCGAGATACACCGAGTCCTGCATCCCTCCGGGCAGGCAGATCACCGGCGGGCCGTCGCCGAGCACGTGGTAGGCGAGCTGGGTTCCGTCGTACGCGGAGAAGGCAGGCATGGCCGAGACCCTGTCAGCGGTGTTCGGAGGGAGCAACTGGGTTTTCCCGGCATGGTCGGGATTGTGCACTCGGACCGTCTCACCCGTTTGATCGATTGATCGCTACTATGGGCGCATCGCGCGAATCCGATCGCGCAAGCCGCCGCACGGTCACGCCCTGGCGGCGCGGCCGACGCGGACGAAAGCGGTGGGGACATGCGGGAGTCGGCGCAGAAGCGGCAGACCCGGATCGCGGAGGTGGTGCGGAACCGGGGCGTCGCGCGCATCACCGATCTCGCCGACGAGCTCGGCGTCTCCGTCGTCACGGTGCGCCGGGACGTCGAGGAGTTGGCTCGGCGCGGGGAAGTGCGGCGTGGGCATGGGGTGGCGCGTTCGCTGCGGCCGGTGCCCGAGGAAAGTACCGCCGGAGGCGACGCGGTCGCCATGATCGTTCCCGAGCGCAACACCTACCTCACCGAGGCCGTGCAGGCCGCGCGGGAGGCCGCGGAGAAGGCCGGACTGCGGCTCGCCCTGCACATCGCCGACGACGCAGGGGCGGAGCGCGAGGCCGTGCGCCAGGCGCTGGACGCCGGCGCGCGCGGACTGCTGCTCTCGCCGCACTGGCGTACGCAGGCGGAGGCCGACGCCGACCACTCGTGGCTCTCCGACCTGGACGTCCCCACGGTGCTGGTGGAGCGGCGCCCCGCACGGACCAGCGCGATCTACCCGCTGGACTGCGTGCGCTCGGACCATGCGTACGGCGTGCACCTGGCGCTCGGGCACCTGGTCGGTCTCGGGCACCGGCGGATCGTGCTGGCGGCGCGCGACGACAGTCCCACCGCACGGGTCATCCGCGCCGAGTTCGCCCAGCAGACCGCTGCCCTGGGGCTCGCCGAAGGGTGCCGCACGATCCTCAGCTCGCGCACCGCCGGCCCCGACCCGCGCGCCGCCGACCCGCGGGCGGCGGACCTGGTCGAGGTGGTGGGGCAGAGCGGCGCGACGGCGGTACTGATCCACAGCGACATGGACGCGCTGGTGCTGGTGCAGCGGCTGCAGGCCGCGGGGATCGACGTGCCCGGGCAGTGTTCGGTGGTGGCCTACAACGACGTGGTCGCCGACATGGGACCGGTCCCCCTGACGGCCGTCGCCCCGCCCAAGACGGAACTCGGCCGGGTCGGTGTCGATCTGCTGCTGCGTCGGCTCGACATGGCGCGCGAGGGGCTGCGCCCGGGTGCCACCCGTCATCTGGAACTGCTGCCGGGTCTTGTGATCAGGGAGTCCACGGCTCCGTCGGCGGCCTGATCCCGGCCAGGTCCGTCCACTGGCCGACTGACGATTGTTCGTTTGGCCGTTTTAGTTTCTTCTGTTCGATCTATTGACGCCTTTTTCGTCTGCCGCTCAAGATGCCCGTAATCCATGCAAGGACGCGGGAGGGCTCATGCGATGGACCGGCAGGGCTGGGGCGGCGCTGCTCACGATCTTCGCCATGCTGCTGGCGGGCTGCTCCGCCGGAGACAGCAGTGACACTGCCGGCAGCGGGCCGGTGCACATCACCTTCTGGTCCGCCCTCCGCGGCAGCCAGGAGGTCGTGGACGAGTACAACCGCACCCACACCAAGATCAAGGTCGACTTCGAGCAGGTGCCCTCGGGCGACCAGGGAGGCTGGGCCAAGCTCAGCAACGCCGCAAGGGCGGGCAACGCCCCCGACGTCGCCACCATCGAGTACCCCCAGCTGCCCAGCTACGCCATCGACGGCGTGCCGCGGGACATCACCAAGATGCTGCCCGACTCGGTGCGCCGCAAGATCATGCCGCAGGCGATGGACCTCACCACCTTCGAGGGACGCACCTACGCCCTGCCGGTCGACATCGAGCCCATGGTCTTCCTGTACCGCAAGGACCTGTTCACCAAGCACGGCATTCCCGTCCCCAAGACCTGGGCGGAGTTCGAGAGTTCGGCCCGCAAGCTGAAGAAGGCCGACCCCAGTTCCCGTATCGCCAGTCTCTTCACCACCGGCGGCACCCTCGCCATGGCCGGACTGGCCTGGCAGGCCGGCGGCCAGTGGTACGACACCTCCGGGGAGACCTGGCGCGTCTCCATGGACGACGCACCCACCCGCAAGGTCGCCACGTACTGGCAGCGCCTCCTCGACGACGACCTGGTGCGTGTCGAGCCCACGTCCAGCCAGCAGTGGCGGGCGCACCTGCAAAGCGGTGAGACGGCCGGCTGGCTGGCCGGCGCCTGGGCGGCGGGCTCGATGATGGCCTCCACGCCGGGCGGCAAGGGCAAATGGGCCATCGCGCCCTTCCCCCAGTGGGACCTGAAGAAGCCGTCCCTGGGCACACAGGGCGGCTCGACTTTCATGGTCACCAAGGACAGCAACCATCCCAAGGAGGCGCTGGAGTTCATCTCCTGGATGGTCACCAGCCCCGACGCGCTGAAGGCCAAGCTCTCCAGCGGCATCAGCAGCGCGTATCCGACCGTGCCCGAGCTGGTTCCGGTCGCCCGCAAGGAGATGGACACCAGCTACTACTCGGGCCAGGACATCTTTTCCCTCTTCGAGAAGGAAGCCAAGCTGATCAACCCCCGATGGAAGTGGGGGCCGCGCATGGTGTCGACGATCAGCTCCGGTGACGACGGACTCGCGCGGGCCGGTGCCGGCAGCGGCAGCATCCTGGACGCCCTCCGCGAAGCGCAACGCAAGACGATGCCCGATCTGAAGAGCCTCGGCCTGTCGGTCACCGAGCGCTGACGCTCCCCCGCCCGTCCGCCGCACCCCGGGACGGCGCACCCCCGAACCCCAGCCGCACCTCACGTCCTTGGAGCCGTGTCCACCGTGAGCACAGTGACTTCCTCGACAAGAGCGACGGCGTCCTCCGCCGCCGCGCCCGCGAAACCACTCCGCAAAGCGGGACAACGGCAGCAGAAGCTCGCCGCGTTCGCCCTGCTGGCCCCCTTCACGGCCCTGCTCGTCGCCGTGTTCCTCGTACCCGTCGGCTACGCCATCGGCCTCAGCTTCTTCTCCGAGGACCACGACGGCCTCGGCTTCGGGGGCGGGGAGACCGTCTTCACCGGACTGCGCAGCTATCTCGCCGTGCTGAGCGACCCGAGCTTCCTCTCCGGGTTCGGCGCCATCCTGCTCTACTGCGTGATCTTCGTCCCCGCCGTGGTCGTCGGAGCGCTCGCGCTCGCCCTGCTGCTCGACTCGGGCCTGGTGCGGCTGCGACGTACCGCGCAGATGCTGCTCTACCTGCCGCACGCCGTGCCCGGCCTCATCGCGGCCGTCATCTGGCTGTACCTCTACACCCCGGGGCTCAGCCCGGTCATCAAGCTCTTCGCCCAGGCCGACATCACCATCGACTTCCTGGGGCTGAACACCGTGCTCCCGTCGATCGTCAACATCGCCCTCTGGAGCGGCCTCGGCTACAACATGGTGATCTTCTACGCCGCACTCCAGGCCCTGCCGCGCGAGGTGATCGAGGCGGCGCGCATCGACGGAGCGGGCGGCATGCGCACCGCGCTCATGGTCAAGGTGCCGATCATCAGGGGCTCGGTGGTGATGGTGTGCATGTTCTCGCTGATCGGGGCGCTCCAGCTGTTCACCGAACCCATGCTGATGAACCAGGCCACACCGATGGTCAACTCCCGCTTCACACCGAACATGTACATCTTCGACGCGGCCTTCCGCCGCAACAACTACGGACTGGCCTCCGCGGCCTCCGTGATCCTCCTCGTCGTCACCTGTGCCCTGTCGTACGCCGTGACGCGCTGGGCCGGCCGCAGGGAACGGAGCGCGCGATGACCACCATGACCCCCACCACGCCCCGCGCGACCCCACAGGAGCCCGCGGGCAAGCCGCTCAGCAGACCTTTCGGCACCTCGAAGCTGACCAGCCGGGGCGTCGCGAACGCAGTGGTCCTGATCGCGGCCCTCTACACCATGCTGCCCACGGTCTGGCTGCTGCTCGCCTCCACCAAGAACGCCGACGCCCTCTTCGGCAGCGACATCCTTTCCCTGAGCGACTTCTCCTTCGTCAGCAACCTCTCCGACCTGTTCGCCATGGACGGCGGGCTCTACCGCGAGTGGTACCTCAACAGCCTGCTGTACGCCGTCGTCGGCGCCCTGGTCGGCTCCCTCATCAGCGTCTCCGCCGGATACGCCTTCGACAAGTACGAGTTCCGGCACAAGGAGAAGCTGTTCGGCCTCGTCCTCACCGGAGTCATGGTCCCGCAGACCGTGCTGGCCCTCCCGCTCTACCTGGTGGCCTCCGGCATCGGCCTGGTCAACACCTTCTGGGCGGTCTTCATCCCCGTCCTGTTCAACCCTTTCGGGGTCTACCTCGCCCGCATCCTCAGCAACGGCTACGTGCCCAACGAGGTACTGGAGGCGTCGCGGGTCGACGGCGCGGGTGAACTGCAGACCTACGTGCGCGTCAGCCTGCGCATGCTCGGCCCCGGATTCGTCACCGTCTTCCTCTTCCAGCTCACCGCCATCTGGAACAACTTCTTCCTGCCCATGGTGATGCTCTCCGACCAGCACCTGTATCCGCTCAGCCTCGGGCTGTACACCTGGAACAGCTCTGCCACCGTCTCCCCCGAGTACTACCCGCTCGTCGTCATCGGCTCGCTGCTCGCCGTCGTCCCGTTGATCGTCGCGTTCATCACTCTGCAGCGTTACTGGAAGTCCGGTTTGACCGCAGGAAGCGTCAAGTGACCAGCATGGAGCGCCAGTTGCCCCGTACGGAGCATGAATTGACCGACCTCGACCACCGGCCCCGCCCGCGCGCCGTGCTGGCCATGGCGAAGAAGACCGCGGAGCAGGTCCTCGACGTCGGCGTACGGGCCCGGCTCGCCGCCCTCACCGACATCGACCCGCACCTCGTCCTGGACGATCTCACCACCCCCACCGCGCACCGTGCGCTCGCCGATGCCGAACTGCTCATCACCGGCTGGGGCTGCCCACCCATCGACGCGGCGGCCCTGGACGCCGCGCCCCGGCTGCGCGCGGTCGTGCACACCGCCGGCACCGTGCGCCACCACATCACCCCCGCGTGCTGGGAGCGCGGCCTCGCGGTGTCCTCCGCCGCCGCGGCCAACGCCGTGCCGGTCGCCGAGTACACCCTCGCCATGATCCTTCTCGCCAACAAGCGGGTCCTCGAGACCGCCCGCGTCTACCGCGCCGAGCGCCGCCGCCTCGACTGGAACGAGCGTCATCCCGACGCGGGCAACTACCGTAAGACCGTGGGCATCCTGAGCGCCTCGATCATCGGACGCCGCGTCATCGACCTGCTGCGTCCGCACGACCTGACGGTGCTGCTCCACGACCCCTACGTCACACCCAGCGAGGCACGCGCTCTCGGCGCGCACCCGGTCCCACTTCCGGACCTGTTCGAGCAGAGTGACGTCGTCAGCGTGCACACGCCGCTGCTGCCCGAGACCCGCGGCCTGATCGGCCGCGACCTGCTGGCGCGGCTGCGCACGGGCGGCACGCTGATCAACACCGCGCGCGGCGCCGTCGTCGACCAGGCCGCGCTCACCGACGAGGTGGTGTCCGGGCGGCTGCACGCGATCCTGGACGTCACCGAGCCGGAGGTGCTGCCCGCCGACTCACCGCTGTTCGACTGCCCCAATGTCCTCGTCACCCCGCACATCGCCGGTTCGAAGGGCGGCGAACTCCGCCGCCTCGCCGATCTGGCGCTGGCCGAGGTCGAGTCGTACGCCCTCGGCCGCCCCTTCGCCCATCCCGTACGGCCCGAACATCTGGCCCGCCTCGCCTGAACTCCACCGACTCGCCTACGCCGAACCAGCCGGAACGAACAGGAGACGTGGCCCCTCCCATGTCCGACCACCCCCTCGAACTCCCCGCAGAAGACCGCACCCTCAGCCCGCACACCGGCTACACCCGCGTCCACTGGGAAACCGCCGCCGACCGACTGCTCACAGCCGCCCTCCGCTACGCCACCCCCGGCCAGGCCCTGATCGACCTGCCCGGCCCGCCCTCCAAGTCCGGGGTGCGCTCGGACGGTCTGGAGGGGTTCGCCCGTACGTTCCTGCTGGCGGCGTTCCGTACGGCCGGAGCGTCCGGCAAGGACCCGCACAGCTTCCTGGAGCGCTACACGGCCGGCCTCGCGCGCGGCACCCGCACCCCCGGCCGCGACGACGCCGAGTCCTGGCCGGAGATCGGCCACCACAACATCCAGGGCCAGCCCATGGTGGAGTCCGCCTCCGTGGCGCTGGCCCTGCGGCTGACCGCGCCGTGGACCTGGGACACGCTGCCCGCCGACGACCAGGACCGCGTCGAGCAGTGGCTGCGCGGCGCGCTGAGGCACACGCCTGCCCCCAACAACTGGTACCTCTTCCCACTGACCGTCGCGGGCTTCCTGGAGTCCGCCGGACGGGGCGACGCCGAGACGCGCGGCGCGATCGAGCGCGGGCTCGGCCTGCTGGACGGCTGGTACCGGGGACAGGGCTGGTACTCCGACGGCGACGGCCGGTCCTTCGACCACTACAACGGCTGGGCCCTGCACATGTACCCGCTGCTCCACGCCCACCTCGCCGGGGACCAGGCGCTGCTCGGCCAACTCAGCCCGCGGCTGCGGGAGTTCCTCGACGGCTTCGCCCTGCTCTTCGACGCGAACGGCGCCCCCATCCACCACGGGCGCTCCCTGACCTACCGGTTCGCCGCCGTCGCCGCCGTGGCCCTCGGCTCCGTCACCGGCGTAACCCCGCTCGCCCCCGGCGTGACCCGCCGCATCCTCAGCGGGGCGCTGCGCCACTTCCTCGACCGCGGCGCGCTCACCGCGGACGGCATCCTCAGCCTCGGCTGGTACGGGCCGCACGAGGCGACGCTCCAGCGCTACTCGGGGCCTGGCTCCCCGTACTGGGCCTCCAAAGGCTTTCTCGCCCTGCTCCTCCCGTCCGAGGACCCGGTGTGGACGGCCGCCGAGGAGAGCGCGCCCTCCGAAGGCCATGACCGTGTACTCGCGTTGCCTGCCCCCGGACTGCTCATCCAGACCACAGGCCGGGACGGTCTCGCGCGCCTGCACAACCACGGCAGCTACAAGCTCGACTCGCGGGAGCCGGAGCGGGCCCCCGGCAACCCGCTGTACGCCCGCCTCGCGTACTCCACCCGTACCGGCCCGACCAGCGCCGCCAACACCCCCGACAACCACATCGCCCTGACAGTCCGGGGCACCCGCAGCGCCCGTATCCGCATCAACCCCCTGTCTGCCGGGCCTGATTGGCTCGCCTCGTGGCACCGCCCGGTCTTCCCCGAGGACGGCCCCGTCCTGCCCTCGGCCCGGATCGAGAGCCTGACGCTGGCGCGCGGCAGGCTCGAACTGCGTGTCCACCGCACCGTCGGCGTACCGGCCGGGACGCCGATCCACCACAGCGGGTGGGCCGTCGCCCTTTCGCCGGAGGCCGCCGCCGAAGCCGAACCGCGCGCGGAAATCCGTCTCGACGGACCGGAGGTGACCAGCCAACTGCTCGGCCTGCACGGCTGGCAGACTCAGCGCACCGTCCGCGCCCCGCAGGGCACGGCATACGGGCCCTGGGCCCTCGTCCCCGAACTCACCGGAACCGTCGGCGAGATCCCGGCCGACACAGTGTTCGCCTCGCTCGCCTCCCTCACCGGCGAAGGCGACCCGGCCCCGCTCGCCGGTCAGGCCACCGCCGAGGTGAGCGGCCTGACCGTCACCGTCCGCTGGGCCGACGGAACCCGTACGGTCGTGGACTTCGGCAACGGCGTCCTCACGCTCCCCACGGTCACCGAGGTGCCGGCGTGACGCCGCGCCTGGAGTGAAAGTGCGGCGTGTGACGGCAGCCGAGGTCTCCGGCCCCTCCGAAGCGTCAGGCCGCCCAGTCGGTTTCGCAGGCGGCGAGCAGCGCCCGGACTGCCTCGACGGCGGCACCGGTCACGGAAGGGTCGGCGCCACGCCGGGGGCGCGCACTGAGCCGGACCGGGTGAAGGGCGGGCAGGCTCTCGACCGGGGTCAGCCCCTCTGGATGCTGGCTGCCGGGTACGGCGAGAAGCGCCGCGCCGAGTCCGGCGCGGGCGGCGTCCAGAACGCCCGCGAGGTACCCGGCTTCGGCGACCACGGTGGCCGGAGTGTGGTGGGCGGCCAGCGCGGTGAGGGCACGGCGGCGGATGACACACGGCTCGTTGATGGCGACCAGCGGCAGCGGGGCCGGGGCGGCCGGCGGCTGCCAGCCGGGGGCCGCGTACCAGCGCAGGGGAAGTCCGCCCACGGGCGTGCCCGCCGTGGCCGTCGCCTCGGTGACGTAGACGGCGAGGTCGACCTCGCCGCGGTCGACCGCCTCCGTCAGCCGCGCCGAACGGTCGATCCGCACCCGCACCTCGGCACCCGGCCGCACCTCCCGTACGGCGTCGGTGAGCACCGGGAGGATCTGGTCGGCGCCGTGCTCGGTGGCGCCGATGACGATGATGGCGGCCTGCTCGCCGCCCTCGCCCAGGAGCCTGCGCACCGCCGCGTCGTGCGCGCCGACGATCAGGCGGGCCTCTTCCAGCAGTTGGGTGCCGTGCGCGGTGAACCGGGTTCTGCGGCCGTCGCGTTCGACGACAGGGCTGCCCAACGACTTCTCCAGCTTCCGCACATGCTGGCTGACCGCGGACTGGCTGAGCGCGAGCGCGCCGGCGGCCCGGTGGAAGCCGCCGTAGTCGGCGACGGCGATCAGGCTGCGCAACGCCACGATGTCCAGAACCGGTCGCATGGGCGCACGCTAGCACCCATTGATTAAGGATCCTGATCGGTTTTGATGGCGAATCGTCGTTGGACGCACGGCTCCTGACTCCGGCATGCTGAGCACATGCTGCGTACAGCCAACGTGTCGGCCCACGGGTCGCGCCCCCAGAGCACCGGCCCCCGGCCGCCGGCCACCGGGTCGGGCGTGTGCTGTGGCGCGGGCACCCGGCTGACACAGCGACGTGAGGTCGACTTCGGCCGCGCCGTCACCATGCGCTGTCGCTGAATCCGCGCACGCGCGTATCTCCACACGCGCGCATCTCCTTTGAGCCGAACCCGTCCTTGAGCTGATCCCGCACGCCTTCGGCGTCGAGCGGGTCTGCGCCGTGTGCGCGGCTCGCGGCTCACGACTCGCACTCCCCGCCCGACGGCCTGCGCGCCGCCCCACGGGTTCCTCCGCCCGTCAGCCATACCCGAGCCCACGACGAATCGAGTCAGTCACCATGAGCTCCCCTCAGTCCGTCCATGCCTGGGACGAACCATCAGGAATCGCCCCGCGCGGCACTCTCGTCCTGCTCCCCGGCCGCGGTGAACACGGCGGCGTGTACGAGCGGTTCGGCCGCCGCATCGCCGCCGACGGCTATCGCGTCCGGGCACTGGGCGACGCGGCCCTCGATCCGGACGCGGTCCTGGACGAGGCCGCCAAGCTGCTGCGCGACGAGACACTGCCCGGCCCTCGGGTGCTGGTCGGCGCCGACACCGGAGCGCTGTACGCCGCTCAGCTCGCCGCCCACGGCACACCGGGCCTGGACGCCCTGGTGCTTGCCGGACTGCCCGCCACACCGCACGCCACCGCGACGGCGAGCGACTGGGAGGACGAGCTGGACCAGCGCACCGCCTGCCCCACCCACCGGGGCAGGCTCACCTCTGACGCCGAACTCCGCCGCGGCGCCCTGGCCGACACGCCCACACCCGAACTGCCCGCCCCTGCCGACGTCTCCGTCCCCGTACTCGCCCTGCACGGCGCCGACGACACGGTCAGCCCGCTCGCGGATGCCCGCCTCGCTTATGGGGCGCTGCCCGGCGTGGAACTGGTCAGCCTGGCGGGGACCCGGCACGACGCGCTCAACGACCTCACCCACCGCACGGCCGCCGCGACCGTCGTGCTGTTCCTGGAGCGGCTGCGGCTCTCCCCCGACCGAGGGCGACACGCCCTCGCACCCATCGCCACCCGGGAGGACCTCGCATGACCGCCCCCGTCCTGACGAGCGTGGCTGAGCTGTACTCCCGGCTGCGCATCGGCGACGCCGCCGATCCGGCACCGCTCGTCCTCGACGTGCGGTGGCAGCTCGGCGACCCGCACGGCCGCGAGCACTACCTCAAGGAACACATCCCCGGCGCCGTATACGTGGATCTGGACACCGAACTCGCCGCGCCGCCGACGCCCGAAGACGGCCGCCATCCCCTTCCCGACCCTGCCGAACTCCAGGCGGCCGCGCGTCGTTGGGGTGTCACCGCGGACCGCCCGGTGGTCGTGTACGACGACAACGGCAACACCGCCGCCGCCCGCGCCTGGTGGCTGCTGCGCTGGGCCGGAGCCGAGCAGGTGACTCTGCTCGACGGGGCACTGGGCGCCTGGCGCGCGGCCCGGCTGCCGACGGAGACCGGAGAGCCCGACACACCCGCGCCGGGCGACATCGTGCTCCGCCCGGGGCGGCTGCCGGTGCTGGACGCCGACGCGGCGGCCGAAGTCGCCCGAGAGGGCGTGTTGTTGGACGCCCGCGCTGCCGAGCGCTACCGCGGTGAGAGCGAGCCGGTCGATCCCCGTGCCGGGCACATCCCCGGCGCCCTGTCCGCCCCGACCGGCGACAACCTCACCCCCGACGGCACCTTCCGCGACGCGGAGGAGCTCGCCGTGCGGTTCACCGCACTGGGCGCCGATGACGCGATCGAGGTCGGGGTCTACTGCGGTTCCGGCGTCACGGCCGCCCACCAGATCGCGGCGCTCGCCCACGCCGGAATCCCCGCCGCGCTGTACCCCGGTTCGTGGTCCGCCTGGTCCGCCGCCCCGGACCGCCCTGCCGTGCTGGGCGAACGACCGTACTGAACCGCCCTCCCCCGTCCCCACGAGAGGCCGAGCCATGCCTGCCCCGAACACCGCTGTATCCGGAACCTCCCCACCGACACACGCACCATCACCGCATACGGACACACCGGCCCCGTCCCTCACGAAGATCGACCGCCCCGCAGCCCCGCGCAAGCCCCGCACCCTTCGTGTACCGCGTGGTGTGCGACGCGCCGCCGGCCCCGTCGGTCTGCTGCTGGTCTGGTTCCTGGCCAGCAGCACCGGGGTGCTGCCCGAGTCCGTACTGGCCTCGCCCGTCGATGTCCTCCAGCGCGCCATAGACCTCACCGGCACCGGTGAACTGCCGCAGGCCATCGCCGCGTCCGGTCGCCGGGCGGCCATCGGGTTCCTCATCGGCGCGACGGTCGCGCTCGCCCTGTCGCTCACCGCCGGGCTTTTCCGGCTGGGCGAGGACGTGATCGACGCGTCGATGGGCATGTTCCGGGCCATCCCCTGGGTCGGGCTGATCCCGCTGTTCATCGTCTGGTTCGGCATCGACGAGACCCCGAAGATCGCGCTGGTCGCACTCGGCGTCACGTACCCCCTGTACTTCAACATCTACGGCGGCATCCGCTCCGCCGACGCCCAGCTCATCGAGGCCGGGCGGATGGTGGGGCTCGGCCGCCTCGGTCTGATCCGGTACGTGATCCTTCCGTCCGCACTGCCCGGCGCGCTGGTGGGGCTGCGCTACGCGCTGTCCACCGCCTGGCTGGCCCTGGTCTTCGCCGAGCAGGTCAACGCCGACGCCGGCATCGGCTACCTCATGAGCAACGCCCAGCAGTACTTCCAGACCGACGTCATCGTCCTGTGCCTCGCCGTCTACGCGGTCCTGGGGCTGCTGTGCGACTTCGCCGTACGGCTGCTGTCACGTCGGCTGCTGGCCTGGCGGGCCTCGTTCGACGGAGAGGGAGCGTGACGGCCATGAGCACGAGTGTGAGCACCCATGTCGAGGTCCGCGGGCTGACCCGGGCCTTCGACGACAAGACCGTCATCGACGGACTCGATCTCACCATCCGCCAGGGCGAGTTCGTCGCCCTGCTGGGACACAGCGGCTGCGGCAAGTCGACCCTGCTGAAGATCCTCGCCGGTCTGGACAGCGAGACCGAGGGCGAGGTGACCGTACCCGAGCGCCGTTCCGTGGCCTTCCAGTCGCCGCGGCTCATGCCCTGGCTGCGGGTCTGGCGCAACGTAGTGCTCGGCCTGTCTGCCTCCTCCGACCGGGCGCTCGCCGAGCGCTATCTCGCCGAGGTCGGCATCGAGGAGTACGCGAGCAGCTGGCCCAAGACGCTCTCCGGCGGCCAGGCCCAGCGCGTCTCACTGGCCCGCGCACTGGTACGCGAGCCCGAACTGCTGCTGCTCGACGAGCCGTTCGGCGCACTCGACGCCCTCACCCGCGGCAAGGCCCAGCGGCTGGTCGCCGACCTCTGGCAGCGGCACGGCTGCTCGGTGCTGCTGGTCACGCACGACGTGGAGGAGGCGCTGCTGCTCGCCGACCGGGTCCTGGTGATGGACGACGGGCGGATCGCGCACGAGGCCGAAGTCGGCCTGGAGCGCCCGCGCAACCTCGGCTCCCCCGACTTCGTACGGCTGCGCGGCGAGCTGCTGCACCGGCTCGGCGTCCACGATGCCTCGGCACAACTCGACGAGCCCACGACGACAACCACGGCCGCCGCCACGACCACGGCCACGGCATGAACCACAGGAATCCCATGAACCGCATGACCACCCGCACGGTACGCACCCTCGGCGCCGCCCTCTCCCTCGCCGCCCTGCTCGCCACCACCGCCTGCGGCGGCAACAGTGAAGCCGCGTCCGACGGGAGCTCGTCGGGCGTGACCCTCACCATCGGCGACCAGGCCAAGAACCTGCAGACCCTGTTGAACGCCTCCGGCGCGCTCGAGGGGACGTCGTACGACGTGAAGTGGGCCGAGTTCGAGGGCGCCGCGCCACTCTTCCAGGCCGTGCAGGCGGGGGCAGCCGACACCTCGTACGCCGCCGATCTGCCCACACTCCAGGCCCTGTCCGGCTCCGTGCCCGTCAAGGCGGTGGGCGCGCTGCACAACGACGGCACGCACACCGGGATCGTGGTCCGCGAGGGCTCGTCGGTGAAGAGCGTCAAGGATCTCAAGGGCAAGAAGGTCGTGGTCTCCTCGGCCAAGGGCTCCATCGCCGAGTACCTGCTCGCGCATGTGCTGGAGCAGGCGGGGCTGAGCTACTCCGACGTCAAGGTGCAGTACCTGCTGCCGACCGACGCCCAGGCCGCGTTCACCTCCGGGAAGATCGAGGCCTGGGCCACGTTCGGCGTCTACAAGGCGGTCGCCGAGCAGCAGGGCGGCCGACTCCTCGTCAACGGTGCCGACGGGCGCGTGAGCGGCTACGGGTTCATCGGCGCCTCCGAGAAGGCACTCGCCGACAAGGGCAAGAAGGCCGCCGTCGCGGACTACCTGCGCCGCCTGGACAAAGCACTGGCCTGGTCGCGGAAGCACCCGGACGACTACGCCAAGGCCATCCAGCAGAACAACGGTGCTTCTCCCGAGGTGGCCAAGACGCTGGTCAGCCAGGCCAACAGCGAGCTGCTGCCGGTGAATTCACAGGTGACCCGGGCCGTGCAGAAGGTCGGCGACACCATGCACGGCATCGGTGTGCTCACCCCGAATCCGACCGTCGCCGACCACGTCGACACCAGCCTCGTCAAGGAGTGACCCCGCCATGCCCGTCGAGTTCATCAGCGCCGTCCACCCCAATCCCGCCACCGAGGGCGACCCCACCGCGGGCTCCGGCATCGACGTCGACTACGCCCGCCGCTACGCCCGCGCCCTCGACGACGGCGGCTTCGACTACACCCTCGTCACCTACCACTCGGCCTCTCCCGACGCACTGCAGCTGGCGCAGTTCGTCGCCAACCACACCGAACGCATCAAGCCGGTCCTGGCACACCGCCCGGGGGTGATCTTCCCGACCCACGCCGCCCGCGCCCTGGCCACCCTGGACCGGATCAGCGAGGGCCGACTGGCGGTGCACATCATCTCCGGCGGCAGTGACGAGGAGCAGCGCCGCGAGGGTGACTATCTGAGCAAGAGCGAGCGGTACGCGCGCTCGGACGAATACATCCGGATCCTGCGCAAGGTGTGGTCGGCCGACGGACCGGTCTCCCACGAGGGCCCGTACTACCGCTTCGAGGGCTTCCGCTCCGACGTCACCCCCTACCAGGACACCATCCCGATCTCCGTGGGCGGTTCCTCGGAGGACGCCTACCGGGTGGGCGGGCAGTTGGGCGACATCTTCGGGCTGTGGGGCGAACCGCTCAAGGAGACCGCCGAGCAGATCGCGGCCGTGAACGCGCACGCGGACGCCGCCGGTCGTCCCCACCCCCGTATCTGGGTGTCCTTCCGCCCGATCATCGCCCCCACCGACGAGCTGGCCTGGGAGAAGGCGCACCGCATCCTGGGCACGGTCAAGGCCAACCACGCCGAGCGCGCCAAGCAGCGCCACTACCCGGCGCTCGGCCAGGGCGCCCCGGCCAACGTCGGCTCGCAGCGCCTGCTGGCCGTCGCCGAACGCGGCGAGGTGCACGACCGCTGCCTGTGGACCGCGCCGGCCACCGCCACCAACGCCGCCGGCGCCTCGACCGCGCTGGTCGGCTCGCCGGATACGGTCGCCAAGGCGCTGCTCGACTACGTCGACATCGGCTGCGAACTGCTCTCCATCCGTGGCTACGACCCGCTCAACGACGCGATCGACTACGGCCGTCACGTGCTGCCCCTGGTCCGCCAGGAGCTGGCACACCGCGCCGCCTCGGGAGCGGCCGCGTGAGCCGGACGGGGCGCGCGCTCGCCCTTGCCGCCGTGCTCCTGGCGAGTGCGCTCACCGGCTGCGGCGGCTCGGCGGGCGCCGAGGACAACGGCGGGGACGGCTCAGTCACCCTGCGGGTCGGCGCGACGGGCTGGCAGCGGGAGGAGGCCCTGCTGAAGTTCGCCCACCTGGACGACACCCCCTACAAGGTGCAGTGGAGCCTCTTCCAGGGCGGCGACAAGCAGTTGGAGGCGGTGCGGGCCGGGGCGCTGGACGTGGCGAACTCCAGCGAGATCCCGCCGGTCTTCGCCGCCGCCGACGGCAGGCCCAACTTCAAGGTCGTCGCCGTACAGCGCGGCACCACCCTCAACCAGGAGGTCGTGGCCCCCAAGGACTCGGGGATCACCTCGATCGCCCAGCTCAAGGGCAAGAAGGTCGGCTACGTCAAGAACACCACCGCCCACTACTTCCTCTACGAGCTGCTGAAGCAGGCGGGGCTCGGCTGGGACGACATCTCCGCCGCCCCGCTGGAACCGGACAAGGGCCTCGCCGCACTCAACGGGGGCTCCGTCGACGCCTTCGCCGGCTACGGCAACGCCGTCATCGCCGCCCACCAGCAAGGAGCCCGCACCATCGGCTCCGCCAAGAACATCCTCTCCGGGAACTTCCTGTGGACGGCCTCCGACGACACCCTCCAGAGCCCGGCCCGCCGCAAGGCGCTCGCGGATCTGCTCACCCGTATCGACAAGGCGTACGCGTACGTCCGCGACGGGCGCGAGAAGGAGTACGCGAAGGTCGTCGCCGCGGCGACCCATCAGCCGGTGGACGAGGCGCTGGAGGAGTTGGAGGAGGGCGAGGCGCAGCGGAAGACCGAGGTGCGGGTGACGAGCGCCCAGGCCACCGCCTCCCAGCAGAAGGTGGCCGACGCGTTCCGGGATCTCGGCGCCCTGAAGCAGCCGCTGAAGGTCTCCGCGTTCTGGACCGACCGCCTCAACTCCCCGCTGCGGAAGGCACTCCCCTCATGACGACCGGTCTCCTGCTCCGCGCACCGGATCTCACCACCCTCGCCCACGTCACCGGACGGCTCGCGGCCACCGCCGCCGAGTACGACCGCACGGGCGTCTTCCCGGCCGACGGGATCCGCGCCGCGCACGAGGCCGGGCTGCTCACCGCCACGGTCGGCGAACGGTACGGCGGTCCCGGGCTCGGGGTCGCGGGCACCGCACGGATCCTGCACGCGCTGGGCGAGGGCGACCCTTCGGTGGCGCTCATCGCGGCGATGAGCCTCACCATCCACCACCGCCAGGCCGTACGGCCGCACTGGCCGGAGGAGCTGTACGGGCAGGTGCTGGCCGAAGCGGCTGGGCGCCCGGTGCTGCTCAACCACGTGCGGGTGGAGCCCGAGCTGGGCTCCCCCGCACGCGGCGGGCTGCCCGCGACGGTGGCCCGGCGCACGGCCACGGGCTGGTCCCTGTCCGGCCGCAAGCGTTTCGCGACCGGTGTGGAGGGGCTCGACTGGCTGCTGGTGTGGGCCACCACGGACGAACCCACGCCGCGGGTCGGCACCTTCGCCGTCCCCGGCACCACCCCCGGCATCGAGATCACCCACCGCTGGGACCATCTGGGGCTGCGCGCCAGCGGCAGCCACGACATCGCCCTGCACGAGGTCGAGATCCCGGCCGGGAACGTGGTCGACATCGCCGCACACGGCGTCGGCGCGGAGCAGGACAACCGCGCGGGCGCCGCTCTCCATCTCCCGCTCGCCGCCCTCTACTTGGGCGTGGCCCGCGCGGCCCAGCGGTACTTCCACCGGTTCGCCCACGAGCGGGTGCCGGCCAACCTCGGCCACCCCGTGGCCCGTACGGAACGCTTCCGGCGGACGGCGGGAGAGATCGCCCTGCGGCTGGACGCGGCCGAACAGTTGGTGTTCGGCGGCGCCGAGCGGGTGGACGCGGCCGACGACACGTACGCCCCCGAACAGGCCCTGGGTGCCCGGGTCCTGGCCGACCGGAACGCCACCGAGGCGGTCGGGCTCGCCGTACGGCTGCTGGGCAATCCGGGCCTGAGTCGCGACAACCCCCTCGAACGCCACTTCCGCGACGTCCAGTGCGCCCCGGTGCACGCCCCGCAGGAGGACATCGCGCTGCTCGCCATCGGGGGACGGGCACTCGACGAGGCCGGAAGGGCGGACCTATGACCCTCCAACTCGGAACGGACGAAGCCCTGTTGCTGTTGACGGCCCTGCGCCGCGACCTGCCTGCCGCCGCGCTGAGCACCGGTGCCCAGGCCGCCCCGTACGCGACCGACCGCTCCGGCAGCCACCCGGACGGCGTGCCGCTCGCCGTCGTGCACGCGGCGAACGCCGACCACGTACGGACGACTCTGCGGCACGCGCACGCCCTGCGGGTGCCGGTGGTACCGCGCGGGGCCGGGACCGGACTCTCCGGTGGGGCGAACGCCGGAGCGGGCACCGTCGTGCTCGACCTGTCACGGATGAACCGCATCCTCGACCTCGACCCGCACGACCAGATCGCCGTCGTCGAACCCGGCGTCATCACCGCCGAACTGGACCGCGCGGCAGGCGAGTTCGGGCTGCGGTACGCACCCGATCCGGCCAGCGCGGCGATCTCCACGGTGGGCGGGAACATCGCGACCAACGCGGGCGGGCTGCGTTGCGCCAAGTACGGGGTGACCCGGGACGCGGTGCTGGGTCTCGACGCGGTGCTCGCCGACGGGACGCCGATACGGACCGGCCGGCGCACCGTCAAAGGGGTCACCGGCTATGACCTGACGGCCCTGCTCACCGGTTCGGAGGGCACTCTGGGTGTGATCACCGCCGCGACGGTACGACTGCGTCCGGTGCCGGAGGCGACCGCCACCGTTGCCGCCTACTTCGACACCTTCGCCGAGGGCGCCGAGGCGGTGTCGGCACTCACCGCCGCCCGGCTTGAGCCCTCCATGGCCGAGCTGCTGGACGGCCCAGTGCTCGGAGCCGTGGACGAGGCGCAGGGCACGGACCTGCGTTCGCGCGGTGGTGCGTTGCTGCTCCTGCAGTGCGACGGGCGGTCCGCGGCGGCCGAGGCGGAGGCGGAGCTGGCGGTACGGCTGCTGCGGGACCGTGCGGCGTCGCTCGAGACGACCTCCGACCCCATGGAGGCGGAACGACTGCTCGCAGCTCGCAGGCTCGCTCTGCCCTCGCTTGAGCGGCTGGGCCGTGTGCTGATCGAGGACATCGCCGTCCCCAGGTCCCAACTGGCCGCCGCCGTACGGGAGATCACGGCCATCGCCGAACGCCACGACGTACGGATCTTCACCTTCGCCCACGCCGCCGACGGCAACCTCCACCCCATCCTCGTCCTCGACCCCGCCTCGCCGGACATCCCGAATGCGGCCTGGCAGGCGGCGGGCGACATCTTCACCGCCGCGCTGCGCCTGGGCGGCACCCTCACCGGCGAGCACGGTGTGGGCACGCTCAAACGGCGCTGGCTCGCCGACGAACTCGGCCCCGAGCAGCACGCGCTGCAGCAACGCATCAAGGCGGCCTTCGACCCGCACCGCATCCTCAACCCTGGCAAGGCCCTGTAACGCCCCCTTCCTCCTTTGGAGCTCTCTCATGGCCACCGTCCTCTCCGTCTCCGGCAGCCCCTCCCCCACCTCCCGCACCGCCCGTCTCCTGCGCGACCTCGACGCCCGGCTGACGGCCCAAGGGCACGAGGTGGTCCCCCTGGACGTCCGCACCCTCCCGCCCGAAGCCCTGCTGCACGCCGACTTCGGCCACCCGGCGATCGTCGCGGCCACGGAGCTCTTCGCCCGGGCCGACGGAGTCGTCATCGGCACCCCGGTCTACAAGGCCGCGTACTCCGGACTGCTCAAGTCGCTGCTCGACCTGCTGCCCCAGTACGCCCTGACGGGCAAGACCGTGCTGCCGCTCGCGACCGGCGGCACCACCGCCCATGTTCTGGCGATCGACTACGCCCTGCGCCCGGTCCTCGCGTCCATGGGCCCCGCCCACATCACGCCGGGCTGGTTCGTCCTCGACAAGCACATCGAGGTCCGCCACGACGACAGCGGCATCGTCGTGGAGCCAAAGACGAGGGAGGCGCTGGAGCAGGTCGTCGACCAGTTCTCCGCGGCCCTCGGCGACCGTGAGCCACTTGGAGCGGTGGCGTGACTGCCCCGCCCCTGGGGTGACCTTGCTGGGCAAACGGCCATACGAAGATCTGGCGGGCGGGGCGCTGTGGTCACGCCGGGCGGATGTTCTCCGCCTGCGGGCCCTTCTGGCCCTGCACGACGTCAAACTCGACCTTCTGCCCCTCCTGCAGCTCCCGGAAGCCCTGAGCGGCAATGTTGGAGTAGTGGGCGAAGACGTCGGGTCCGCCGCCCTCCTGCTCGATGAAGCCGAAACCCTTTTCGCTGTTGAACCACTTCACAGTGCCCTTGGCCATAGCCTGCTCCTTCGAGGAACCCCGGGCTCGCACCCTGCAGGCCCGGGAGATGGTTGCCCTGGTCCGGAGAGGCGCTGAACAGCAAGAACGCCCATGATCGTGATCACGGGCGAACGGGACTTCGGAACCACGACTACTGGATACCGACGCTACACCGCGTGGCCGACAGCCGCTATCGACGCGGCTGTGGATGATGCTTGATCGAGGGAGTCAGACCTCGGTGAGCGCTCCGCCGGTGGACGCGCCGGAGGCGATCCCGTGGACGGGCTCAGGAACCGACTCCGGGGAGAGCAGCAGCGAGCGGCGGCCGTCCGCGCCGACCGGGACGTCACCGTCGATGGTGACGCGGCGCAGGGTGCGCTCGTGGTCGTCGGAGTCGTCCACTCCGTAGTGCTGGGTGGCGCGGTTGTCCCACAGGGCGACGTCACCGGTGCGCCACTGCCAGCGAACGGTGTTCTCCGGGCGTTCGACGTGCGACTGGAGGACGCCCACGACGGCACGCGAGTCGCTGCTGCGCAGACCGGCAAGCTTCTGCAGGAAGTTGCCGAGCAGCAGGACCCGCTCGCCGGTCTCCGGGTGCACCCGCACCACCGGGTGCTCGGTCTCGAACTTGGTCGAGGTGAAGACCTTCCGGTGCCGGAGCAGCTCCGCGGACGGCGCCTCCGGCCGTGCGGCCGCGTAGTCGTAGTCGTTGGTGTGCACGCCGCGCAGGCTCTCGGCCAGCACCCGCAGCGGCTCGGGCAGTCCTGCGTAGGCGGCGGCCGTGTTGGCCCACAGGGTGTTGCCGCCGTACGGAGGAACGACCTCGGCGCGCAGAATGGAGAAGGCCGGGAACGCTGGTACGAACGTGACATCGCTGTGCCACTGGTTGGCGCGGCCGCCGTGGTCGTTGTCGACGGCGAAGGCGTAGCGGCCGTCGACGGAGGGCACGGTCGGATGGGCTACGGGCTCGCCGAGCAGCCGGCCGAACGCCTCGTGTTCGTCGGCGTCGAGGTGCTGCTGGTCGCGGAAGAAGACGACCTTGTGCTCGAGGACCGCGGCGCGGATCACGGCCACGGTGGCCTCGTCGAGGCCACCGCCGAGTCGGACTCCGGAGATCACGGCTCCGATGCGGCCGCCGACCTTTTCTATGGTGAGAGCGGTGTTCTTGGTGACGTGTGCGGTGGACGTCATGGCAGGTCCCTTCGCCGAATTGGCTGTTGGTGGCTGTGGTGTCCGTTGATGGCTTTTAGTTGCTGTCGGAGCGGAAGGAAATCCGCGCAGATAAAGGGCATCCGGTAGCCGGTTCGACCCACAAAGGCACTGAGGTGTGCGATGGGGATACGGCGTGATGGCCGGGTCGGGCGGTGTGCTGCCGTCAGTCACGAGCTTGGGCGCGCGCCCGGAAGTCGGTCAAGGCTCCCGGGCCCCGCTTCACGACCTTGCAATACGCCCGACACCCGCGCCGTGGTCCCTGCTACTGCCGGTCGCCAAACCGCCTCCGTACACGGCATGTTGGAGCCGCTCACCCGTCGTCCGGGAAGAACCGAGATCCCTTCGTCCGGGAAGAACCGGCATCCCCTCGTCCGGAAGGACCGTCATGCCGACTGCCACTCCCCCCGCTGCGCGCGCCTCCGGCGACGGCCGCCGGGAGGCCAACGCCGCGTCCGTATTGCGGGCCGTTCTCGACCACGGTCCGGTGGCCCGCAGCGGCATCGCCAGGCTGTCCGGGCTGAGCCCGGCGGCCGTCTCCCGGCAGTGCACCGATCTGGCGCGCCTCGGCCTGGTGCGCGAGGTACCGGAGCTGGTCGCGGCGAGCGGTGTGGGCCGGCCGCAGATACCGGTGGACCTGCACACCGGTGAGACCGGTGGGCCACTGGTCGCGGGCGTGCACATCGGGGTGCCGCGCTCGGCCTTCGGGCTGACGGACCTGCGCGGCACGGTCCTGGTCCGGCACGACTTCCGGCACGACGGGATCCCTGCGACCGAGCTCGCGGACCGGGTGGGCCGCGGACTGTCCGCGTTCCTCGCCGAACACGCACCGGACGGCGGCAGGGTCCTCGGGGTCGGTGCGGCGATCGGCGGCTGGGTGGACCCGGCCACCGCCACGGTCGTACGGCATGACGCGCTCGGCTGGCACCACCACCCCTTGGGGGCCGAGCTGCGGCGGCGCACCGGGCTGCCCGTGCGGGTCGACAACCATGCCCGTGCCGTGGCCCAGTCCGAGTTGCTCTTCGGCCGGCCCGCCGCGCGGCGTTCCCTGGTCCATCTGTTCGTGGGCAACGTGGTGGACGCGGCACTCTCCATCGCCGGCGTGGTGCACAGCGGGCCGCGGTCGGGTGCGGGGGACGTCGCGCATCTGCCGGTGCCGGAGAGCACGGTGCGGTGCCCGTGCGGCCGTACCGGCTGTCTGGAAGCGACCGTTTCCGACACCGTTCTCGGCCGACGCGCGGTGGAGCGCGGCATCGTGCCGGAGCCCAGCGCCGCACTGCTCGTGGACGCGGCGGCGACCGGCGACCGACGTGCCGACGCGCTGTTGCGGGAGCGCGCGCGTGCGGTGGGCCGGGCGACGGGGCTGCTTCTCGACGTGCTCAACCCCGACCTGGTGGTGGTCACCGAGCAGTCCAGCCTTCTCCAACCCGAATACCTCGACGACATCCGGGCGGCCGCGGTCGGTCAGTCGCACGTCTGCGACGATCCGGAGCGGATCGTGGTCCCACATGCTGGACCGGCGGCGCTTCTCGTGGCGGCCGCCACAGTCGTCCTGAACCCGCTGTTCAAAAGCCCGCTGCAAACTTTCGGCAATACTGCAGCAATGCTCCCGTCAGCCTGACAAGTCGCCCTGGGGCAAGGACTGTTGACCCTTGCGGACGGCCGCTGTCATTCTGCTGCACGTGAACCCGGATCTGCGCCTCGTCTCCCGCTGGCACGTCGACCTCTGTCGGCAGTCCAGCGCGATCTGTGCTGTCTGCCGCTGATCCGTCCTTGATCCGTCCCTGATCAGCCGCTGATTGGCCGCTGATCCTCCGGGTCCGCGCGGGCCGTCCGGGCTTCCGCCATCGGCTTGCTCCAAGGGCCCGCTCCGAGACCTTCCCTCCCGTGCCCGCACCACTTGATTGCGCGCTCCTCCGCCACGCCTCCGTACGGGCCATTAATTCCTGCCGCAGCGAAAAGAACAGGTCTTCCACCATGCCCTCGTCCTCCGCCCTGCCCCTGGATCCGCTGACCCGGCGCACCGCCCTGCGCGCCGCGGGTGCCGGCGCCCTGCTGCTCGGGACGGGCGGTGGGCTGGCCGGCTGCCGGTCGGCCGTGAACGCGGAGGAGGGGTCGGCGGGTCCCAAGCGCGGCGGCACGCTGACCGTCGCCATCAACCAGGACTTCACGCCCGCGCTGCTGTTCACGCAGACCGGCCAGTCGCTGCAGAACCGGCTGATCTACAACACCCTCATCCGCTACGACGACGACCTCAAGCCGCAGCCTGAGCTGGCCACTTCGTGGGAGTACGCCCCCGACGGCAAGAGCATCACGCTCAAGCTGCGGGGCGACGTGACGTACCACGACGGCCGGGAGTTCACCGCGGACGACGTCGTCTTCGCCGTCGAGAACCTTCGAAAGCCGGAGCGCTCGGCACAGCTGGCGGCCACCGCCAAGGCGGTGACCGGCTTCGAGAAGCGCGGCGACCACGAGCTGGTGGTGAAGCTGGCGCACCCGGTGAGCAACCTCTTCGACCTCTTCGAGTTCATGATCATCACGGACCGGCACTCCGTCGGGGACGCTGTGAAGGGCAAGAAGCTCAACGGCACCGGCCCGTTCCGCTTCAAGCGGTGGCGGCCGGGGACAGGCCTCAGCCTCGCCCGCAACGAGAAGTACTGGAAACCGGACCGCCCCTACCTGGACGCCGTCGAACTCCGCGTCTACACGCAGCCGGACGCCCTGCTGTCCGCGCTCCGCTCGGGGCAGGCACAGCTCTCGTACCACGTCTCCGGCAAGCACCTCGCCACCCTCAAGAGCAGCTCCGGCTTCACGATCAAGCAGTACGACACCGGCAACGGCGCCGTGTACGTCGGGGCCACCCTCGACGAGGCGCCCGCCGACTCCAAGACGTTCCGGCAGGCCATCGCCTGGGCGGTGGACCGGGACCGGGTCGTCGACCAGGCCCTCGGCGGCTACGGCCTCGCCTCCGCCGCGCCCTGGCCCAAGTCGTCGCCCGCCTACAGCGAGGCGAACCGCACCCACTACACGCACGACCCCGGCAAGGCGCGAGAGCTGCTGAAGTCCTCCGGGGTACCGGCGAGCCGCACCCTCCCGCTCGGCCACCCCACCACGCCGCTGCACACCGCCATCGCCGAGATCGTGCAGTACGACCTCCAACAGATCGGCATCAAGACCGAGTTGCAGCCCTTCGACCCGGCCTCGTTCCAGAAGAAGCTGATCTCCGGCACCATGCCGACGCTCTGGGTCAACGGCCACGGCTTCGCGCAGGTGCAGCCCGCCACCCTGGCCGTGAGCGCGTACCCCTTCAACGAGGCCAGGAACACCTCGCACTTCCGCTCCGCGGAATACACCGAGGCGGTCCAGGACGCCTGGCGGCAGAAAGACGCCGACGGGGCGAAGGCACACGCCCGCTACCAGAAGATCTCCGATCTGCTGCTCGACGAGGCGTTCATCATCGACCTCGCCGTCCAGGACTCGGTGCAGGTCGCCGCCGAGAAGCTGCGCGGGCCGGCGCTCACCAAGTTCTCGTACCTGAACCTCGACGACGCCCACCTGGTGTGACCATGCGCGGCTACCTCCTCAAACGGATCCCCTCCGCACTGCTGGTCCTCCTCCTCGCCTCCTTCCTGATCTTCGCCATCCTGCGCCTGGTCCCGGGCGACGCCGCCGAGGTGCTCGCCGGACCCGACGCGTCCCCGGAGTCAGTCGCCGCCATCCGCGGTCAACTCGGCCTCGACGAGCCCCTGTTGACGCAGTACGCGGCCTGGATCGGCGACCTGGTCCGGGGCGACCTCGGCCCGTCGTACGCCATCGGCGGCCAGGTCGCCGACCTGATCGGCGACGGGCTGGGCGCCACCGCCGAACTCACCCTGGGCGCCCTCTTCTTCACCGTCACCCTCGGCCTGCTGCTCGGCGTGCTCGGCGCCACCTCACGGCGGCGCCCGGTGCGAGTGGCCGTCCATGCCCTCACCACCGGGGCGCTCGCGGTGCCGCCCTTCGTCACGGGCGTACTGCTGGTGCTGGTCTTCGCGGTCGGGCTGCGCGTCCTGCCGTCCGGCGGCCGCATCGGCCTCCTGGAAGCACCCGATCTGGAACTGCAGTACCTGCTGTTGCCCTCCCTCTGCCTCGCCCTGCCCAGCGCCGCCGTGCTCGGCCGCTACCTCAAGGACAGCCTGGAGCGCGCCTTCGCCGAGGACTACATCCGCACCGCCACCGCGGCCGGCGTGCCACGGCGCAGGCTGCTGTGGCGGCACGCGCTACCCAACGCCCTGCCACCCGTCGTCACGCTGCTCGGCATGCAGACCGGCCAACTCCTGGGCGGTGCCGTCCTGGTGGAGGCGATCTTCGCCTGGCCGGGTCTTGGCCAGCTCGCCGAGCAGGCGCTGAACCGCCGCGACTACCCCGTCGTCCAGGATCTCCTGCTGCTCCTCGTGGCCGTCTTCGTACTGGTCCAGCTGCTGACCGACGTCGTCTACGCCGCGCTCGACCCGCGGATCCGGTGGGAGTGACCGCTGCCATGACCACGCTCTCTGTCGTACGGGCGCGGAAGCGGGGCCCCGGCGCCGCCCGCAACCCACACCGGCCCTACCGCAAGGCCCTGGCCACCACGCGCGGCCGGATCGGCCTCGCTCTCGCCCTGCTGGTGGCCCTTGCCGGACTACTCGCGCCCCTGCTCAGCTCGCACGCCCCGACCGCCCAGAGCGGCGAGGCGCTCCTCGCACCGGGCAGCCCCGGACATCTCCTGGGCACCGACGACCTGGGCCGCGACCTGCTGAGCCGGGTGCTGTACGGCATCCGCACCGACCTGGAGGTCATCGCGCTCGCGGTGCCGCTGGGCGCGCTCCTGGGATGTGCGTTCGCGCTGCTCGCCGCGGTGCACCCGGTGCTGGACACGGTGGTGCAACGGGTCTTCGACCTGGTGCTGGCCTTCCCGGGGCTGATCCTGGCGCTCGCCATCACGGCCGTGCTCGGTCCGGGCCGCCTGCCGGTGGTGGTCGTGATCGCGCTGGCCGAAATCCCCGTCTTCGGGCGGCAGTTGCGTGCCGGGATCCTCGTCCAGCGCGAGCGCGAGTACGCCGTCGCCGCGCGGGTCGGCGGTACGGGCCGGGCCCGGCTGCTGCTGCGGCACATCCTGCCCAACTGCGCCGACCCGCTGGTCGTGCAGCTCGCCGTCTCGTTCACCGTCGCCGTCTTCCTGGAGGGCGCCATGAGCTTCCTGGGGGTCGGCATCCGCCCGCCCGAGCCCACGCTCGGCAACATGCTCAGCCAGGCGCTTCCCTACCTGGCCCAGGCACCTCACTTCGCCGCCGGTCCGCTGCTCGTCGTCACGTTACTCGTCCTCGGTTTCTCGCTGCTGTCCGAGGCCCTGAACCGGGAGATACGCCGATGACATCCAGTACGCCCACGACTTCCCCTACGCCGACGGCTTCCCCGTCACAGGACGCTCTGCTGGACGTACGAGGTCTGAGCGTCGACTTCGGCGCTCCGGACGGGGCCTCCGTCCATGCCGTACGCGACGTCGGCTTCACCCTGCGACGCGGCGAGACCCTGGCCGTGGTCGGCGAGTCCGGCTCCGGGAAGTCCACCACCGCGCTGGCGTTGACGCGGATGCTGCCGGACACCGGCCGGATCACCGCAGGTTCCGTGCGCCTCGGCGACACCGAGCTGACCGGCGCGAGCGAGGAGGAACTGCGCGCGGTGCGCGGTGCCCGGATCGGGATGATCTTCCAGGACCCGATGACCTCGCTCAATCCCGTCCTCTCCATCCGCACGCATCTGGACGAGGTGCTGCGCGCCCACGGCCACGGCGACCGCGCCGCCCGCCGGGCGCGCGCCGAGGAACTGCTGGGCCTGGTGGGCATCCCGGACCCGCGACGCCGACTGGACGACCACCCGCACCAGTTCTCCGGAGGCCAGCGCCAGCGCATCCTCATCGCCATGGCCCTGGCCAACGAACCGGAGGTGCTGGTGGCGGACGAGCCGACCACCGCGCTGGACGCCACCGTGCAGGAACAGATCCTGCGCCTGCTGACCAGGCTCAACGAGGAGACCGGCACGGCACTCGTCCTCATTACCCACAACATGGGTGTCGTCGCCCGCACCTGCGCACGCCTGCTCGTGATGTACGGCGGAACGGTCGTCGAGGACGGCCCCACTGCCGAGGTCCTCACCCGCCCCCGCCACCCGTACACCGCGGGACTCCTGGCCGCCGTACCCCGGCTGTCCTCGCCCTCCGGCACCCGCCTCTCCGGGATCCCCGGCTCACCACCCGACCTGTCGCTGCCGCTCACCGGCTGCGCGTTCGCGGCGCGCTGCGCGTCGGCCGACGAGCGGTGCGGAAGCAAGTCGCCTTTGCTCGAGTCGCCCGAGTTGGAGTCACCTTTGCTGGAGGCGACATCGCAAGCCGGGCATCACGTGGCGTGCTGGCACCCGGGCACGGCGGCTTCCACCGTTGCCGTTGCCGCGCCACCCGTACGGTCCAGGTACCGCAATCCGGCCGAACTGGCCCGTCGCGAGGCCGAGTTGGAGGTGCGGCTCGAGGTCGAGGGGGAGCCGGAGGACCAACTCCCGGCCGGCGACGCACCACTGCTGGAGACTTCCGCCCTGCGCAAGGAGTTCCGGGGACGCGGCCGGGTCGGCCGGCGCAATCGGCTCGTCGCCGTCGACGACGTCTCGCTCCGCCTGCACCAGGGAGAAACCCTCGGCCTCGTCGGCGAGTCCGGCTCCGGCAAGTCCACCCTGGCCCGCCTGCTCACCCACGCCCACCCGGCCGACGGCGGCACGATCCGACTGCGCGGCCAGGACGTCACCCGCCCCTCCCGTACGGCCCTGCGGACGCTGCGCCGCCAGGTGCAGATGGTCTTCCAGGACCCGTACGCCTCCCTCAACCCGCGGATGACGGTGGGCGACATCGTCGGCGAGCCCATCCTCGTCCACGGTCTGCACCCGGACCGCGCGGCACGCGAGGCCCGCGTCGCCGAGCTCCTGGAGCTCGTCGGCCTGGACCCGGCGGCCGTGGACCGCCTCCCGCGCGCCTTCTCCGGCGGCCAGCGCCAGCGCATCGGCATCGCCCGCGCCCTCGCCCCGGAACCCTCCCTGCTGATCTGCGACGAGCCGGTCTCGGCCCTCGACGTCTCGGTCCAGGCCCAGATCGTCAACCTGCTGTCCGATCTGCAGCACGACCTCGGCCTCGCTCTGCTCTTCATCGCCCATGACCTGGCGGTCGTACGGCAGGTCAGTCACCGCATCGCGGTCATGCACCGGGGGCGGATCGTCGAGACCGGCCCCGTGGACGAGGTGTGCGAGTCCCCTCAGCACCCCTACACGCAAAACCTCCTGTCGGCGGTACCCGATCCCGTCCCGGCCTCGGCCCTGGGAGTGCCCGCCGCATGACCGACCCCGAGGAACGCAACCCCATGACCGACAGCACCGCTTCCAGCTCCGGCCCCACCCGTCGCGACCCGTACGAGGGCTTCCCCGGCCGTATCGGCCGCACCTTCGCCGAGTCGCGGCCTGCCTGGCCCCAGCAGCGCACAGCCCCCGCCGGGGCTCCGAACATCGTGCTCGTCTATGTCGACGACATGGGCTACAGCGATATCGGCCCGTTCGGCGCGGAGGTCTCGACCCCGGTGCTCGACGGACTCGCCGAGCAGGGGTTCCGCCTGACGAACTACCACACGACGCCGCTCTGTTCCCCCTCCCGCGCCGCGCTGATGACCGGCTGCAACCCGCACCGGGTCGGCTATGCGATGGTCGCCAACGCCGATCCGGGCTTCCCGGGTTACGGGATGGAGATCGCCCACGACATCCCCACGCTGGCCGAGACGCTGCGCGACTCCGGGTACGCGACGTACGCGGTCGGCAAGTGGCATCTGGCCCGCGACGCGTCGTCCAGCGCGGCGGCCGATCGTGCCAACTGGCCGCTGCAGAAGGGCTTCGACCAGTACTACGGCGTCCTGGAAGGACTGACCAACCTGTTCCACCCGCACCAACTGGTCCGGGACAACACACCGTTGGACATCGACGAGTTCCCGGAGGGCTACTACTACACCGACGACATCACCGACCAGGCCGTGTCCATGGTGAAGTCGCTGCGCGCCCACGACCCGGACAAGCCCTTCTTCCTCTACCTCGCCCACAACGCCGTCCACGCCCCGCTCCAGGCGAAACCGGAGGACATCGCACGCCACCGGGGCCGCTACGACGGCGGCTGGGACGAACTGCGCCAGGCCCGCTTCACGAAGCAGAAGGAGGACGGCCTCTTCCCTCAGGACACCGAACTACCCGCCCGCAATTCCGAAGACGGCTTGGACGTGGCCGCATGGGACGATCTCCCCCCGGACGAACAGCAGCTGTACGCCCGCTACATGGAGGTGTACGCGGCGATGGTCGACAACGTCGACCAGAACCTGGGGCGTCTGCTGAACACCCTTCAGGCGCTGGGCGAGTTGGACAACACCATCGTCGTCTTCACCTCGGACAACGGCGGCAGCGGCGAGGGCGGCGCCGAAGGCAGCCGCAGCTACTTCAGCCGCTTCGCCCACCATCCGCGGCTTCCGGAGGACTGGCCGGCGGACGTGGCGCGCGACCCGGAGCTGATCGGCGGTCCGCGCAGCCTGGTGCACTATCCGCGCGGCTGGGCCATGGCCTCGAACACGCCGTTCCGGCTCTACAAGCGTCACACGTACGCGGGCGGGGTGCGGGTGCCGCTCCTGGTCACCTGGCCGCGGGGCCTGCGCCGCTCCCCCGCGGACGACGGTATCCGCCACCAGTACCAGTACGTCACCGACATCGCGCCAACGCTGCTGGAACTGGCGGGAGTTGAGCGGGCGGGCGACGGCATCCAGGAACAGGACGGCACCAGCTTCGCCCCCGTACTCGCCGACCCCGCGGCCGACAGCACCCACCCCGAGCAGTACTGCGAGATGACCGGCAACCGCAGCTACTACCGCGACGGCCGCAAACTCGTCACCCTGCATCGTCTGGGAGCCCCGTACGACGACTCCGAATGGGCGCTGTACGACATCCGCACCGACCCCACCGAGATCCACGACCTGACCGCCCAACAGCCCAAGCTGGTCAAGGAGTTGGCCGCGGCCTGGGAGGAGGCCGCGTGGCGCAACGGCGTCTTCCCGCTCCCCGACGCCTCCGGTGCCCTCGCCCTGCGCGGACCCGCCGAGGAGAAGCTGGCCCGCCCGGTCACGCTCCTGCCCGGAACACCCGAGCTGGAGCGCTACCGCTCCTCCCGGCTCATCGCCTTCCGCTCCTTCACGGTCACGGTGGAGCTGGAGTCGTACGAGGAGGGCGACAGCGGCGTCCTGGTGTCCCACGGCGACCAGGGCGGCGGCTACAGCCTGTACGTCGAAGGCGGCCGTCTGCGCTTCGCGTACAACGAGTACGGAGCACTGCACGAGACGGACGCGGGCCCTCTGGCTCCCGGCACCCGCACGATCGTCCTCACCGCCACCGCCGAGCGGCATCTGCGCTGGCGCTTCGCCCTCACGGTCGACGGGGCCGAGTGCGCCGCGCCTGAACCAGTCCACCAGCTGATCGGGATGGCGCCGTTCCAGGGCATCAGTGTGGGCGTGGACCGCAAGTCGCCGGTCTCCTGGCCGGTGTACGAGCGCCACGGCGTCTTCCGCTACACCGGGGCCCTACGCTCCGTCACCTACCGTCCGGGCTCCCCCGGACCGGACTCGCCTGCGGCGGTGGCCCGGGCGCTGCGCGAAGCAGCGGCAGCGTTCGAATAGCTGGTGGCCAGGGGTTGACTAGGGATTCGTCCAGGCCCCGGGGTCCTCGGCAAGGCCCACGACCTCCTCGGGCAGCTTGGCCGCGGCCACATCTGCCAGGGTGACCTCGCCGAGGATCTTCCGGACGTTGGCGCGTACCGCGATCCACAGCGGCAGCAGGGATTCCGCGGGGCCGGAGTAGGAGAGCTCGGGCGGGCGCACGCCCCGTACCGACACCAGCGGTCCGTCCGCCACCCGGATCACGTCCGCGATGGCGATCGAGTCCGCCGGGCGGGCCAGCCGGTAGCCGCCTTTCCCGCCCCGCTGGCTGACCACAAGCCCGCCTCGGCGCAGGTCGCCCAGAATGCCCTCCAGGAACTTGTGCGGGATGCCCTGCGCCAGGGCGATCGCCTCGGCCTTGACCGACGTGTCCTCACCTGCCGCAGCCAGCTCCAACGCCGCCCGTACCGCATAGTCCGCCTTCGCCGAGATCCGCATGCCGCGATTATCCGCCACTACTGCGTATGACGGTCGCCGGTCACCGGTCACCGGATCGGCACGTGGTCGGGAGTCCGATCCACTTTCTCGATCTCCACAGCCTGATCCACGTAGGCTCAACACCGTTGGTGGACAGGGAGATTGACGGCAATCTGGGAAGCAGGGACATGAGGTACGACGAGCTGATCCGGCCGCTGCCGGAGTTGCTGAAGAAGCACGCCGAGCAATCGGGGGAACGTGTCGCCTTCGCCGACTCCTTACGCAGCGTCACCTACGCCGAGCTGGAACGGCGCACCGGCAGGCTGGCCGCGCATCTCGCCCGGGCAGGCGTCGGCCGCGGCGACCGGGTCGCGATATGTCTGGGCAACTGCGTGGAGATGGTGGAGAGCTGCCTCGCCACCATCAGGGCGGGAGCGATCGGCGTCCCTCTCAATCCCCGGTGCTCCGACACCGAGCTCGCCCATTTCCTCCAGGACAGCGGCGCTTCCGTCGTCGTCACCGACCCCACGCACCTCGCGCAGTTGCACCGCCTGGGTCCCGCGTACCGCCGGCTGCGCGTCCTGCTCACCGGTACGGGACCGGTCCCCGCGGACGCCCCCGACGGCACGGTCCTCTTCCAGAGCGCGGCCGAGGCCGACGAGCCCGGCGAGGCGCCCCGGGACGACCTCGGGCTCGACGATCCGGCCTGGATGCTCTACACCTCCGGCACCACTCACCACCCCAAGGGAGTGGTGTCCACGCAGCGCAGCGCCCTGTGGTCGGTGGCGGCCTGCTACGCCCCGATCTTCGGGCTCTCGTCCGAGGACCGGCTGCTCTGGCCGCTGCCGCTGTTCCACAGCTTCGGCCACTCCCTCGCGATCCTGGGTGTCACCGCCGTCGGTGCGAGCGCCAGGATCGCGGACGAACTCCTTCCGCCCGGCGGTCTGCTGCGAGCACTCGACGCATCGCCGGAGGAACTCGGCGGTCCCTTCACCGTCCTGGCCGGGGTGCCCGCGACGTACCACCAGCTGGTGGCGTCGGCCGGACAGGCTCCTGAGGCCCCGTCCTCCCGACCGGGGTTGCGGACGTGCGTCGTGGCGGGCGCACCGAGTTCCCCGTCGTTGCGCCGGGCGGTCGAGAAGGCGCTGGGGGCGCCGCTGCTCGACGCGTACGGCAGCACCGAGACCTGCGGCATGATCGCGGTGAACCGGCCGGAGGGTCCCCGAGCCGAGGGTTCCTGCGGACCGCCGGTCCCGGGCATGGACGTACGAGTCGTCGACCCGGGCACGGGCAACGATGTCAGGGACGGCGCCGAGGGCGAGATCTGGGTGCGCGGGCCGAGCCTCATGTCCGGGTACCACAACCAGCCGGAGGCGACGGCCGCCGCGCTGAAGGACGGCTGGTATCGCACCGGCGACCTCGGACGCCGCGTCGAGCACGGGCATCTCCTCCTCACCGGCCGGGTCAGCGAACTGATCATCCGCGGTGGCGAGAACATCCACCCCACGGAGATCGAAGAGGTCCTGCTGCGCTGTCCCGGCGTGACCGACGCCGTGGTGGTGGGCATGCCGCATGACGTCCTCGGTGAGGTGCCGGTCGCCTTCCTCGTCCCCGGCCCGGACGGGATCGACCCCCGGCGGGTGCTGGCCGACTGCCGCGCCCGGCTGTCCGACTACAAGGTGCCCGCCCAGATCCACGAGATCGCCGCCGTCCCGCGTACCGCGTCCGGCAAGATCGCCCGTCACGCGGTCGTCCCGGGACTGGCCCGGCCCGCACCAGACGTCCGCTTCGCCCCCGCTTCCCTGACGGCGGCCCCGGTCGACGGATCCCTGCGCGACCGGCTCCTGCCTCTCTCCCGCGAGGCACAGGAACGTGCCCTGCGCGAGACGGTGCTCACCGAGACGGCCGCGGTCTGCGGACGTGCACCGCACGACCGGCTCGACGCGGGCAGCCCTTTCACCGACCTCGGTCTGACCTCCATGGGTGCCGTCACACTGATCGACCGGCTGGGCGAGCGGGCCGGACTGAACCTGCCGACGACGCTGGTCTTCGACCACCCCACACCGGCCGACGTGGCCCGGTACCTGCGGGACACCCTCTTCTCCACGGAGGCCAGGGTCCACGCCCCGGCTCTCCGGGATCCCGGACCGGACGGCGAGGACCCCGTGGTGATCGTCGCCATGGGCTGCCGCTATCCCGGCGACGTCAACTCCCCTGAAGAACTGTGGCAGTTGGTGTCGGAAGGCAAGGACGCGATCTCGGAGTTCCCGGCCGACCGAGGCTGGGATCCGGCCACCCTGCACGACCCCGATCCCGACCGGATCGGCACCACGTACACCCGCAGCGGCGGATTCCTGCACCGGGCCGCGGAGTTCGACGCGGGGCTGTTCGGGATCTCGCCCCGTGAGGCGCTGGCCATGGACCCGCAGCAGCGGCTGCTCCTCGAGACCTCCTGGGAGGTCTGGGAGCGGGCCGGAATCGATCCGGCGTCGCTGAAGGAGAGCGACACGGGGGTGTTCGTCGGCGTGATGTACGGCGACTACTCCGCCCGGTTCACCCGCCCCCACGAACTGGAGGCGCATCTGGGCCTGGGCTCGGCCGGCAGCGTGGCCTCCGGCCGGATCTCGTACGCGTACGGCTTGCGTGGTCCCGCGATCACGGTCGACACCGCGTGCTCCTCCTCCCTGGTGGCGCTGCACTGGGCGGCCAGGGCGCTGCGTTCGGGCGAGTGTTCACTGGCCCTGGCCGGCGGAGTCACCGTGATGTCGACGCCGAGGCCGTTCCTGGCGTTCAGCAGGCAGCGCGGCCTCTCCCCGGACGGCCGCTGCAAGTCGTTCTCGTCGTCGGCGGACGGTACCGCCTGGGGCGAAGGCGTGGGACTGGTGCTGCTGGAGCGGCTGTCCGACGCCCGGCGCAACGGTCACCCGGTGCTGGCCGTGCTGCGCGGTTCCGCGGTCAACTCCGACGGCGCGTCCAACGGACTGACGGCGCCCAACGGGCAGGCACAGCAGCGGCTGATCAGGCAGGCGCTGGCCGATGCCGGGCTCCGCACGGACGACGTGGACGCGGTGGAGGCCCATGGCACTGGCACCACGCTGGGTGACCCCCTCGAAGCGCAGGCGCTGCTGGCCACGTACGGCCAGGGACGAACCGAGGAGCAGCCGCCGCTGTGGCTGGGATCGGTCAAGTCCAACCTCGGGCACACCCAGGCGGCAGCGGGCGTCGCCGGGGTCATCAAGATGGTGCAGGCCATGCGACACGGGGAGTTGCCCCGAACACTGCATGTGGAGGAGCCCACGCCCCATGCGGACTGGTCCTCCGGCCGGGTGGAACTGCTGACCACGGCCCGGCCGTGGCCATCGGCGGACCGGCAGCGGCGCGCCGGTGTCTCGGCCTTCGGGATCGGCGGGACCAACGCGCACGTGATCCTGGAGGAGCCCCCGCCGTCACCCGGCGGACCGGTCTCCGAGAAGGAGATGCCGCACCAGGGTGAAGCACCGTACGAGGGGGAAATGCCGCACGACAGTGACGTGCCGTATGACGGTGCGGCGCCCTGGCTGGTCTCCGGAGCCGACGAAGCAGCCCTGCGCGCTCAGGCGCGACGACTGGCAGCCGCGGTGGAGACCCGGCCGGAACTGTCCTGCGCCGACATCGGGTTCACGCTGGCCGCGTCACGGTCGGCATTGCCCCATCGGGCGACGGTGCCGGCCGGGGACCGGACGCGGATGCTTCAGGTGCTGCGGGCACTCGGCGAGGGCACGGATGGCGGCGCGGCGAGCGGCATCGCGGATCCAGGTGTCCGTACGGCGTTCCTGTTCACCGGCCAGGGAGCTCAACGCGCCGGTATGGGGCGGGAGTTGCACACGACGTTCCCCGTCTTCGCCACGGCCTTCGACGACGTGTGCCGGGAGCTGGACGACCATCTCGAACGGCCGCTGCGTACGGTGGTGTTCGCCGAACAGGATTCGCCCGAGGCCGCCCTGCTCGACCGTACGGACTTCACTCAGGCCGCTCTGTTCGCCTTCGAGGTCGCCCTGTTCCGGCTGCTGGACTCCTGGGGGATGCGGGCCGACTTCCTGGCCGGGCATTCCGTGGGGGAACTGGCGGCTGCCCACGTCGCCGGAGTCCTGGACCTGGCCGACGCCGCGGCGCTCGTCGCGGCCCGCGGGCGGCTGATGCAGGCGTTGCCCGAGGGCGGGGCGATGGTCGCCCTGCACGTGGCCGAGGAGGAGGTCCTGCCCGCGCTGGCGGAGGTCGGGGACCAGGTGGCGGTCGCCTCCGTGAACGGGCCGGAGTCGGTGGTGATCTCCGGCGCGCGGGATGCGGTGCTCACCGTCGCGGCCGGGTTCGAGGCGCGCGGCCGCAGGACCGTACGCCTGCGCGTCGGCCACGCCTTCCACTCGCCCCTGGTGGAGCCGATGCTCGACGAGTTCCGCCGGGTCGCAGAAGGGCTGACCTTCCGGCCGCCGCGGATCCCGGTGGTCTCCGCCGTGACGGGCCGGCAGGCGGACGCCGAGGAACTGTGCTCCCCCGAGTACTGGGTACGGCACGCCCGCCTGCCGGTGCGGTTCGCCGACGCCGTGCGGTGCCTCGACGACGAGGGGGTTTCCGCCTGTCTGGAGCTCGGGCCCGGTCCTGTGCTCACGGCGATGGCCGAGGAGTGCCTGACCGCCACGGACGGCGGTGTCGCCGGAGAGTGCGCCCCGGCCACACGGGACGGTGAGCGGGAAACGGAGACGCTGCTTTCCGCCGTGGCCCGACTGCACGTACGCGGAGTGAAGGTCGACTGGCCGACGGTGTACGCGGACATCGGGGCGCGCCGGGTGGACCTGCCGACGTACGCCTTCCAGCGGCAGCGGTACTGGCTGGACGTACCGCGCACCCCTGGGACAGCGGCCGACGCCCAGCTGCTGGGCCCGGCATTCGCGGTACCGGGCACCGACCGGACCGTGCTCTCCGGGCTGCTCTCCACCGCGAACCATCCCTGGCTCGCCGACCATGTGATCGCCGGGACAGTCCTCGTACCTGCGACGGTGTTCGTCGAGATGGCCGTCCGGGCGGGCGACGCGGTGGGCTGCGACGTGCTGGACGAACTCGTGGTCCTGGCACCGCTCGTTCTGCCCGCCGCGACGGGGATACGCGTCCAGGTCGTCGTGGGGGCGGCGGACGAATCCGGCCGCCGCCCGGTCGACATCTACTCCCGGCCCGAGGAATCCCCGGCAGAAGGCCCGGAGGCCGACTGGACCCGGCATGTCACCGGGTTGCTGGGCCGGGCAGCGCCCCAGGGGGCGGAGAGCGGGCTGACGACCTGGCCGCCGCAGGGCGCCGCCGAAGTGGACCTCTCCGACGCGTACGACACCCTGGCGGACGGCGGTTTCGCCTACGGGCCGGCCTTCCGGGGCGTACGGACGATATGGCGGCGCGGCGAGGAACTCTTCGCGGAGGTACGGCTCCCCGAGCCGCAGGCGGCGGACGCCCATCGCTTCGGGATGCATCCGGCGCTGCTGGACGCGGCACTGCACAGCGTCCTGCTCGCCGACCCCGAACCCGGTGCGGTCCGGGTGCCGTTCGCGTGGAACGGGGTACGTCTGCACGCCGCCGGAGCCTCGGAGCTGCGCGTGCGAGTCGCCCCGGCCGGGACGGACACGGTCACACTGACGCTGGCCGACCCGGAAGGCCGCCCGGTGGCGCGGGTCGACTCACTCTCGACCCGCGAACTGCCCGTCGAGCAGGGTGACTTGGCGGACGACGCGATACGACGCGCCCTGCTGCGCCCCGACTGGGTCGCCATCGAGCAGCCCACGGACGCGGACAACGAAGTCTGGATGCCCCTTGGCCCGGACGAGCTGAACCTCGGCGAATTCCTCCCCGTCGTCACGGACTCCACGACATCCGAACCGGACGTCGTGGCCGTCACGGCACTCGGCCCGGCGACGGATTCCGATCCACTGTCCGCCGTACACCTCCTGACCGGCAGGGTGCTTCAGGCTCTGCAGAACTGGCAGGACGATCCGCGGACCGCGGGGTCACGGATGGTGGTGGTGACGAGGGGAGCCACCGCGCCGGTGCCGGACCTGGCAGGTGCCGCGGTCTGGGGACTGGTGCGTACGGCGCAGTCGGAACTGCCCGGCCGTGTCGTCCTGGTCGACGTGGACGGCCGGCCCGAATCCCTGCGACTGCTCCCCGAGGCGGTGGCCACCGGCGAACCCCAGCTATCAGTCCGGGCAGGGCGGATGACGGTGCCACGACTGGTCGCGGCGGCAGCGGACACCGGGTACACCGGAAGCGGCTCGTTCGGTCCGGACGGCACCGTACTGATCACCGGGGGCACCGGGGCACTGGGCGCCGAAGTGGCCCGGCACCTGGTCACCGCGCATGGCGTACGGCATCTGCTGCTGACCGGGCGTCGCGGCCCGCAGGCACCCGGAGCCGAGGAACTGCGCACCGTACTGGAGGAGTTGGGGGCCGAGGTCCGGATCGTCGCCTGCGACGCGGCCGACCGCGCCGCGCTGGCCGAGATGATCAAGAGCTGCGAGCCCCCGCTGACCGCCGTGGTGCACGCCGCGGGCGTCCTCGACGACGGCGTACTGGCCGCGCTGACCCCCGAACGGATGGCGGCGGTACTGCGGCCGAAGGCGAACGCGGCCTGGAACCTGCACGAACTGACCCGGGATCTGGACCTGTCGGCGTTCGTCCTGTTCTCCTCGGCGTCGGGCCTGCTGGGCCGGGCCGGCCAGGGCAACTATGCGGCGGCGAACTCCTTCCTGGACGCACTCGCCCGCCATCGCACCGCGCTCGGGCTGCCCGCCGTCTCCCTGGCATGGGGACTGTGGGAAAACGGCGGCGGCATGGCCGCACAGCTCGCGGAGAGCGGACCGCCCTCGACCTCCCGCGACGGGTTCCGGGCACTCTCCACGGCGCAGGGCCTGGCACTGTTCGACGCGGCGCTGGGCGAGGGAGAGCCCGTACTGGCCCCGATCCTGCTGGACCGGACAAACCTCCGGTCCGCCGGAGACCGCCTCCCGCCACTGCTGCGAGGGCTTGTGCGCCCGGTCCGGCCGACGGCAGGCGGATCCGATCCCGGAACCGGCTCCGTACAGCAGGTGGAGGAACCGGGAGCGTGGCGGAAGCTGCTGGCCGGGCTGCCCGCCGGCGAACGGGAGGAGGCGCTCGCGGAGTTGCTGCGCGGTGACGTGGCCGCGGTTCTCGGATACCCCGACGCCGCCGCGCTGCCGGCCGGGAAGACCTTCGCCGACCTGGGTTTCGACTCCCTGACGGCGGTTCAGGTCCGCAATCGACTGAGCATGGCCCTGCAGCTGAGGCTGTCCGCCACCGCGGTGTTCGAGCACCCCACGGCGGAGGGACTGGCCCGGCATCTGCTCGGAATGCTGGACGGTTCGCTGCCCGCGCCGGAGCCGGAGCGGCACACGCACACCCTCTCCTCGCTGTTCCGGAAGGTCAGCGAGAGCGGTCACACGGTGGCGGCGATGCACATGCTGGTCACCGCGTCCTATGCGCTGCCGACGTACGGTGCCGCCGCATGCCGCGATCACGCGCTGCCCCCGATCCGCCGCGCCGACGGAAATCGCGGTTCCGGTAGGCCGACGATCGTCTACTTCCCGGCCTACCACCCCTCGCACCCGTCGGAAGGCGGCGAGTTCCCTCATTTCCACGGCCGTTTCCAGGGCGATCTGGACGTCCTGGAACTCCCGCACCCCGGCATCGGTGCGGGCACCGCGGTGCCGGAGGACCATGCGACGCTGGCTCGCACGCATGCCGAGACGGTGCTGCGGCATGTCGGGGACAAGCCCTTCGTGATCGTGGGAGGGTCCGCGGGCGGCAATGTCGCCCACACGGTGACCAGCCACCTGGAGAGCATCGGCGCCTCTCCCGTCGGCCTCGTTCTGATCGACACGTACCACATCAACGAGGACAACAGCGGCAAGGAGTGGCTGGTCTCCCTGGCCGCTCCCTCAGTCCAGGGCCTCGGCCGGCCCACCCTCGTCGGAGACGACGACGGCGTGCTGGCCGCGATGGGCGCGTACAACCGCATCTTCCTCGGCTGGGAGCCCCAGCCGGTCGACACCCCCACGCTCCTGGTGTGCGCGACGGAGCCCACCCCGGCCATGGCGGCGTCTGCGGACGGGCGGAACGGGAAGTGGCGGGCGTCCTGGCCGTTGCCGCACGACTGCGTGGACGTGCCCGGCGACCACCTGACGATGATGCGCGAGCACGCCGGAACCACGGCGTCGGCCATTCGTACCTGGATCACCTCACGCACGGCGAAAGGAAACCGGTGAGTCTCTCGAAGCACATGGAGAGGAACACGGAGCAGAAGCACACGGAGGAGTACGACGTCATCGTCGTCGGAGGCGGTCCGGCCGGAGCGACGGTCTCGGCAGCCGTCGCCATGCGGGGCCACCGCGTCCTCCTCGTCGAGCAGCACACGTTCCCCAGGTACCAGATCGGGGAGTCGCTGCTCCCCTCCACCGTGCACGGCGTGTGCCGCATCCTGGGCGTCGAGGAGGAGATGGCACGGGCGGGCTTCAAGCTCAAGCGCGGCGGCACCTTCCGCTGGGGACGGAACCGGGACCCGTGGCAGTTCTCCTTCGCGCTGTCGCCCCGGCTGGCCGACCCGACCTCGTTCGCCTACCAGGTCGAACGGTCCCGGTTCGACGCGATCCTCCTGGACAACGCCCGCCGCGTCGGCGTGGACGTACGGGAAGGCTGCCGCGTCACGACCGTGCTCGCCGACGAGGAGCGGGTCCGCGGCGTGAGCTGGACCGGCCCGGACGGCGGGACACGCGAGGCGAGGGCCCGGTACGTCGTGGACGCCTCCGGCAACGGCAGCAGGATCCACACGCACGTCGGCGGGAAGCGGACGTACTCCGACTTCTTCCGGAACATCGCGGTGTTCGGCTACTTCGCCGGCGGCAAGCGCCTGCCGGCGCCGAACGACGGCAACATCTTCTGCGCCGCCTTCGACGAGGGCTGGATCTGGTACATCCCGCTCCGGGACGACCTGACGAGCGTGGGCGCGGTGGTGAGCCGGGAGAACGCGGCGGCGATCCAGCGGGACCCGGCGGCCGCGTGGCGCCGCCTGATCGACTCGTGCACCGAAGTCCGGACCTTCCTCGACGGGGTTCCGCAGGCGACCGAGGCACCGTACGACCAGGTCCGGGTCCGCAGGGACTGGTCGTACTGGAAGTCCCGGCTGTGGAGGCCCGGCATGGTGCTGACCGGTGACGCGGCGTGCTTCGTCGACCCGGTCCTGTCCTCCGGTGTGCACCTCGCCACGTATGGCGCCCTGCTAGCGGCACGGTCGATCAACAGCGTCCTCGCCGGAACCGCCGGAACCGCCGGAACTCTGGACGAGGACCGCTGCTTCGACGAGTTCGAGGCCCGCTATCGCCACGAGTACGGCCGGTTCTACGAGTTCCTGGTCTCCTTCTACGACATGCACCAGGACGAGCGGTCGTACTTCTGGAAGGCACGCAAGGTCACCAATGTCGGCACCACGGAACTGGAGGCGTTCGTCGAGCTGGTGGGCGGCCTGGCGTCCGGCGACACGTCGCTCACCGGTCCCGGACAGGCGGACACCCGCCTGGCGGCGACCTCCTCGGCCCTCGACCAGGCGGTGGGCCGTCTCCCGGACTCCGACGGCCTGCGCAACCCCCTCTTCGAGTCCGCCACGATCCGGCAGGTGTTCCAGGAAGGCGCGGTCCTGCAGGAACGGGGCGTCTTCGGCGGCCCACTGGAGGACGAGGCACCCGTGCGTCCCGGCGGCCTGGTCGCCACAGAGGACGGCCTCGCCTGGGCGGATCCGGTCTCACGGTGATCCCTGCCTTCGTCGCGCTCCATTGCGCGTGCCGTGCAGGGCGAAGGCGGTGTTGACGAGGCCGACGTGACTGAAGGCCTGTGGGGTGTTGCCGAGTTGGCGGTGGGCGACCGGGTCCCACTCCTCCGAGAGCAGGCCGACGTCGTTGCGGGCGTCCAGTACGCGCTCGAACACCTCGTCCGCCTCCTCGCGGCGGCCGGTCGCCACAAGGGCGTCGGCGAGCCACAACGAGCAGACGAGGAAGGCTCCTTCGCCGCCACCGTCGGTGTAGCGCCACAGGAAGCCATGGTCGCCGAGCGTGCGGTCCACGGCCGACAGCGTGCCGAGGACTCGGGGGTCGTCCGGGGGCAGGAAGCCGAGCTTGGGCAGCAGCAGTGCGGACGCGTCGATGCGGCGGGAGCCGTACGACTGCACGAAGCTGTGCTGTTCGGCGTCCCAGCCGTCGCGACACACCTCGTCATGGATCGCCTGGCGCATCATCCGCCAGCGCTCCGCCGAACCCCGCAGTCCCGCGATCCGCGCCATCCGCAGCGCCCGGTCCGCGGCGACCCACGACATGATCCGGGAGTGCACGAAGTGCCGTGGCGGGCCGCGTACTTCCCAGAGTCCCACGTCGGGTTCCTGCCAGTGCTGCTCCAGATGGTCCATGAGCGAACGGACGACGCGCCACATGTGGTGGTCGACGGGTACGCCCGCGCGCACCGCGGAGTACATGGTGTTCAGCACTTCGCCGTAGACGTCGAGTTGGAGCTGATCGGCAGCTGCGTTGCCGAAGCGGACGGGGCGGGAGCCCTCGTATCCGTCGAGCCAACCGGCCGGTTTTTCGGGCAGCCTCCGCTGGCCCGACACCCCGTACAGCGGTTGGAGGTCGTCGGGTTCGCCGGCCACGGCACGGGCCAGCCAGTTTCGCCAGGCGACGGCCTCGTCGCGGTAGCCGGTGCGCAGGAGGCAGGACAGCATGAAGGTGGAGTCACGGAGCCAGCAGAACCGGTAGTCCCAATTCCGTTCTCCGCCGAGGCGTTCGGGCAGTGAGGTGGTGACGGCGGCCACCATTCCTCCGGTGGGCGCGTAAATCAGTGCCTTGAGGGTGATGAGGGACCGGAGAACAGTTTCCCGCCAAGGTCCTTGATAGGTGCATTTCACTGTCCACTGTTGCCAGAATTCCTGTGTCTCGGCCAGGAGTTCGGTGGTGTCCCCACGCGGATTCGGCGGCAGGTGAGAGGGGCTCCAGTCCAGGACGAATGCCCTTCGCTGTCCGGCCGAGAGTGTGAACTGCGAGCGAATACAGGAATTGCTGACGGAGAAACACGCGTCATCATCGTCGCACAGCGGAAATCTGTCGCATCGCAGAATGACGGAGTCCGGTCCGGCGACCACGGCCACCGTGCGCGGGTCCACGCCCCGACTCCATGGCAGCACACGCCCGTTGAGGAACCGCAGCCGCAGTTCCCCGCGCATCTCGACCCGGCCCGCCAGACCTTCCACCAGGCGTACGACACGGGGAATCCCCCGGCGGGGAGGCATGAAGTCGGTCACGCGCACGACACCGTCCGACGTCTGCCAGACGGTGTCCAGGATCAACGTGTCGCCACGGTAGGCACGGCGGTCACACAGTCGCGAGGCACCTTCGGCCGGGGCGATCCGCCACCGGCCGTTTTCCTCACCGCCGAGAAGTGCGGCGAAACAGGCGGGGGAATCGAAGCGGGGCAGACACATCCAGTCGATCGCCCCGTCCCTGCCGACCAGAGCGGCCGTCTCAAAGTCTCCGATGAGGGCGTAGTCCTCGATTCGCCCTGCCATGACAAGAATTCTAGACGAGACGCGGAAACGGAAACTTAAATTCTTGAAAGGGAGCAGATTCATTGACTGACCCGTGGCGCCGTGTTAAGGGTGGGATAGCAGGGCATTCAGTTCCTTCGACAGGACGTACCGATGTCCCGATTGGCGAGCCGATTTCCGGCACGAGTGGTCTCGCACCCGCTACGGCGTGCGACGGATCGACCTGCTGCCCACGGCTCGCGGCGCCCCGGTTCCCCTTGTGGTGTCCACCCGCTGCGCCGTGCCTCGGACCGCATTGCCTGCGCCCCGGTGCGCCGGACGGCGCCGTGCCGGGCCCGGGCTGCTCGGCGGTCCAGGCGATCGCGTACGGCCTCCTCCCACACGGTCGGCGATCGCAGCGGGAGCGACGCAGGAGACGGAGCGGGCGACCGGGACGCATCATCCGCGGGAGGCTGCCATGGCAGCTGACGCCCGCAGACCCCGCGTACTGCTCCTGACCAGCGGCCCCCTCGACGTCGGGGACGGAGAAGAGGCCGAGCTGGCCCTGAGCCTCGCCCAGACCATGCCGGAAGTGGACCACTTCTGGTTCAAGCGCGGGCGGAACGGGCCGGCCGCCGCCTGGCGCGGACGCTCGGTGCCGAGGGTGGCTCGGAACGGCGCTCCCGGTCTGCCGGAACGACTCCAAGTGGCGGCGGTCGGCGCCCGGTTGGCGCGGCGGGCCGATCTCGTGCACGCCGTGCTGACCATCGGTCCCGGCTTCCCCGCGTTCTCCAGGCTGTGGCCCCCGCTGATCCACGGAAGGCCGGTCCTGCACACCGTCTCCGGCGTCTCGGACCGGGCCCTGCTCGCGCGGTCCCGGCCGCTCGGCCCCACCGTGGCGCTGTCCGAGGTGACGGCCCGGGCGCTCGGCGCGGCGGGTTTCGGCAAGGTGCCGGTCATCGGTCCCATGATCGAGCCGGACGAGTGGCAGCTGCGGCCCCGGTCGGTCAGGGAACCGCCGATCGTCCTGGCCACAGGCCATCACGACCCGGGCGGTGGAGCGTACGAGGCCATCGGCGCGGCGGCGGTCGCCGCCCGCGCGGGAGCCCGTTTCCAGCTGATCCTCGCTGTCCAGGGCCGCCCCGGACAGCGGGTCGGCCCTCTGGAGCAGGCACTGCGCGCCCGCGCGGTCCAGGAGGGACTGCACGCCGCCGAGGTGCTCGGTGGCGTCGAGGACCTGCCCCGGCTGCTGGCCGTCTCGGACATCGTGCTGCATCTCCCGCGAGCGCTCGGCGGCCGGCCGGATGTGCCCTTCACCGCCCTGAAGGCGCTCGCGACCGGACGTCCCGTCATCCTGAGCGACCTTCCCCAGTTCGCTTCGCTGCAGGACGCCGTCCTGCGTGCTCCCATCGCGGACTCCCACCGGGCCGGCCATCTGCTGCTCCAGCTCCTGGACCGGCCCTGGTGGTGGGAGAAGCTGGCGGAGCGTGGCCGCGCCACGGTCGAGGAGCGCTTCGGTCCCGCGCAGTTCAGGTCGCGGTACTCGGAGCTGTACCGGAACCTCCTACCGCGTCCCTAAGGAGGCCGCAGGCCTCTTAGGGGCGCGGGGCTGTGACATATGCGGCTCCGCCGCGATGGGGGTCCCCCCGCTCGAGCGGAGCCGAGAGTGGGGGAGCGACCAGCCACAACGCACCCGCAGCTTCAATCCGCGAACCCAGCGGAGCGCTTACGCGGCCTCCCGCCGTACGGCCCGCAGCAGCACCATGCCGGTGTCCCCGTAGTCGGGAAGCGTGGGGTCCTTGCGTACGCGCGTGATGCGCAGGCCCTCTGTGTACGGGGCGAAGACGTCGTGCACGGTGTCCGCACCCACCGGGCAGGCCGGCCAGCGTGTCCCGGAGGCGATGCGATAGCTGGGCATGTTCTCCATGAAGGCGGCGACGAGCCGTCCGCCCAGGCGGACGGAGCGGATGAACGCACGGCACAGGGCGGCGAATTCGCCCAGGTCCTCGGTGACGCTTTCGGCCACGAAGTTCATCGACACCAGGTCGTAGGCGCCGTCCGGCAGGGTGCGGGCGCTGCCCGGCACGACCCGTACCCGTGCCAGGGCGTCGGCGAGCCGGGCGGGCAGGGCGGGGTCGAGGTCCCGGCACAGGGTGTAGAAGGCCGCCCAGTGCCGGTCCGGGCCATCGCGCAACTGCCGGGTGAGATAGGCGATGTTGCTCGCTCCGGGCTCGACGGCGTCGATACGGCGGCTGGCCGCGGCGGCCTGCATGAGGGGATAGAGGTTGGGTCCGGCGCCGCACTCCAGGGAACGGTCGACGCTTCCCGGCGCCAGCGTCCGGTACAGGCCGGCGTGGTGCCGGATGACCGCCGCGTCGGAGGGGTGGATCCTGCGGTAGTTCTCGTCGAGGTAGGCGTCCACGGGCCAGCGGTCCCAGTCGGCGTCCGCGTTGCGCCGGTGCGTGGGTGCGCCGGGTGTCCCGCGTCCGCGGGCTCTCGCGGTCATGGCGGGCCCCCGGCCGCGGCGGTCCGCTTCACGGGGAACCACTCGGCCACCGAGGTGAGTACGGCGTTGAGGCGGTCGATCTCGTCATCGGTGTTCCGCGCGGTGATCTGGATCCGGAAACCGGCCTCCGCGCGCGGCACGAGCGGGTAGGCGGCCAGCGTGACGTAGACGCCGTGGTCCCACAGATACTCACCGACGGCTGTGAGATCGGCGCCCTCGTCGAGCGGGATCTCGATGATGGGCAGTCCGTCGGTGTTCGGAGTGGCGAAGCGCAGTCCGCGCACATGGTCCAGCACCCGGGATGCCTTTCGGTGCAGATCGGCCCGGATGGCGTCGCCCCGGCGCTCGTTGACGTCGAGGCCCGCGAGCGCGGTGGCGAGCGAGGCAGTCGGAGAGGGGCCGGAGTAGAGGTAGGGGCCGGCGGCGACCTTCAGGTGCGCCTTGAGGGCGGGCGGCGCGGTGACGAAGGCCAGCAGGGACGAGTACGCCTTGGAGAAGCCGCCGACCAGGACGACGTCGTCGTACGACTCACCGAAGTGCCGCACCACACAGTTGCCGTGCATGCCGTACGGGGAGGTCTCGGCGGCGCCTCGTTCCCCGATCACTCCGAATCCATGGGCGTCGTCGACGTAGAGCAGCGCGCCCTCGCGGCGGCAGATGCGGAGCAACTGCGGGAGATCGGGGAGGTTGCCGGTCATGCTGTTGACGCCGTCGACGCAGACCAGCCTGGGGGCGCCGACGGGGGCCACGCGCAGCAGCCGGGTCAGTTCGTCGGGACGGTTCGCGTGGAAGCGCCGTACCGTCGCTCCCTGTTCCTGGGCCACCAGACAGCCGTCGTACATGGTGCGGTGGGCCCGCGCCTCCACGAAGACATGGCCACCGCCGCTCCGACCGGTCGCGAGCACCGGGATCACCGACGCGTGGATCAGGGTGATCGTCGGGAGGAGAAGCACGTCTGGGGCGCCCAGCAGATCGGCCAGCCGTGCCTCGATCTGCGGATACAGACGGGGGTTGCCGATCAGCCGGGACCAGCTGGGATGGGTGCCCCAGCGACGGACGTGCGGCTCGATGGCGTCCATGATCTCGGGGTCGAGGTCGAAACCCAGGTAGTTGCAGGAGGCGAAGTCGGTCAGCCAGTGGTCGCCGCTGCGGATGCGCCGGCCGCGTACCTCGTCGATCACCGCGTCGCACATCCGGCTGTCTCTGCGCAGCCGCGCGAGTTCCTCCCAGTGCTGCGTCCGACGGGCCGCGGCTGCGGGCTGCCCGGAAGGGCGGCGGCTGCCGCGCGGCACGGACGAGGACTGCCGTCCGGCGAACGGCCGTTCCTGGTTCACCATCAGGAACTGCTGTGCCTCGACCGCCGCCATCGGCCGGGCGAACAGAAAGCCCTGTCCGTAGCGGCAGCCCATGGCCCCGAGCAGATCGCGCTGCCCGTCGTTCTCGATGCCCTCGGCGATCACCTGGAGACCGAGTACGTCGGCGATGCGCACGATTCCCTCGACCAGGGCGACCTGCTGACCGTCGGTGACGATGTCGTCGATGAAGGACTTGTCCACCTTGAGCACGTCGATGGGGAACTCGCGCAGATAGCTGAGCGAGGAGAATCCGGTGCCGAAGTCGTCGATGGCGAGGGAGACCCCGAGCTCCTTCAGGGTGCCCATGGCGGCCCGGATCTGTTCGTCGCGCCGTACGAGCACCGACTCGGTGAGTTCCAGGACCAGCGACCCCGGGGCCAGGCCCGAGCGGTCGAGGACCTGGCGCACCACGTCCACGAACCGGGCGTCCCGGAACTGACGGGCCGACACATTGACGTTGAGACGGAGGGGTTCGGGCCTTGGCCGCAGCTGCTGCCAGCGCGCGACGTCGGTGGCGGCGCGCTCCAGCACCCAGGCGCCGAGCGGCATGATCTGCCCGGTCTCCTCGGCCAGGCTGATGAACTGGTCCGGCGGCACCAGTCCGCGGCTGCTGTGCGGCCAGCGGATCAGAGCCTCGAATCCGACGACGTTGCCGGTGACGATCTCCACGATCGGCTGGTAACGCATGGCGAAGGAATGCCTGGTGATCGCACCGGCCAGAGAGGCCCGCAGTTCGTGGCGTTCGGCCATGCCGGTGTGCAGGTCGGGACGGTAGCGCTGCCACTGCCGCTTGCCCGCGGTCTTGGCCGCGTACAGGGCGAGGTCGGCGTGGCCGAGGAGTTCCTCGGCCTCGTCGCCGGGGTGCGCGATCGCCACGCCGACGCAGGCGGAGACACTGGTGGATCCGCTGACGAGCCGGAACGGGCGGCCCAGGGCCCCTACGATCTGCTCGGCGAGCGCCTCGGCGTCGGCCGGCTCCCTGGCGCCCTCCATGAGGATGGCGAACTCGTCGCCGCCCAGCCGGGCCGCGGTGTCGCTGAGCCGCAGCGCGGCGGTCAGCCGCTGCGCCACTGCGACCAGCAGTTCGTCGCCGACCGAGTGGCCCATCATGTCGTTGACGACCTTGAAGTCGTCGAGGTCGACGAAGAGCACGCCGGTGAGGCCGGCGTCCCGGCGGCCGCGCAGCAGGGCGCGTTCGATGCGCTCCAGCAGCAGGACCCGATTGGGCAGTCCGGTCAGCGAGTCATGGAAGGCCCGGTGGACGAGTTCGCGTTCGAGCTGGCGTTGCTCGGTCACGTCCCGCAGGGTGAGGACGACACCGTGCACGGTCTGCTCGTGACGCAGGTTCCGGCACCGGACCTCGACATCGAGGTGTCCGTCCTCACCTCGTACGACCTGCCAGTCGTCGCGGATGTCCTGGCCGCTGTCCAGGTTGTCCCCGGCCCGGACGCGCTCCAGCGTGTGCAGGGCGCGCTGGTGGTTCCTCGGGGCCACCAGCTGGGCCAGCGGGGTGCTCACGTGCAGGTCACGCCCGAACATCTCGTACGCCGAAGGGCTGGCGTACCGGACGGTGTTGTCGTCGTCGACGATCAGGATGACGTCGGAGGTGTTGTGCACGAGAGTGCGGAAGTACGCCTCGCTCTTACGGCGGTTGATCTCCTCGCTGAGTCCGACCCGGGCCAGCGCCAGCGCGGCCTGCGCGGCCAGCGACTCCGCCGGGCTCGACAGCTCCTGGAGCCTCTTCACGGGGCCGGCCAGCAGCAGCGCGCCGATCAACGGCTCCTGCGCGTCGGTGGCCTCGAGCCGCAGCGGGCACAGGAGCACGGCGGGGGACGGTGCGAGGGCATCGGCGACTTCGGGACCGAGATCGCCGACGTCGATCAGACAGGTCCCCTGGGACAGCAGCTCCGAAGGGCTCTCTCCGGGACGGCCGCCGTCCAGGGACCAGGTGGAGCGTGGTTCCGGGGAGCCCACGGGAAGCAGCGCGGACCGGTCCTGGTCGAAGACCAGAAGCACCGCCGCGTGGGCCGCCTCCTGTCCGAAGAGGGTGGCTGCCGCCGCCCTGACGGCGTCGGCCACTTCCTCGGGACTGACGGCCGCGACCAGTGACACCGCCGCCACGCGCAGACTTCGTTCGCGGGCCACGGCCTTACGGTGTTCGTCGACCAGACCCCACAGCCGGGCCAGCACGAACAGGAACATCACTCCGGAGAAGACCGCGGTGACCGCGACGTCACGGGCACTTCCGCGCAGGGACTGGGCCACCAGCATGACGGGCGCGATCAGCGAGGCACAGGCGAGGGCGGCGAGCCGCCACTTGGCGATCCCGAGCCCGGGCTGCGCCCTCGGCTCGGTCAACCGCACCATGGACGGGTGCAGCGCCGCCAGACCCCAGGCGGTGAAGAAGACCACCCAGCCCAGGTCTATGGGCGTGCCGACCTGCCAGGTGCCCCGCAGCTGGAGTGCTCCGTACAGCACATCGGACACGAGAATGCCGACCGTCCCGACCGCCAGCAGCTGCACCGAGCGTTCGCGAATACCGCCGAAGGTGAGCAGCCCTACGAGCATGGCCAAGATCAGCACATCGCCCAGCGGATAGGCCACCGAGATCGCCCGTTGCAGCCAGGTCTGCCCCTCGACCTGGGCGATCGGGTTGATCAGATGCACCCAGGAGAGGAGCGCAAGGCCCGAGGTGAGGATCAGCGCGTCCAGCAGGCCGGCACGGTCGCGGGCCGGGAAGCGGAAGTGGATGATGCCGAAGATGCCAGCGGCGAGCACCGGATAGGTGGAGAGGTAGAAGACGTCCGCCAGTGAGGGGAAGGGGTTCTCCTCGTTGAAGACGGCTTCGAGGGTGTTGTAGGTGGTGTCTCCCGCGGTGAAGGTGAGGTTGGCTGCGGCCAGCAGGAGCCAGGGCCAGCGGTGGGTGGGACGGTTCCGGTGGACGCCGACGAGGATTGCGGCTACTGAGCCGAGGCCGATGAGGGCCCAGCTTGTGGTGTGGCTGGAGGGGACAGTGAGGTAGACGACGGTGGGGAGGATGACGCAGAGGACGTACGCGATCATTGGGCGGAGGGGGGACTTGCTGCCCGTCGGGGGGTCCGGGGTACGTGCTGCGGCTACTGGCGTCGGGGCGCGTGTTGTGGCCGGTTCTGGCGCGGGTGCTGAGACGGGCCCGAGTCCACGGGCCTTGGCCGACTCCGACTCCGGTTCTGTGGCTGGCCCCGCCGGGCTTGGCGTGGCCGTGGCCCGCCTTCCGCCGGAGGGTGGCGGTCGCCTCCGCGGAACGCGCTGACCGATGCGCTGGAAGAGGCGTCCGCGACCTCGAACCCATTGCGCCATATCTACCACTTTGTGCCAGTGGCGTGGCACGGTCAAACGAGGGCTCTTCGTCGAGGGGAAGGCACGGAGCCCAGGGGCCACAGTGCCGATGAGGGGCGGGCCGGGCCTCGAGGGCTGACGACGAACGACACGCGAAGGGCCCCTTGAATCCGTCCGAGCCCCTGCGGGCCCTTCGCTCTGTCGGACGACAGGATCTCCCGCCCTCCACACCGAGCCCTTTCGCAGCCGTCCGCCATCTTCCCGATCCCACCTTCTTGACGGCGTGCTCAAATACGATCAAAGTGTATGTATGCGCTGTAAACGTACGACGCATGGATGCAACGTCAACCTGGGAAAAGCGTCGTTCCATCTGTGATGGCCGAGGTTCCGGGACACCTGCTCCGCCGCAGCGCCTGGGAGAAAACCAGGAGCCTCTCCGAGCAGCCTCAACCCCAGCTCCTCTCCAGGCCCCGGCCGACGCCGAGACCGCTGCATGACCCACTGAGCCCTCTCACCCATCCGACTATTCGACATGCCTCTGTTCGGCATCTCCCTAATGTCGTGATCACATGCTGACAACAGGCTCTTCACATCCGAAGGCCGCAGAATCCGGCGGCGCGCCTGGACACGCGCTGCACGTGGCGATCGTTCTCGGCACCAAGCCCGAAGCCATCAAGATGGCACCGGTCCTCCGGGCCATGGAGAACTCGCCGCTGTTCTCCCCCGTCCTGATCAGTACCGGCCAGCACCGGGAGATGCTCGAACAAATGCTGCGCAGGCTCCGGCTCACCGTGACCCATGACCTTGCCGTGACGCGGGAGCGCCAGCAACTTTCCGCGCTCACCACCCGCCTGACCAGTGGACTGGGTGAGGTGATTCGCGAAGAGCGGCCCGATCTCGTCATGGTGCAGGGCGATACGAGCAGCACGCTGTGCGGGACCCTCGCGGCCTTCCGCGAACAAATTCCGGTGGCCCATGTAGAAGCAGGCCTGCGCAGCCGCGTCCTGGGCGACCCCTTCTCCGAGGAGCTGAACCGGCGGCTGGTCACCCCGATGACACAGTGGCACTTCGCACCCACGCCACGTGCTGCCGCCGCACTGACCGCCGAGTCCGTTCCGGCCTCGCGGGTCATGGTGACCGGCAGCACGGTCATCGACAATCTCTTGTGGGCTCGCCACCTTGGGGAAGGGCGATCGGCTTTCCGCAGCGACCGGCGAGGCGTGCTGGCGACCCTGCACCGGCGGGAGAACCAGGGGACGACGATGCGGGCGATCGCCGCCGCGCTGATGCGCCTTGCGGAGCGCCGGGACATCGAGGTACTGGTCCCGGTTCACCAGAGCCCCACCGTCCGCGACGCACTCCTTCCTGTCCTGGGGAACCATCCGCGGATCACCCTGACCGAACCGCTGGACTACTTCGACTTCATCTCCACCCTGGCCGCCTGCGAACTCGTACTCACCGACTCCGGCGGAGTCCAGGAAGCGGCGCCCAGCTTCGACAAGCCGATTCTGGTGCTGCGGAACACGACCGAACGCCCGGAAGTGGTCCGGGCGGGTGCCGCCCAGCTTGTCGGTACCGACCCCAGCTCGATACACACGATGGTTACATCGTTGCTGAACGATCCAGAGCTGTACGGACGTATGGCAGACGCGCCAAGCCCCTTCGGGGACGGTCATGCCTCCGACCGGATTCTCGGCCGGCTGGCCCGCGACTTCAGCAGGACTCCGGCTCCGGCTTCTGCCCTGGAGGCCACGGCTGTACGAGCGTCCGCGCTGCCCGGTGGGCCGCCTGGCCGGTGATGCTGATACTGCTCTTGTCCGCGTGTGGCGAAGGTCCCTGACCGGCGATCGAGGTTGGGGGACACCCTTCAGCCGCCGAAGCGGATCCTGTACTGCGCCTTGCCGTTCGGGAATTCGTCAAGCGTCCCGCCGCCCCAGTCGAGGTTGAAGTACGCCTGATACTTCGAGTCCTGGACCAGCTCGGCCATCCGGTCGATGAAGTAGGGCGAGTCGCCTCCCCCCGCATATATGTCGCCCTTCCGGTACAGGCCCCATTCCGGATACGACTTCGGCTTGTTGTGCGCGGCGGCAAATGCCTTGAACGCGTTCACCCCCACGGCGGTGGTGAGAGTGTGGTTCCATCGCTGGGCAGGCGCAGCGCCCGGGTGCTGCCACCACACGTCGTAGATGTTCAAACCCACTATGTCGGCGTAGGTGTCGCCGGGGTACAGCGTCTCGAATGATGTGACCTTGCCCGAAGGGCCGACAGCCATGTTGTAGTCGAACTGGAAAGCCGCCCCGGTACGAGCACGCATCAGGGTGACCACTCGCCGGAACATCGCCCGATAAGCTGCCGGATCGTCAGTTCCTTGCCATGCTCCGATGTTCTTGTTGTTCCCCTCGTACCCGAGGCGAATGACGGAGTTACCCAAGCCGTTCTTGATCATCAGGTCGGCAAGGTCTCGGAACTGACTGTCGTAGTCACCGTCGAGCCCCGCCGTGAAGTTTCCGCTCTTGGGCAGCAGCGGCAGCCCGAGCACAAATTTTCGGTCGGTCCCTGCCTCCTTCCAGTCACCCCAGTACTTGGTTGCGTACTGATTCCACAGGATGTTCTCGGACGGGTCCAGGTAGTCGGTCGCGTCCACCTGCGACCGGCCGAGCCACGTCTGGAAGTTGTTCACCTCAGCGGTTTTCCCCGGGGCGACGTACACACCCAGGCGGGAGGAGGTGATGGCACCCTCTGACGGCACGGTCATGGACGCGAGGATAACTGCCACCATGGGCCAGTATCGTCGCCAGCTTTCATTCTCACCCTTCTTGACCGGCCGATGCAGGGCCAGAAATTCGACACCGAGGTTGCACCTGATCCCCGGCCCCGTGGCCCCGTCATCCTCAGAAGGTCCGGTTACGGAGGCAACGAGAGATTGCTACTACGCGAATTCGTAGAAAAAAGGGGCCTTCTGAGGTTTTCACTTCGAGGTGAGGGTGGTTTCGGCGGTGGGATGAGGTATCCCGATGGGGCGGTCCGACCGCGGTGGGACGGGCCCGGCGGGAGCGAGTGCGGTTCCAGGCCGCCGGGATGTTCGCCGCTGGGTTGAAGCCGCCCCAGGTCGCCCGGGCCCTGCGGATGTCGAGGAAGTCTGCGTACACATAGAGTGCAGCCTGGCGCGAGGGCGGAATGGACGCGTTACGGTCCAAGGGGCCGTCAGGGGTCGCTTCGCAGATGAAGCCGGCTGGCGGGCCCGGCTGGCCCGTGCTCTTGAACAGGGCCCGGCCGCGCACGGCTGAAGTGAGGACCAGCGCTGGACGCCGGCGAGGATCTCTGTGCTCGTCGCCCGGCGCTTCCACGTACGCTTCAGCCAGCCGCAACTGGGTTACGTCCCTTGTGATGGTGTAGGCGATCAATCGTCCGTAGTGTTCGGCGCGTTGGGGAGTGCGCGGGTAGTGCGGTCGGCGTGTTCGGCGGCGTAAATGGCTGTCATGCTGCCTTCGGACAGGTAGCGGCAGGGGAAGGCGATCCATTCGTCGTGCATCTCGCAGCAACACCGCGAAACGGCGGTCGAGTTGGGACAGCATCTCCTCCGTGATCGCCATACCGGGCCAACAAGCTGCTGACCGCGAAGCAACAGGTTGATCCTTGACGGCTTCACTACGCCCGCAACTTGGCTCCGCTCGTTCCGAAGTCTGCGGTCAGCGGGGTGATGACGCTGCTGCGGTCGGTGTTCGAGCAGCCCGACGCGGAGGCCGTCGAGCGGCAGATGGACCAGGTCATCGATACTCTCCACCAGCGGTTCCCCATCGCCGCCGACCACTTGGAGGCTGCCCGGTGCGATCTGCTGGCCTTCACTGCGTTCCTGCCGCAGGCATGGAAGCAGATCTGGTCGAACAACCCCCAGGAGCGGCTCAACAAGGAGATCTGCCGCTGCACCGACGTCGTCGGCATCTTCCCCGACCGCAGGCCATCGCGGTCCTGGCCGAGCAGACCGACGAATGGACCGAACAGCGTCGCTACACCGGCCCGGACATCCTCGCCGAGCGCATCTCCGGCACGTCCACCGAGCTCGGCACGCCCGAGCCCGGGGCCAGCCTCCTGCCCTCGGTCATTGGGCCATGTGAGGGACCGCCTCCGGCGGCCCTCACGTCCTCAGCCGCACACCACATCCCTGGACATGACCCGGACACCCGCGCATTCACGACCCTCGACCGACTGCACCACTCGGCGGGACACCATCATGCACAGCACCCAATGGGGCACCATCCAAACAGGAGCCCACCCCAGATAGTCCGACCTGTCTTGGTGACGAACAGGCCACCGAACGCCAGGGCCGGATCAGCTGCCTCACGGACTTGCCCCCAGCGTTCCTCCGAGCGCGGCTGGCAGCGGATGAACGCCGCCCGCAATGCCGCAACGTTGTCGGCCAACCATAGACGGTGACCTCACTCGCTTCGACGTGCACGTCGGGCGCGGGTGCCACCGCTCATCGACCTGCTCCGCTCCCCCTTTTCTGAACGTGTGCGACATGTTCGGTTGACCATATGCCCGAAATGCTCCATAGTGTATAGATACAGCGTAAACATACGTTCCGAACATGTTCGGTGAAGCGTACACGCGGCCGAACGCAGGCCGGCCCAGTTCCCAGATCACCGCACTCAGCTTTGGAGCACGCCGTCATGACCAACACCGAATCAGAAGCCGCTCTCGCTGCCGAGATCAGTCGGCTCTCCGATGGAAAGGTTGCAGGAATCACGCGGCACGGCCCGGTCCTCGCCCAGCCTGTGGTCATGCGCGAGACCAATCCGAACACCTTCGTCCGGTGGCTCTCTCGCCGGGACACGGCCGTCGTCATAGTCCTGGTCGTCGCATGGGTGGCGAGCTTCGCCTGGTTCTGGCTGTGGTGGCTGGAGCCGGCCCACTGGGCAAGCCGGACAGGGATGATCATCACCAGCTTGCTGCTGCTTTACCTCATGTGCCACTCTGCGTATCTGCTCGTGACGGCCGTTCGGCTGCGCAAAGTCGATCCGTCGATACCGATTCCGCGTGTACCGGTCGCGTACGTCGTCACCCGGGCACCGACGGAACCATGGTCGATGGCACGCGACACGCTAACAGCGATGCTCAACCAGGATTACCCCTTCTCCTATGACGTCTGGCTCTGCGATGAGGATCCGTCAGAAGAGATCTACCAGTGGTGCGGGGAACGGGACATCCGGGTATCCACCCGACGAGGCATCCCGGAGTACAACCGGTCGGAGTGGCCCCGCCGCACTCGATGCAAGGAAGGCAACCTCGCTTACTTTTACGATCGCTGGGGTTACCGCCGCTACACGGTGGTCGTCCAGCTCGACTGCGACCATGCACCAGCCCGGAAGCATCTCGCTGAGATGGTCCGCCCGTTCGCCGATCCCGCGATCGGTTACGTGGCCGCACCGAGCGTGTGCGACTCCAACGCCACCCAATCCTGGTCGGCGCGAGGACGGCTGTATCGAGAAGCCCCTCTGCACGGCGCTTCGCAACTCGGCCACTCCGAGGGTCTGGCTCCTGTCATCATCGGCTCGCACTATGCGGTGCGCACCAGCGCTCTGCGCGAGATCGGCGGGATCGGCCCCGACCTGTCCGAGGACTGTTCGACCACGCTGTTGTTCAACTCCGCCGGCTGGCAGGGCGCATACGCGATCGACGCCGAGGCCCATGGTGAGGGGCCGTTCACATTCGCCGACATGGCCAAGCAGGAATTTCAGTGGTCACGGAGTCTCGCGGGTCTACTGTTCGGCATGCTTCCGCTGCACATAAGGCGGGTGCGAGGGCGCAAGCGCGTCCGGTTCGCGTACATGCTGTCCTACTATCCGCTGCTGGGTCCCACGACCGTCGCGGGTCTGGCCCTACCACCAATCGCTGCGATGACCGGTCAGCCCTGGCTCAAGGTCAACTATCTGGCTTTCCTGGGGCACTTCTGGGCTATGAGTGCCTGCCTGCTGCTCCTGCTGTTTCTACTACGCCGACGTTGCCTGTTGCGACCGCCCAACGCCCCTATCATGAGCTGGGAGTGCTGGTTGTACGGCCTGACCCGCTGGCCCTTCGTCGCGTGGGGCGCCTTCGCGGCATTTATCCAACGGGTGCAGCCCCGACAGGTCTTCTTCAGAGTTACGCCCAAGGCTCGCAGCGGCCTCAACCATCTGCCGATGCGGTTGGTCCTTCCTTTCCTGATCATCACGGCTGTGCTTTCGGTCGCGGCCATCGTCGGAGAGATGACCACCCCTCAGGCGGGATATGTCCTCCTATGCATCATTGGATCCGGCGTGTATGCGGTGGTCTCTCTCACCGTTCCTGTGCTGCACATGCGAGAGATCTCGCAGGCGCACAGCCTTCACTTCGGGGAGACGGTCGCGACGGCACGCGCCCCGTTGGCCGCAGCCGTGGCCACACTGATTCCGCTCGGATTCGCCATCGCCGTCTATCCCACCTATGCGGCCGATGCCTTCGGCTGGTGAGCCCATACTCGGATACGTTTTCGGAGCAGGGAGAGTTAATGAGCACCCCTCCCAGCATCCTTGTGACCGGCGGCGCCGGCTTCATCGGCAGCCACACCTGTGTCGAACTGCTCGACCACGGCTACGCGCTGGTGGTGGTCGACGACTACTCCAACAGCTCGCCCCAGGTCTTCTCCCGCGTGCAGAAGGTCGCCGACCGTTGTCTGAGCGCCGTCTACCGTCTGGATCTGCGCAACAGGAGCGCGCTCTCTGACGTGTTCGACCACCATTCCGTGGACGCGGTGGTGCACTTCGCCGGGAAGAAGGCCGTCGGCGAGTCGATGCGGATGCCCATCGAGTACTACGACACCAACATCGGCGGTACGACTGCCCTGCTGAGCGCGATGGACGAACACGGCGTCCACCGGCTGGTGTTCTCCTCGTCCTGCTCCATCTACGGCGAGACCGGCAAGGTGCCGCTGAGCGAGCACGATCCGGCCCAGCCCACGAACCCATACGCCGCGTCGAAGTGGGCCTGCGAGCAGATACTCGCCGACGTGTGCCGGCTCCGTCCGGAGTTCAGCGTCCTGTCCCTGCGCTATTTCAACCCCGTGGGCGCACACCCCAGCGGCCTGCTCGGCGAGTCACCCCGCGGCGGCGAGGTCAACCTGATGCCTCGTCTGGCCCAGGTCGCCGACGGCGAGCGGAAGAGCGTCACGGTGTACGGCGGCGACTACGCCACTCGGGACGGCACCGGGATCCGTGACTACATCCATGTCATGGATGTCGCCGAGGCGCACCGGGTGGCGCTGGAGCATCTCGACGACGCACCCGGAATGCGGGTGTTCAACCTCGGCGTCGGATCAGGTACTTCGGTCCTGGAACTGCTGGCCGCCTTCGGCGAGACCTGCGGCCGGGAGATCCCGTACACCGTCGAGGACCGCCGCCCGGGCGACGTGAGCGAACTCGTCGCCGATCCCCGCGCGGTCGCACACGAATGGGGCTGGCGCCCGACCCGTGATCTCACCGCGATGTGCCAGGACGCGTGGCGCTTCCGGCAACTCAACCCTTTCGGCTACGCGGACTGACCCGCCCGCGCCCCATCAAGGAGAACGACATGAGGATGACAGTCATCGGCACCGGATACGTCGGGGTGGTCCATGCCGCGTGCATGGCGGACATCGGCCACGAGGTCCTCGGCGTCGACATCGACGAAGAGCGGATCGCGGCCCTGACCGGAGGGAACGCCCCGATCTACGAGCCCGGCCTGAACGAACTCCTCGCCCGTACCGTCGAGTCGGGACGACTGCGTTTCACCACCTCCATCACCGAGGCCGCCCGGTTCGCGCGCCTGCACTTCGTGTGCGTGGGAACCCCGCAGATGCCCGGCGGTGAAGCGGCCGACGTTCACCATGTCGACGCCGTCGTCAGCGACATAACGCCGCATTTGCAGCCCGGCAGCCTGATCGTCGGCAAGTCCACGGTGCCTGTCGGCACGACGGCCCGTCTGGGCGCACGCCTGCAGGCTGTCGCACCGCACAGTGAGATCGCCTGGAACCCGGAATTCCTGCGCGAGGGGTTCGCAGTGGCCGACACCAGGCGTCCCGAACGGATCGTCGTGGGAGTCGGGTCACGACGCGCCGAGGCGGCCCTGCGGGAGATCTACGAGCCCATGCTGATCAGCGGTGTCCCCTTCTTCAGCACGGACCCCGCCACCGCCGAACTCGTCAAGGTGGCGTCGAACGCCTTCCTCGCCACCAAGATCTCGTTCATCAACGCCATGGCCGAGGTGTGCGACGCGGCGGGCGCCGACGTGGTGACACTGGCGGCGGCCGTCGGCGAGGACTCGCGCATCGGACACCGGTTCCTGCAGCCCGGCCTGGGCTTCGGCGGCAGTTGCTTCCCCAAGGACATCCGTGCTTTCGCGGCGCGCGCCGAGGAACTGGGCGTCGGCGAGGCGATCGCCTTCCTCCACCAGGTCGACGAGATCAACACCCGGCAGCGACGCCGCACGGTCGACCTGGCACGGAACCTGGTGGGCGGCTCCTTCACCGGCCGGCGCATCGCGGTGCTGGGCGCAGCCTTCAAACCCGAAAGCGACGACGTGCGGGACTCGCCCGCCCTGGACGTCGCGGCGGCAATCCGGCGCGAGGGCGCCGAGGTCCGGGTGCACGACCCGGAAGCCGTCGACAACGCCCGGCGAAGCTTCCCCGAGTTGCAGTACACCCTCGACGCACCCAAGGCGTGTGAGGACGCGGATCTCGTCCTGCACCTGACGGCATGGCCCGAGTACCGGAAGATCTCTCCGGCCGAGCTCGGCCCCACGGTGCGTGGCCGGAAGATCCTCGACGCGCGGGACACCCTCGACGCCGCCCCCTGGCAGTCGGCGGGCTGGACCGTGAGCGCACTTGGTCGTCCCCCGATGACCGGCTCGTACGCCGCCTGAACACGAGAATTCTGGAGGAATCATGCATGTCGTGGTCACTGGCGGGGGCGGCTTTCTCGGGTCGCACCTGTGCGACGCCCTGCTGCGGAGAGGCGACCGCGTCCTGTGCGTGGACGATTTCTCGACCGGTGAGCCGGAGAACACGGCGCACCTGGGCGGACACCCCGGTTTCACGTTCATCCGCGCCGACGTCTCCGCCGAATTCGACGTCACCGGACCGGTGGACGCCGTGGCGCACCTCGCCAGCCCCGCCTCGCCCCCCGACTACCACCGCCGCCCCCTGGAGACGCTGGCCGTGGGCAGCAGAGGCACGGAGAACGCCTTGCGGCTGGCGGTCCGTCACCAGGCGCGTTTCGTGCTCGCCTCGACCAGTGAGGTGTACGGCGACCCGGTGGTCCACCCCCAGCAGGAGGACTACTGGGGGAATGTCAACCCGGTGGGCCCGCGCAGCGTGTACGACGAGGCCAAACGGTTCGCCGAAGCGCTGTCCATGGCATACCGGCGCAGCCTGGCCGTGAACGTCGGGATACTGCGGATCTTCAACACGTACGGACCGAGGATGCGCCCCCACGACGGCCGGGTGGTCTCCACCTTCATCCGGCAGGCATTGGACGGCGAACCGCTCACCGTCTACGGCGACGGAAGCCAGACACGGAGTTTCTGCTATGTGGACGACTTGGTCCGGGGCATCGTCGCCATGATCGACTCGGATCTCCCCGGGCCCCTCAACCTGGGCAATCCCAGCGAGCGGACGGTGCGGGAACTCGCGGAACTGGTGCGGCAGACGACCGGGTCGGCGTCGGGACTGGAGTTCCGTCCGCTGCCCGTTGACGACCCTGCCCGGCGGCGTCCCGTGATCACGCGGGCGCAGCGTCAGCTCGGCTGGTTCCCCCAGGTGACGATGGAGGAGGGACTGCGGCACACCGTGGGATGGTTCAGGTCCGGGCACAACCACTCTCTGGCAGATCGAACGGCCCAGGAGCCCGTGAGGTGCTGATCGGGATGCGAGACCACCGCGCTCGGGACAGTGTGGTGATCTCCGAGGGCGGCTCCCGAACAGGCGTCCGTCCCCGAGCTGCGCCAGCGTATATTTACGCCGTATTCGTATAGCTACAGCTTGCTCCCATAGAGGCATAGTCAATACGAGTGGGACAGGACGCGGGCCGACCAGCCGGAGGCGAAGCATGGCCAAAGACCAGGCAAAGGCGCGGGAGAAGGACGAGGGTTCCGGAGCCCGCCCCGCGCGCCGCGCCAGCGACCGCGGCCGCTACGGCCGGCTGAATCGGGAACGCGTGCTGGCCAGCGCCCTGGAGCTGGTGGACCGCGAGGGCCTCTCGGCGCTGAGCATGCGCCGACTGGGCACCGAGCTCGGCGTGGAAGCGATGGCCCTTTACCGGTACGCGGCGAGCAAGGACGCACTCCTGGACGGCCTGGTCGAAGCCCTGTACCTCGAACTGGAGGAACGTCTGGCCGCCGGCCCCGGTCCGGGACCTGGCGCGACGGCCGCCGAGGCCCAGGCCCACGCTCCCGCATGGCGCGCCGAACTCCACCGGATCGCGCGGGCGACGTACGAGGTCTGTCTGGCCCATCCCCAGGTGATGCCGCTTCTCTCCACGCGCATGCTCGCGGTCCCGCTGGCGCGGCGGCCGACCGCTGTGCTCCGGGACCACGAAAGGGTCCTCGTGCTGCTGCGGGAGGCGGAACTCGACGACGACCGTGCGGCCGCGGTCTTCCAGGCCTTCACCGCCTGGCTGCTCGGCTACGTGTCCGTGGAGCTGCGGGCGATGGTGGACAACCCGGACGAGCCCGATCCCGCGTTCCGGCTCGGGCTGCACCGGATCTCGGCACAGGAGCTGCCCCGGCTGCGGGAGACCGCCGCCGCGCTCGCCGAGCGTGGCGGGCCGGAGGCCCTGGCGGCCGGACTGGACGCGCTCCTCGACCGTTTCGCGCGGGAGTAGGCCTCAAGGCTCCCCGCGATGCGACACGCTTCACGCTGGAACGGCCCGTCAGCGCCTTGGGCGCAGCATTTCGCTGAACGGCGTGACGGGCCGTTCCAGGCACTCAGCACTCAGCACTCAGCACTCACCGTCCACGACGTTGTCGACCACCTCGTTGTAGAAGGCCGGCCGGTCCCTGATCACCGCGGGCAGTGGGTGTGCGCGGTGCGTTCAGTGCGCCGCGTCCAACCGGGCCCGCTGCTCCGGTGTCAGTTCCAGGTCGACGGCGGCCAGGTTCTCCTCCAGTTGCGCCATCGACGAGGCCCCGACGAGCGGGATGACCGGAAGCTCGCCGCCCAGCAGCCAGGCGAGGACCACCTGGTTGACGGTCGCGCCGGTCTCGCGGGCGACTTCTTGCAGGGCGGTGAACCGGGCGGGGGTGCCCGGATGGTCGTAGTCCGGCTGGAGCCTGTCCGGGCGAACGTAGGCGCCCTTCAGCAGGGGCGAGTAGGCGACCAGGGTCAGGCGGGGCTCGGCCCGCAGGTAGCCGAGCATGTCGGGGCCGACCGCGCCGAGGGTGCCGTCGGGGAACAGTCCGCTGGGCAGGTCGGTCCGGGGGCGCAGGTAGCTGTGCTCGTACTGGAGCACCTCGTAGCCGGGCAGTCCGGCCGCGGCGGCCAGGGTGCGGGCGCGGTCCACGCGCCAGACGGCCTGGTTGCTCACACCGAGCAGGCCGACCGTGCCCTCTCCGACGAGGGCGGCGAAGCCCTCGACGGTCTCCTGGAGGGGAACGGTGGGGTCGTCGATGTGGGCGTACAGCAGGTCCAGCTTCGCCACCCCGAGCCGTTCGCGGCTGCGCTCGGCGGACTCGCGGATCACCTTCGCCGACAGGCCCTCCGGGTTGTCGACGTAGCTGGTGCCGGGAGCGAGCGGGCGGGCGCCGAGCTTGGTGGCGATCACGATCTCGTCGCCGATGCCGCGGCTGCGCCGCCAGCGGCCGAGCAGTTCCTCGCTCTGGCCGCCCTGTCCTCCGTCCTCCCAGAAGGCGTAGTTGTCGGACGTGTCGATGAAGGTGCCGCCGGCCTCGACGTAGCGGTCGAGGAGGGCGAAGGAGGTCTTCTCGTCCGTCCGCGAGCCGAAGAGCATCGCGCCGAGCGCGAACACGCTCACCTCACGGCGGGTGGCCGGGTCGGTGCCTATGGTGCGGTACTTCACGGTGGTTCCTCCCGTTCGGCCGGTGGGTCCGGCTCAAACGGGAGTCTTCAGCTTGAAGCGCACTTCAGGTCAAGGGCTTTCGGGGCCGGTCGGCGAACGGCCCCTCCAGCGCCGCCCACTGCAGCAGCATGATCGTCTTCGCGTCGGCGATCTCCCCGGTCCGGATCATCTCCAGGGCCCTGCGGAAGGGCAGTTCGAGGATCTCGATGTCCTCGCCCTCCTCGTCCAGGCCGCCGCCCTCGTGGGTGTGGGTCGCGGGGCCGTAGGCGGCGGCGTAGAAGCTGACGCGTTCGGTGACCGAGCCAGGGCTCATGTAGACGTCGAAGACGTGCTGGACGTCGCCGATGGTGTGGCCGGTCTCCTCCACGACCTCGCGGCGTACGGCGATCTCGGGGTGCTCGTCATCGTCGTCGAGCAAGCCGCCCGGGGTTTCGGTCAGCATGCCGTCGGGGTGGCCGTTGACGTAGATCGGGAAGCGGAACTGGCGGGTGAGCAGGACGGTTTCGCGTTCGGAGTCGTAGAGGAGCATCGTGGCGCCGTTGCCGCGGTCGTGGGTCTCCCGCTCCTGGGTGGTCCAGGTGCCGTCGGCGTGCTGGAAGTCGAAGGTCGTGGTGCGTTCCACGTACCAGTGGCTGGACAGCAGTTTCACGTCCCGGACCTTGACGCGGGGATTGCCGGTGAGGTCGCGACCGGTCCGGTCGAGTCCGGTGCGGCCGCGGCGGTCCGGGGTGTCGATACCGGCGGTCATCGGGCACCGTGCCTGGGGCGGAGAAGGACATGCGAGTTGGTCATGTCTGCTTTTATCACTCCTCCCGCCGTCGATGTGCGCACGGCCGGTGGACGGGACGGCCGGTGGACGGGACGGCCGTCCAGCCCACCGGCGACTCACCGCGACCGGTCCCCGCCACACCCCCCGTCAGAGGAAGCTGACCCCCTGCGCCAGCGCAAGCTCAGTGGAGTAGTTGATCGTGTTCGTCGCCGACCGCATATACGCCTTCCACGCATCGGACCCGGACTCGCGCCCGCCCCCGGTGTCCTTCTCGCCCCCGAACGCGCCCCCGATCTCCGCTCCAGAGGTCCCGATGTTGACGTTCGCGATGCCGCAGTCGGACCCGGCAGCGGACAGAAAGATCTCGGCCTCCTGCTGGTCACGGGTGAAGATGCTGGACGACAACCCCTGGGGAACGTCGTTGTGGAGCGCGATCGCCTCGTCAAGGGTGTCGTACGTCATGACGTACAGGATCGGGGCGAAGGTCTCCTCCCGTACGACGTCGGTCTGTTCGTCGACGCGGACCAGGACCGGCTCGGTGTATGCGGCCGAGGGCGCGGCCTCGGTCAGGCGCCGGTTGCCGCCGGCCAGGATCTTGCCGCCCTGGGACTGGACGCGGGTGAGGGCGTTCGTCATGGCCTCGAGGGCCGTGGTGGTGATGAGCGGGCCGACCAGGGTCGTTTCGTCGAAGGGGTCACCGATGGGGAGCCTGTGGTAGGCGGCGGTCAGGCGCTCGATGAGGGTGTCGGCTATGTCGCGGTGGACGATGAGGCGGCGCAGGGTCGTGCAGCGCTGGCCGGCGGTGCCTGCCGCGGCGAAGACGATGCCCTGGATGGCGAGGTCCAGGTCGGCGGACGGGGCGACGATCGTGGCGTTGTTGCCGCCGAGTTCCAGCAGGCTGCGGCCGAAGCGGGCGGCTACGCGGGGGCCGACCTCGCGGCCCATACGGGTGGAGCCGGTGGCGCTGACGAGGGCGATGCGGGAGTCGTCGACGAGCTGCTCGCCGACCGAACGGTCACCGAGCAGGAGGCGGTGTACGTCGCGGGGAGCGCCCACATCCTCAGCGGCCTGAGCGAGGAGACGGTCGCAGGCCAGGGAGATCAGCGGGGTCAGCTCGGAGGGTTTCCAGACGACCGTGTCGCCGCAGACCAGGGCGACCGCGGTGTTCCACGACCACACGGCCGCGGGGAAGTTGAACGCGGAGATGACGCCGACCACGCCCAGGGGGTGCCAGGTCTCGGCGAGGCGGTGGCCGGGGCGTTCGGAGGCGATCGTGCGGCCGTACAGCTGGCGGGACAGACCGACCGCGAAGTCGCAGATGTCGATCATTTCCTGGATCTCGCCGAGTGCTTCGGAGCGGATCTTGCCCGCTTCGATGGTGACGAGGTCGGCCAGGTCGTTCTTGTGCTCGCGCAGCAACTCGCCGAGGCGGCGGACGAGTTCACCGCGGCGCGGGGCCGGCGTGGTGCGCCAGGTCAGGAAGGCCGTACGGGTTGCCGCGATCGCCTCTTCGGTGTCGGCTTCGGTGGCGGCCGTCAGGCCGAAGAGGTTCTCGCCGGTGATGGGCGTACGGGCCTGGAAGTCGCTGCCCTCGGGGACGGCGACCCCGATGTGGTCCAGGGCCGTACGGGCGCGGGCGCGCAGGTCGTCCGTGGTGGGCAGGGTGGTGCTGGCCATGATGCTCCTGTCAGAGGGAAGAGGGGTTGAGGCCTAGTTGCTCGCTGACCTGCGCAAGAGAAGCGTTCTGCTGCTGGGCGTAGAGGGCGTACGGGTCCAGTACGTCGCGGCCGATGGCGGCGGAGAGCCAGGCTGCGTCGTAGGCGGTGCCCTCTTGGTCGTTGTCGCGGGTGCCCTCGCCGCTCAGGTTGGACTGGAAGATGCCGGCGGCGGAGCGGGGCAGGAAGTCCTCGTAGACGATGGGTTCTGCGCGCACCCACCCCTGCTGCACCAGTTCACGAATACCGGCGGGCGGCCTACCGCCGTCGCGGGGCCGGTCGTCGGCCGGCCGGTAGGTGAAGTAGGCCAACTCCTTGGCGGCGAGCCCCTCTTCGGTGTCGGGCATGTGGCGCTCCCACAACGCGCGGGCGATGTCGCTGCGGGATTCGCCCGGCTTCTCTGACGCCTGTTCGTCGATCTGGCCGAGGAGTTCGTCGTAGAGGGCGCGGCCCTCGCGGGTGAGGGCGATGCCGCGGGCTTCTACCTCGCCGAAGCGGACGCGGAGGGCGCCGCTGATGACGGTGCCGTCGGGGGTGCGCATTGCGCGGGGTTCGGCGAGTGCGCGGAAGGAGGTTTGGCGCAGCAGGACGTCGGGGCCCTTCCAGGCGGGTGGGCCCTGGATGGTGTCGATCATCTCGATGCCGCGGTCCGTCATACGGCGGTAGAGCTCGTCGATGTCGAGGACGCGTGGGGTGAGGTGGTTGATGTGGGTGCTGCGTACGCCGCCGATGTCCGCGGCGACGGCGGAGATCCGCTCCAGGGTCTCGTACCACGCCCTGTCCACCGGCTCGGGCGACAACTCGAAGGATTGCACGGCGAGTTGGAGGAACCGCTCGGCGTCGTCCTCGGGTAGTTCGCGAGCTGCCGCCGCGCGGTCGGCCAGGGTGAGCAACTCGGGCGGGAACAGTTCACGGCGGGCGAGAAAGGCTTCCAGGCGTGCGCGCAGGTCGGCGTCGAAGAAGCGGGGGTCGGCCGGGGTGAGCATGGAGGTGAACACCCGGAAGGGGTTACGCGCCAGCTCCTCGCCGTCGACCGGCCGGAAGGCGGTGGAGATGACGGGTACGGCGCTGGCGGCGGCCTCGCGCAGATCGTAGAAGCCGACGGGGTGCATGCCCAAAGCGCCGAAGATACGGGCGACTTGCTGCAGTTCCTGCGGCGTTCCGACCCTGATGGCGCCGTGCCGCTCCGCGGTCACCCGACTGATGGATCCCAGGCGTTCGGCGTCGGCCCCCTGCTCGCGCAGGACGTCCTCGTTCACCTCGCGCGAGACGTCCACGAGCGTGGTGTAGGCGGGAACCTCCTGGCCGTACATCTCCGAGAGCCGTGCCGCGAACGCGGCTCGCAACTGCCACTGACTGATCGTTGACATGCTTCAGCCTTTCGATCGCGGGTCATACCACGTGGGCTTCGGGACGGATTTCGGCGCCGTGGCGGAACCGGTCGGCGCTGAGCGGGGAGATGTCGGTGAACGGCTCGCGCTCCAGGTACAGGTCGCGTACGACCTCGCCGACGGCGGGCGCCTGGAGGAAGCCGTGGCCTGAAAACCCGGCTGCGTAAAGGAAGTTGGACAGTTCACCGGAGCGGCCGATCAGTGCGTTGTGGTCGGGTGTGATCTCGTACAGGCCGGCCCAGCCGTCGACGGTCCTCATGTCGGCCAGCGCGGGGGCCCGGTCGCGGGCGACGGTGCGGAACAGCTCGAGCCACTCCGGGGTCCAGGTGGTGTCGAAGCCGTCCTTCTCGTCGGGGTCGGCGAGGCCGAACAGCAGGCCGTCGTCGCTGTTGTGGAAGTAGGCCGAGGAGGAGAAGTCGATGGTGAACGGAATGCGGGGCGCGGGCGGTGTGAGCGGCGCGGTGAACGCCAACTGCCGCCGTACGGGCCGGACCGGGAGGTGGACGCCTGCCATGGCGCCGATCCGTGCCGACCAGGCCCCTGCCGCGCAGATGACGGTGCCGCAGGCGATACGGCCCTGGCTGGTGCGTACGCCGACGACCTGGTCCCCGGCGGTGTCGATGCCGGTGACCGCGGTGTGTGTGGCGATGGTGACGCCGGCGCGGGCCGCGGCCTGCGCGTATCCGTTGACGACCAGGCCGGGGCGGCAGTGGCCGTCGGCGGGCGAGTAGGCGGCGGCCACGAGGCCGTCGGTGCTGATGTAGGGACACAGCTTCTGCGCCTCGTCGGGTCCGATCATGCGGCTCGGCACGCCCAGGCTGTTCTGGATGCCGACGCCGGCCTCAAAGGCGGCGGCCTGCTGTTCGCTGGTGAGGAGGAAGAGGTAGCCGACGGTGTCCAGCTTGATGTCGGCGCCGGGGCGGTGGGGGAATTCCTGGTAGGCGCGCAGGCTTCGGTTGCCCAGTTCGATGTTGAGGGGGTCGGAGAACTGGGCGCGGATGCCGCCGATCGGCTTGCCCGAGCTGCCGCGGCCGAGGTCGTCGCGTTCGACGACGACGATGTTGTGCACGCCGGCCTCGGCGAGGTGGAACGCGATGCTCGCACCCATCACGCCGCCACCGATGATCACCACATCGGCGGAGGTCGGAACGGTGCGGAAGGCGGAGGAGGACAACGGGCCACGCTCCCATCCATGGGCCCGCCCGGCGGACGCGGACGAGTCGGTCCGTCCTGCGGGCGGCGGGGGTTGTCAGTACGGGGTGGGTGCCGAGCAGCTATCTGTTACGAGCCGTTATCTGTGCTGTGCGTCATCGTGCAACACACCAACCGTTGACGTCTATCAATGATTAATGCTTCTAATCTTTTACGATCCCTGAATGGACTGGACGAGTGCACAGCTGCGTTCGCTGGTGGAACTGACCAGGCGCGGCACCATCACCGCGGTCGCAGAGACCCTGGGCTACACCCCCGGCGGGGTCTCGCAGCAGATCGCCGCGCTGGAGAAGTCCACCGGCATGCAGCTGCTGCGGCGGGTGGGTCGCCGGGTCGAACTCACCGACGCCGGGGCGACGTTGGCCCTGCATGCCGAGCGCATCCTCACCACGGAGGCCGAAGCCGTCGAAGCGCTGGAGCGCACCCGCAACGAGGTCTCCGGGACGCTGCGGATCGGGCTCTTCGCGACGGCCGCCGCCGAGATCCTGCCGCCCGCTCTGCAGCAGGTACGCGCGAGGCATCCGGGCGTGACCGTGCGCAGCCGGGACATGGACGTGGACGAGGTGTACGACGCGGTCGCCGGCGGAGCTGTGGATCTTGCGCTGGGGCTGGACTATCCCGACGTACCCATTCCGCGTGATCCGTCCCTGCGGGTGACGGAGCTGTACCGGGAGCGCTTCTCGCTCGCGGTTCCCGCCGGGGCGATGCCGGGGCGGCGGAGGATCTCCCTTGCGGACACCAGGGACCGGGGATGGATCCTGCCGTCGGTCGGCAGCTACTACGGGCGGGCCGTACTCACCGCCTGCCGTCGGGCCGGTTTCGAACCGCAGGTGCTGCACGAGGTGACGGACACGGCCGCCACCCTCGCTCTGGTCGAGGCCGGTGTCGGGGTCAGTGTGGTGACCGATCTGATGCTGCGACTGCGTCCGTCTCGTATCGATGTGCTTGATCTGCAGGAGGTGATGGAGCGTCACATCGTGGTGGTGTTCCGGTCCTTCGCCGAGCACCGGCCGACGGTGGCCGCCCTGGTCGATGTGCTGCGAGCCTCGGCGGGTCAGCTGCCGCCGGGTGCGGTCAAGGGGTGAGCAGCGAAGCGGGAGCCGGCTCCTCACAGGACGTGCACGTACGGCTCCCCCGCCGGTACCGCACCGCGCAGCGAGCGGATCATCGTGCCGAGCAGCGGGTTGCTGTTCTCGCTGCGGTGCAGGGCCATCACCCGGCGGAAGGCCGAGCGCTGCGCGAGCCGTGTCGCCTCGACCGCATCGCTGGACGGGTCGCCGGGCGAGCGGCCCAGCCCCGGCACGATCGCCACTCCGAGACCGGCGGACACCAACTCCCGTACGACGTCGTAGTTGTTGCTGCGAAAGGCGACCGCGGCCTCGAAACCGGCCGCCGCGCACAGCCGGGTGAGCGAGAGCGCACCGGCCGTTCCTTCCCTGCTGGTGATCCAGCGAGCCCGCGACAGCCCGGCGAGGCGTGAACTCAGGCCGCTGCCACGGGCCCTGAGCAGGACGAGGTCCTCGCGTACGAGGTGATGGCGGGCCATTCCGTCCGGCCACTGCCGGGGGCTGAGCCCGTATTCGTACACCAGCGCCACGTCGAGATCGCCGTCGTTGAGCGCGTCGACGAGTTCGTCCGGTTCGCCCTCCTCGAGCTGGATCTGTGCGCGCGGGTGGGTCGCGGTCAGAGCCGACAGCGCCGCCGGTACGAGCCGGACACTGGCAGTGGGGAAACTGCCCAGCCTCAGCCGGCCGGTGGCACCGGTGGCGAGCTCATGCACCTGGTGGTCGAGGTCGTCCATGGCGGCCAGCACCGGGACGCTGAGGTCGACCAGCCGATGCGCGGCTGCGGTGGCCCGGATGCCGTGCGCCTCCCGCTCGAAGAGGACGAGCCCGGTCTCCTTCTCCAGGGCCGAAATCTGCTGCGAGATCGCGGAGGCGGTGTAGCCGAGGTCACGGGCCGCGATGACGAAGGAGCCGGAGCGCACGACGGCCCGCAGGGTGAGCAGATGCTGCGGCTTGAGCAACGGATTCCTCCTGCCTGCCTCCGGGACGCGTCCTGGGCGAGGATAAGCATCACTTGGTCTGCAGAGTCATTACTTTCGCGCTGCTGGGTCTTGTGGGGTGGGCAGGTGTACGCAGATCGTGACGGGGACGCGGTCGAACGTGACCATCTGAGCATGAACCAACCTGAGCATGAGGGAGCTGCGGCAGTGACGGCGACAGTGCAGGGCCCGGGGCGTCTCGACGCGGCGGCCGTGACCGAGGCGCTCGCCGAGGGCGACTGCGGTGAGGTGCAGGGGGATGCCGGACGTCGAGCGCAGTACTCGGCCGACGCCTCCAACTACCGTCGGATTCCGCTGGCCGTGGTCTTCCCCCGCGAGCGTCGGCATGTGCTCAACGCGATCGCTGTGTGCCGTCGCCTGGGCGTGCCGATCACCTCGCGCGGCGGGGGCACCAGTACCTCGGGGCAGGCCGTCGGCTCCGGCGTGGTGCTGGACTTCTCGCGCTACTTCAACCGTCTGCTCGCGCTGGATCCCGTTGCGCGTACGGCGACGGTGCAGCCCGGCATCGTTCTGGACGAGTTGCAACGGGCCGCCGGCGAACACGGCCTGCTCTTCGGCGCGGATCCCTCGACCCACAGCCGCTGCACGCTCGGCGGCATGATCGGCAACAATGCGTGCGGCTCGCACTCCGTCGCCTGGGGGCGCACCGCGGAGAACGTACTGGAACTCGAGGTGGTCACCTACCGCGGGACTGTCCTGCGCCTCGGCGAGATGACGCAGTTGGAGATCGACGAAGCCGTAGCGGCCGGCGACGACCGCGGTCGGCTCATCGCGTCCCTGCACCGGCTGGCCGAGCGCAACCTGGCAACGTTGCGCACCGAGTTGGGCCGGTTCCCCCGGCAGGTCTCGGGTTACGCGCTCGAACACCTGCTGCCGGAGCGGCGGTTCAACCTCGCCCGTGCCCTGGTCGGCAGCGAAGGCACCCTCGCGGTGGTCCTCTCCGCCACCGTCCGTCTCGTAACTCCCCCTCCCGCCCGGGCCCTTGTCGTACTCGGCTATGAGGACGCCTGCGCCGCAGCCGACGCCGTACCCGCCCTCCTCAAGCACCCACTGCTGGCCCTGGAAGGACTCGACCAGGCCCTGACCGACATCGTCACCCGCGCCGAGACCCGTAGGACGATCGACACCCTGCCGCGCGCACAGGCGTGGCTGTTCGCCGAGTTCGGCGGACAGGAAGATGAACTCCCCACACTGGCAAAGGAGTTCACCGCGACAGCTGGCCAGACCGCCGGGTTCACCGGCCACGAGGTCGTCACCGATCCCGTACGCGCCCGGCAACTGTGGCGGATCCGGGAAGACGGAGCCGGTCTGGCCACGCGTACCCCCGACGGGGCAGAAGCCTGGCCCGGCTGGGAGGACGCCGCCGTACCACCCGGCCAACTCGGCTCCTACCTACGGCAGTTCACCGAACTGCTCAGCCGCCACGAACTCCGGGGACCCGTGTACGGGCACTTCGGCGAGGGCTGCCTGCACGTACGCATCGACTTCGACTTCACCACCGAGCACGGCACCGCCGTCTTCCGCGCCTTCCTCACCGAGGCCGCCGAACTCGTCGCCGCCCACGGCGGCTCCCTCTCGGGTGAACACGGCGACGGCCAGGCACGTTCCGAGCTGCTGCCGTTGATGTACGGTCCCGAAGTCATCGCCTTGTTCGAGCAGTTCAAGGGCGTCTGGGATCCCGACAACGGCCTGAACCCCGGAATGATCGTCGAACCGCTGCCTCTTGACTCCAACCTCCGGGTCAGCCCGCACCGCACCCCGCTGCCCCTGACCACCGTCCTCCCCTTCCACGCCGACGACGGCGACTTCACCAAGGCCACCCGCCGCTGCGTGGGTGTCGGAAAGTGCCGCAGCACCACCCCGCGCGGCGATGTCATGTGCCCCAGCTACCGCGTCACCCTCGACGAGAAGGACTCCACCCGGGGCCGGGCCCGCCTGCTGTACGAGATGACCCAGGGCGAGGTCATCACGGACGGCTGGCGGTCCGCCGAGGTGCGCGACGCGCTCGACCTGTGTCTGTCGTGCAAGGGCTGCAGCGTCGACTGCCCGGTGGAGGTCGACATGGCCACGTACAAGTCCGAATTCCTGCACCATCACTACCGACGGCGCCTGCGGCCCGCGTCCCACTACTCCATGGGCTGGCTGCCCCTGCTGTCCCGCCTGGCCGCTCGTATGCCCTGGCTGGTCAACGGGCTCACCGCGTCCCGCCTCGCACCGGTCGTCAAGCGGCTGGGCGGTATCGCCGCCGAACGCGATGTGCCCCGCTTCGCCGAACGGACCTTCCTGACCTGGTTCCGTACGCGCACTCCCGAAGGCGACGGGCACCGCGGCCCGGTCATGCTCTGGGTGGACTCCTTCAACAACCACTTCACACCCGAAGTCCTCAAGGCGGGAGTGGCGGTTCTGGAACACGCCGGATACCGGGTCCAGGTCCCGGACGGCACCCAGTGCTGCGGGCTGACCTGGATCACCACCGGCCAGCTGGGCATGGCCCGCCGTATCGCCCGCCGCACCGCCACCGCGCTCGCACCGGCGACACGCGAAGGCGTGCCGGTGGTGGGCCTGGAGCCGAGCTGCACCGCGGCGCTCAGAACCGATCTGCCCGAACTCCTCGACGGCGATCCCGACGCGCAAGCCCTCGCCCGGTCCACCCTCACTCTCACCCTCGCCGAGCTCCTCCTCCACCACACCGCGGGCTGGCAGCCGCCACGGATCGATGTCGGCTCCATCAACTCCATCAGCCAGACCCATTGTCACCAGCACGCCACCAGCGGCTTCAGTGCAGACAGCGCACTGCTGGAGGCCATGGGCGTCGACAACAGCGTGCTGAACTCCGGCTGTTGTGGACTGGCGGGCAACTTCGGCTTCGAACGCGGTCATTACGACGTGTCCGTGGCGGCCGGTGAGCAGGTCCTGCTCCCGGCGGTACGCGCGGCCGACCCGGACACCGTCGTCCTGGCCGACGGCTTCAGCTGCCGTACGCAGATCGCCCAGCAGACCGAGCGCAGCGGTACTCATCTCGCCCAGCTGATCGCCCGTGCCCTGGGCGATCAGCGTCAGGTCGCTTCTCGCCGGACAAGGAACCCACACTGTGACTGACGCACTCTCCCTCGTCGACGACTGGGGCCCCGAGAAGATCGTCGTCGTCTCCCACCGACGTACCGGAATGAAGGGCGTCCTGGTCATCGACAACACCGCCCGCGGTGTCGGCAAGGGTGGTACGCGGATGAGCCCGAACGTCTCCGTGGAGGAGGTCGCCCGGCTGGCCCGTGTCATGACGTGGAAGTGGGCCGGAGTCGACCTGTTCTACGGAGGCGCCAAGGCCGGCATCGTCGCGGACCCCGCCTCCCCCGACAAGGAGGCGATCCTGCGCGCCTTCGCCCGCGCCCTGGCCAACGAGGTGCCCCGCGAGTACGTCATGGGCCTTGACATGGGCCTGACCGAGGACGACGCGGCCATCATCCAGGACGAACTCGGCGACCGCGGTGCGGCGGTCGGCACCCCGGCCCACCTCGGCGGAGTCGCCTACGACAAGCTTGGCGTCACCGGGTACGGAGTCGCCGAAGCCGCGGACGCCGCCGCTCAGCATCTCCAGCTGCCCCTGAGCGGCGCCCGCGTCGCGCTTCAGGGGTTCGGGGCGGTCGGTCGTGCTGCGGCCGTACGGTTCGCCGAGCTCGGCGCCACCGTCGTCGCCGTGTCGACCGCGCGGGGAGCCCTCCACGACCCCACCGGCCTGGACGTTCCCGCACTGCGGGCGGCCCACGACGCGTATGGCGACGACTTCGTCACCCGCCACTCCCAGGGCGTCGTCATCCAGCCCGGCCAGGAACTCACCGTCGACTGCGACATCCTCGTACCGGCCGCTCTCCAGGACGTCATCGACGAGAAGACCGCCCACCAGATCAAGGCCAGCCTGGTGGTGGAGGGCGCCAACCTCCCCACCTCCGAGCAGGCCCAGGCAGTCCTCGCCGAACGCGAAATCGCCGTCCTGCCCGACTTCATCGCCAACGCCGGGGGCGTCGTGGCCGCCGCCTTCGCCATGGACGCCCGCTACTCCGGCTTCCGGCCCGAGACCCCAACCATCTTCGAGACGATCTCCAAGCGGCTGCGCGCCAACGCCGTCACGGTCCTCGAAGAAGCCGGGCGCCGCGGCACCACGCCGCACATCGCGGGGCGCGGGCTGGCGGAGGAACGCGTGCGCGCCGCTATGCGGAGCAAGGGGCGGCTTCGCCCCTGAGGGGGCCTGACGGCAAGGGGCGGGAGGCGAAGGTCTCATTCATGGCGGCCTCATCCATGGCGTGGATGAGGCGGATACGGGATTCGGATCGCGCGGAGGATAGCGGCGGGGTTCCGTACAGCCCATAGTCGTGCGCACCGCACACCGCTGTCCGGACCAGCACCCGGTGTGTGGCCTTCCCCGGTATTCCGCAGCATGCCGTGCGCCGTCGTCGGCGCCCGTGACGGCATGCCCGCTCCCGTACACAGCCCTGGAGTCGCCATGCCCGGTTCCGTGCCCCCGTCCCCCACCGCGGTGGTTGACACCGCTCCGTCACCCGTCGCCACCTCGGGCCCGGCTCATCTGCTGCGCGTGAGCCTGCTGATGGCGGGCAGCTGTCTGCCGATCCTGGGCGCGGTACTGATCGCCCCGGTGCTGCCGAGGATGCAGGACTACTTCGAGTCGACCCCGGGAGCCAAAGCGCTGGTTCCCCTCGCGCTGACCGTTCCGGCGCTGTCGCTGGCGCTGCTGGCCCCGTTCGCCGGGGTGATCGTGGACCGGCTGGGCCGTAAGCGTCTGCTGATCGTGGCGACCCTCCTGTACGCCGTGTTCGGCACGGCCCCGCTCTATCTGGACTCGCTGGGCGCCATCATCGCGAGCCGTGCCCTGGTCGGTGTCGCCGAGGCCGCGATCATGACCTGCTGCACCACTCTGATCGGCGACTACTACTCCGGCCACCAGCGGGTGAAGTACCTCGCCCTGCAGACCATGTGCGCCTCCGCGTCGGCCACCGTCTTCTTTGTGATCGGCGGCGCCGCGGGCGCCGCGGGCTGGCGAGTGCCCTTCTGGATCTACGCCGTGAGCCTGGTAATTGCCCCGTTGATGGTCTCCGCCCTGCCCAACCCGGCGGCCCGCACGGCAACCGAGGTCACGAACAAGGCGGCGCCCGGTCAGCCCCACCATCCGTTCCCCTGGCGGCAGTTGGCGGGTATCTGTGCCGTCACCTTCTTCGGCGCGATGGTCTTCTACACCGTGCCGGTGGAGATGGCGTACCTGCTCGACGACCTTGGCGTGGAGAGCACCGGTGTGATCGGTCTGGCCACCGCGGTCGCGAGTGCCGCCACCGTGGTCGGCGCGATCACCTTCGCCCGGCTGAAGCGCTCCCCCGACCCGATGCTGCCCGCCGTCTTCGCGGTCTGCGCGGCCGGCTTCGGCGTGATGTTCCTGGCGGGCAACGCCACCCTGCTGGTCCTGGGAGCGGTGATCAACTGTCTGGGTACGGGCATGCTGCTGCCGGCCCTCCTCACCAGTGCCATGTCGCGTCTGGACTTCCAGGATCGCGGCCGCGGCACGGGGCTGTGGACGGCGGCCTTCTTCGGGGGTGAGTTCGTCTGCCCGCTGGTGCTGCTCGCCGTGGAGCCGGCGGTCGGCAGTCTCGCGGGTGCGGTGGGCGTGCTGGGGCTGGCCGCCGCCCTCGTCGCGGCGGGGCTGTGGGCGACCCGCCGCCGCATGGCAGCGGCCACGGACCCGCGACCGCTGCCGGAACAACTGGCCTGAGGGCAGCCAACCCAGGGGCGCGGGGCTGTGACATCTGCGGCGGAGCCTCACATTGATACAGCCCCGCGCCCCTACGGGACGCTCGACTGACCCATCAGCGTCGCCCCCACCTCCGCGGCCTTCTGCCGCAGCCAGATGTGCGCCGCGTCCTGGGCGTGCACCGGATGCCACCACATCGCCTGCTGCACCGGCACCGCCTCGAAGGGGCAGGGCAAAACGCGCACCGCGGCGGAGCGCACCGCCGTGCGGGCCAGGCGTTCCTGGATCATCGCGATCCGGCGGGTGCCCTCGATCATGTGCGGCAGCAGCTGGAAGGTCTGGACGGAGACCTCCACCTGAGGGCTGATGCCGAGCATGCTCAACTGGCGGGCGACCGGGGCGTCGTACGGGCGCTGGTAGACGGCCCAGGGCAGGCGGGCCAACTGGTCGAGGGTGAGTTCGGCGCCGATCTCGGGATGGTCGTCGGCGACCATGCACAGCCAGCGGTCCTGGTGGAGGTCGACGCAGGGGAAGCCGCCGATGACGCCGTGCGGCATCAGCAGTCCGTCGACGGTGCTCAGCAGGGCGGCGGTGTTCTCCTCGACGGAGGGTGCCGGGTGCCGGAAGGTGAGCCGGATGCCCGGCGCCTCCTGGTGCAGCGCTCGGGAGAGCGCGGCGCCGAAGACGGCCGCACCGTAGTCGGAGGCGAGCAGGGTGAACTCGCGGGTCTCGGCGGCGGGGTCGAAGTCGGCCTGGCTGGTGAAGACCCGCTCCAGCAGGTCGCAGGCGGTGGCGCTGCGGTCGCGCAGGGCGACGCCGAGCGGGGTCAGCTCGTAGGAGTTGCCGGTCCGGGCGAGCAAGGCGTCGTCGAAGTGGCGGCGCAGCCGGGACAGGGCCGCGCTCATGGCGGGCTGGCTCAGTCCGATGCGCTCGCCGGCCCGGGTGACGTTGCGCTCCTCCAGCAGCGCACGCAGGGCGAGGACCAGATTGAGATCGAGTCGGGAGAGGTTCACCGGCAACCACCTGACAAGTGAGGGTCATCCATGTCATGGATACGACGCATCCACAGGATTGATTTCCGTGATCCGCCGATCGAGGTCAGAGTAGACCGCAACCCAGCAGGAGGAAATCTCATGGCAACGCTCGCGCAACCTGCCGGACCGTTCGCGCTCGGCACGTTCTCGCTTCCGGACGGGGAGCCGTTCCCCGGACTGATGGCGAAGGGCCGGGTGCTGGACCTCGGCAAGTTCCTGGCCTGGGCGCCCTCCGGAATGCGTGCCGTGCTGGACCGTTGGGAGGAGGCCCTCCCCGTCCTGCACACCCTCGCGGACGACGACGCGCTCGACTGGCAGCCGCTGGAGGGCCTACGCGTGCACGCCCCCGTCGAACCCCGCCAGATCTTCCAGTCCGGTGCCAACTACCGGCAGCACGTGATCGACCTGGAGGTCGCCCACCGCTCCCCCGACGACCCGCGTACGGTCGAGGAGGCGCGCGCGGAGATCGCCGCGGTCATGGACCGCCGGGCGGCCGAGGATCTGCCGTACGTCTTCATCGGACTGCCGAGCGCGATCACCGGTCCGTACGACGATGTCATCCTCCCTTCTTGGGCCGAAAAGCCGGACTGGGAGCTGGAGTTGGCGGCCGTCATCGCCAGGCCTGCGCACCAGGTGTCCGTCGAGGAGGCTCTGGAGTACGTCGCCGGGTACACGATCGCCAACGACCTCACCGACCGCGCCACCGTCTTCCGTCGCGACATGAAGGCCATCGGCACGGACTGGCTGCGCTGCAAGAACGCCCCCGGCTTCACCCCGCTCGGCCCCTGGATCGTCCCCGCCGGGTCGATCGCCGACCCGGGCGACCTGCGGGTCACGCTGAAGCTGAACGGCGACATCATGCAGGACGAGTCGACCAAGGACATGCTCTTCGGCGTCGCACGGCTGGTCTCGTACATCTCGCAGTCGGCTCAACTCCTGCCCGGTGACCTGGTGTTGACGGGATCCCCGGCCGGCAACGGCATCCACTGGGGGCGGCTGCTGCGCGACGGCGACGTCATGGAGGGGTCGATCACCGGTCTGGGTGTGCAACGCACCCGGTGTGTCGGGGAGGGCGCGTGAACCGCTCCGACCCCGAGGGCACGATCGCCGAGGCCGCCAAGGCGTACTCGAACTGGGGTCGCTGGGGCGAGGATGACGTGCTCGGCACGCTGAACTTCCTCGACGAGGCCAAGCGGCGCCAGGGCGCGGCGCTCGTACGCCGGGGCGTCAGCTTCTCGCTCTCGCAGCGCTTCGACATGAACGGCCCGCAGAAGGGCTGGCGGCGGCGGACCAACCCGGTGCACACCATGCTCGACACCGGCACCGACGCCGCCCTCGGCAACCAGGGCTTCCCGCACGGCATCGGCGGCGCCGACGACGTGATCGCGATGCCGTTGCAGTGCTCCACGCAGTGGGACGGGCTCGGGCACATCTTCGACCACGGCAAGGCCTGGAACGGCAGGGACGCCGAGAAGGTCGTCACCTCCGACGGCGACCTCGTCACTGGTATCGAGCACATGGCTCCATACGTCGCGGGGCGCGGCGTACTGCTCGATGTGGGCCGGGTCGTCGGCACCGACGGTGAGCTGCCTGACGGTTTCGCGATCACCGAGGAGCACCTGACCGCGACGGCCGAAGCCCACGGTGTGAGCATCGGCCGCGGCGACATCGTCGTCGTGCGGACCGGACAGCTGGCCCGGGTACGCCGCGAGGGCTGGGGTGAATACGCGGGCGGGCCCGCGCCGGGGCTGTCCTTCGCCACCGCGGGCTGGCTGCACCACACGGAGATCGCCGCGATCGCCACCGACACCTGGGGTTTCGAGGTGCGGCCGAACGAGTTCGACCATGCCTTCCAGCCGTTGCACCAGGTCGTCATCCCCAACATGGGCCTGCTGATCGGCGAGATGTGGGACCTCGACGCTCTCGCCGCGGACTGCGCGGCCGACGGCGTGTACGAGTTCTGGCTCACTGCCGCACCCCTGCCCATCACCGGAGCCGTCGGCTCGCCGGTCAACCCCGTCGCCGTCAAATAACCGTCAGGGACAAGGGAGTTCTCCATGACCGACACCGACCCCCGCACCGTCCTCGTCATCGGCGGCGGCGCCGCCGGTAACGCCGTCGCCATCCTGCTGCGCCGCGCCGGCATCGCCGTGGATCTGATCGAGGCCAGGCCCGACTGGAACGCCACCACAGGATCCGGCATCACCCTCCAGGGCAACGCCCTGCGGGTCCTGCGCGAACTGGGTGTGTGGGAACGGGTGGAAGCCTCCGGATACTCCTTCGGCTCGCTGGGCGTGACCGCCCCCGACGGCACCGTTCTGTTCGTCGCCGAGGACATCCAGACCGGCGGGGAGGACCTGCCCGCCACCCTCGGCATGCGGCGCCCCCAGCTGCAGCAGATCCTCATCGACGCGGTCCGCGCTTCCGGCGCCGACGTGCGCCTCGGCACCACCGCCGAGGCGCTGGAGCAGGACGCCGACGGCGTCTCGGTGCGCTTCGGCGACGGCAGCGAGGGCCGCTACGACCTGGTGATCGGCGCCGACGGTCTCAACTCCGCCACCCGCGCCGCGATCGGCATCACCGACAGACCCGAGCCCACCGGCATGGCCATCTGGCGCATCGCCGCCCCACGGCCCGAGAGCGTGACGCGCACCGACCTCGCCTACGGCGGCCCCGCCTACATCGCGGGCTACACCCCCACCGGTGAGAACAGCATCTACGCGTACGTCGTCGAAGGCTGCCGCGACCGCGCCTCCATCGACCCGGCCACCTACGCCGACGAGATGCGCCGCCTGGCGCAGGAGTACGGCGGTGCCTGGCCGGAGATCACCAAGCACATCACCGAGCCGGAGCAGGTCAACTACACCTGGTTCACCCGGATGCTGGTCGAGGGCTCCTGGCACCGCGGCCGGATCGTCCTCGTCGGCGACGCCGCGCACTGCTGCCCGCCCACCATGGCCCAGGGCGCGGCCCTGTCCCTGGAGGATGCCCTCGTCCTCGCCGAGCTGCTCACGAGCGGACACGACTGGGACGAGGAACTGTTCCAGAGCTACTACGACCGCCGCATCCCCCGGGTCCGGACCGTCGTCGAGGCATCCGTGCAGATCGGCCAGTGGCAGCTGGACGGCGTACGCGACGCCGACGTGCCCGGGCTGATCGGCCGCACCATGAACCTCCTGAAGGAGCTGCCGTGACGGCGCCCACCCGTCTCCCACCGCCACCCTTCCAAGGAAGCGCTGCGCGCCCTTTGGCTATCGACGTGCACGCGCACGTCCTCCTGCCGGAGATCGAGGAGGCCGTCGCCGGTCACCCCGGCCTCGCCGAGGCCCAGGGCCTCGACGCCCGCCGCAACGGGTCGGCGGCCCTCGCCGTGAACGGCCCCATGGTGGGCGCGCGCGTGCCGAAGCTGACGGACGTCACCGTGCGCCTGGCGGCCATGGACGCGGCCGGCGTGGACGTGCAGCTGGTGAGCCCCTCACCGGGCCACTACCACTACTGGGCCGAGCACCAACTCGCCGACAGAATCTGCCAGTTGGCCAACGAAGGCACCGCCGCTCACTGCGCGAAGGCTCCCGACCGGCTGCAGGGCCTCGGCCTGATCCCCCTCCAGCACCCCAGCCTCACGCCGAAGCTGCTCGACCACGCACTGGAGCAGGGGCTGAAGGGCGTGGAGATCTCCTCGCACGCGCCTGGGCGCGAGTTGTCCGATCCGGCGTACGAACCTCTGTGGGCGCGCGCGGAGGAGACCGGCGCCCTGATCTTCCTGCACCCGTTCGGTTGCACGCTCGACGAGCGCCTCGACCGGTGGTACCTGTCCAACACGGTCGGCCAGCCAACCGAGAACGCGGTCGCGCTCTCCCACCTGATCTTCTCCGGCGTACTGGACCGCCATCCGGGCCTGAAGCTGATCGCGGCGCACGGCGGCGGCTACCTGCCCACCCACATCGGCCGCTCCGACCACGCATGGCGGGCCCGCCCCGACGCCCGGGACTGCGCCCACCCGCCGAGCAGCTACCTGAAGCGGCTGTACTTCGACTCCCTCGTCCACGACCCGTACGTACTGCGGGAGTTGATACGCGCCGCAGGCCCGGACCGGGTCCTGCTCGGCTCCGACTTCCCCTTCGACATGGGCACCGAGGACCCGCTGGGCGCGCTGCGCACCGCGGACCTGCCCGACCACGACTTCCACGCCATCCGCGGCGGAAACGCCGCCGTACTGCTCGACCTCGCCTGAGCCTGAGGAGGATTCCCCATGAGCAACCGCCTGCTCACCCATCTGCGGCACGTCGACCTCGCCGTGCCCGACTACGACAAGCAGCTCGACTTCTACTCCGGCGTCTGGGGCCTGACCCAGGTCTCCGAGGACTCCGGCATCTCCTTCCTCGCCGCCGAAGGCAGCCCCGAACAGTACGTCGTACGACTGCGCAAGGCCGACGAGAAGCGCCTCGACCTGGTCTCGTACGGGGCGGGCAGCCCGGCCGACGTCGGCACGCTGGCCGACCAACTCCTCTCCCAGGGTGTGCAGTTGATCTCCCAGCCGGGCAAGGTCGACACCCCCGGTGGCGGTTACGGCTTCCGCTTCTTCGACGTCGACGGTCGCACCATCGAGGTCTCCGCGGACGTCGAGGCGAGGCAGCACCGCCGTATCGAGGAGAAGGAGGCGATCCCGGTCCGCCTCTCGCACGTGGTGCTCAACTCCCCCGACCTGAACAAGACCCGTGAGTGGTACGAGCGCCACCTCGGCTTCCGCCTCTCCGACACCCTCCACTCGCCGCACATGGGCGAGGTCATGCACTTCATGCGGATCAGCAACCAGCACCACTCCATGGCCATCGCCCAGGGCCCGCACACCGCCCTGCACCATGTCTCCTTCGAGATGCGCGGCCTGGACGAGTACATGCGCGGTTCCGGCCGGCTGATGCGGGCCGGTGTCCGCAAGATCTGGGGTCCGGGCCGTCACATGGCGGGCGACAACACCTTCACGTACTTCCTGGACCCGCACGGCAACACGGTCGAGTACACCACCGAGTTGGAGGAGCTGGACGAGGACAGCTGGCACCCGCACGTCTACGACTTCTCGCAGCCCGAGGTCACCGACCAGTGGGGCACCGCGAACCCGATGAACGAGATGGTCGCCAAGGAGTCGTTCAACGACCCCGACCGTGGCTGCTTCGTCGCCCCGCCGGTGTAAGGGGCGCTGACCATTGCGCATCGCCACTTACCTGTACGAGGGGCGCCGTCACTGCGGGGTCGTGGAGGGCGCCGTCGTCCGCGCGCTGCCCGACGGGACCTCGCCTCTCGACGCGTCAGGTGTACGTCCGGTCGGCCCCGCCGTTCCGCTGACGGACGTACGGCTGCTGCCGCCGCTGGAGCCGCCCACCATCCGGGACTTCGTCACGTTCGAGGAGCACGTGGAAGGCGTACGCCGGTCGATCGACAGGTCCGCAGGGGTACCGGAGGCCTGGTACGAAGCGCCGACCTTCTATTTCACCAACCCGTACGCGGTCATCGGCCCGTACGACGACGTGCCCGTGCCCCCGGGTTCACAGGTCCTCGACTTCGAGCTGGAGGTGGCCGCGATCATCGGCCGCGCGGGCCGTGACCTCACCCCCGAGCAGGCCCGCGACCACATCGTCGGCTACACGGTCTTCAACGACTGGTCCGCCCGCGACCTCCAGTCCGCCGAGATGAAGGTCGGCCTCGGCCCCTGCAAGGGCAAGGACACGGCCACCACGCTGGGCCCGTATCTGGTCACCGCCGACGAACTGGAGCCGTACCGCGACTCCGACGGCTTCTTGCGGCTGGCGCTGACCGCCGAGGTCAACGGTGAGGTCGTCGGCAAGGACCTGCTGTCCAACATGAGCTGGACCTTCGAGGAGATGGTGGCCTACGCCTCGCGCGGCACCTGGGTGCGTCCCGGCGACGTCCTCGGCTCGGGCACCTGCGGCAACGGCGGCTGCCTCGCCGAACTGTGGGGCGTACGAGGCAAGCAGGACCCGGTGCCGCTCAAGCCGGGCGACACGGTGACGCTTACCGTCGAGGGCATAGGCTCCGTCTCCAACACCGTGGTGGTCGGCCCCGATCCGCTCAAGATCCCGGTCGCCCGCAAGCGCACGAGGGAGCGGCCATGACCGACGGCATCCGCACAAAACGACTCCTGGGCAAGGTCGTCGTGGTCACCGGCGCGGCCGGTGGCCAGGGCGCGGCGGAGGTCGAGGCGCTGGCCCGCGAGGGCGCGCGGGTGATCGCCACCGACATCACCGAGGCGCCCGGCTGCCGGCGCCTGGACGTCAGCAACGAGGAGGACTGGGCGCGGCTCGCCGCCGAGCTGCGCACGGAGTTCGGGCAGGTGCACGGCCTGGTCAACAACGCAGGCATCATCTTGCGGGCCCGCGTCGGCGAGGTGGCGGCCGAGGACTTCGCCCGCGTCCAGGCGGTCAACGCCGCCGGTCCGCTGCTGGGCATCCAGAACCTGGCCCCGCTGATGCCGCCGGGCGCGTCCGTCGTCAACATCGGTTCCGCCGCCGCGCTGACCGGCCACTATACGGTCGCGTACACGGCCAGCAAATGGGCGCTGCGCGGTCTGTCGAAGACCGCGGCCATGGAGCTGGGTCCACGCGGCATCCGCGTGAACACCGTCCTGCCCGGCTACATCGAGACCGAGATGACGGCCTCGGCGCCCCCCGCCTTCCACGAGGCCAACATCCGCGAGACTCCGCTCGGCCGCACCGGCACCCCCGACGACATCGCCCCGCTGGTGGTCTTCCTTCTCTCCGACGAGGCGTCCTTCATCACCGGTGCCGAGATCCCCGTCGACGGCGGCCTCACCGCGCACGGCGGCGTCAAGTCGATCTCGGACGCCCTGCGTCAGGACGCCTGAACAACAGCAAGTCATGGACGCGTCGGGCGGGCAGGGCACCACAGCCCCTGCCCGCCCGACGCCTTTCGCGTGCTCTTACGACAAGGGCATCACCTTGCGGTAGGCGAACACCGCGACCACCGCGACCACGATGTGCATCAGCAGCAACGCCACGACGCCGGCCGCTCCGCCTTCACCGAAGAGCAGGAAGTCGGGCACGAAGGACACCCCGACGACGGTCGGCACCAGCCATCGCAGCAGCGCCTCGGGATCCTTCGACACCTTGCGGATGATGGCCCAGCCGATGGCCCCGGCCACCACCCCGACCGTTGTCAGGAAGATGTACGAGCCGGGCATGAGCGGCTGGAAGTCGTCGGGCGCACCCACGGCCAGGGCAAGGAGGGCAAGCACCGCGTCGGCCAGAGAGGCCACCACGATCGCGGCAAGCACACCTCCGGCCACGACGAGCGGCCCGCGGCGGGAGGCGACTGCCTCAGAGGTAACGGACATGGCAACTCCAGGGAGGGGACTGCGGCATGAGCACCGAGAGGAATGTTTCAACTTCAAAGCAGAGCCTCCCGGAAGATCGTTGAAACTTCAAGACCTACATCTAGAGCGCGGCAGTCGGCCTCCACCCGCGGCGGGAATCCCCCCTCAGCCTCTGTCGGGACATCCGAACAAACCTGTTGACAGCACCAGGGGTCGGCTCCATAGTTACCAAGCACTAGAGCGCGCTAATGATGCGCTCTAGTCGCGAAAGGCGAGGTGGTCGCACCCATGCGACCGCCGCGGACAACCGACAACGGTCCCGCTGCCTCCCGCGCACCCCTCCCACGGCACACCCGCCTCCTGGGCCGGGCGTGCTCCGCTCCGGGTTCCTGAAGTCCTTCGGGCCAGGCCCCTACTTCAGGCCTCTACTTCCCGTATCCACCCCCCGACCGCACAGTGAGGTGCAAGGGACATGCGCAGACACCACCGAACCGCGGCTCTCGCCGCCACCGTCCTCGCCGGCACCCTGCTCGCAGCCGGCTGCTCCAGCAGCTCCGGTGGCAAGGAGTCGGAGGAAGGCGGCGCTGAAGCCGCGGCGGGCAAGGCGAGCACCCCGAAGATGACCGTGGCCATGATCACCCACGCGGCCCCCGGCGACACCTTCTGGGACCTCATCCGCAAGGGCGCCCAGGCCGCCGCAGACAAGGACAACGTCAAGCTCGTCTACTCCAGCAGTCCCAACGCCGCCGACCAGGCGAACCTGGTGCAGAACGCGATCGACCAGAAGGTCGACGGCATCGCGCTCACGGCAGCCAAGCCGGACGCCATGAAGGACGTCGTGGCCAAGGCCGAGAAGGCCGGTATCCCGGTCGTCGGCTTCAACTCGGGCCTGGACGACTGGAAAGAGCTCGGCATGCTCGAGTACTTCGGCCAGGACGAGAACATCGCAGGCCAGGCCTTCGGCGAGCGCCTCAACGAGATCGGCGCGAAGAACGCGGTCTGTGTGGTCCAGGAACAGGGCCACGTCGCCCTGGAAGCACGCTGCGCGGGCTTGAAGAAGGCGTTCGAGGGCAAGACCGAGAACCTCTACGTCAACGGCGCCGACATGCCGTCCGTGAAGTCGACCATCACCGCCAAGCTCAAGCAGGACTCGTCCATCGACGAGGTCGTCACGCTCGGCGCCCCGTTCGCGCTGACCGCCGTCCAGTCCGTGGCCGACGCGGGCAGCAAGGCCAAGGTCGCCACCTTCGACCTCAACAAGGACCTGGTGAACGCCGTCAAGGAGGGCAACGTCCAGTTCGCCGTCGACCAGCAGCCCTACCTGCAGGGTTACCTCGCGGTGGACGGCCTCTGGCTCTACAAGAACAACGGAAACTTCAGCGGCGGCGGCACCGCACCGGTCCTGACAGGTCCGGCCTTCGTCACCGACGAGAATGTCGACGCCATCTCCAAGTTCGCCGAGAAGGGCACACGGTAGCGAGAAGACGGTCGACCCTCACCGAGCTTTCAGGCCGGCCCCTCCGGGGCCGGCTCGCTGAGAACGCGATTCCGTCGGCTCGGCAAGGCGGCGGGCGGGCAAGACGGCGGTGGGCATCGGGAGGCTGTCGCGCACGGGGTGACGCAGGTGTCGCACGTACTGCTCTCGCGGTACGAGAATGCCGCCCAGGCTGCGGACGTGCGAGCTGTCCCGCTGCGCGTCGAGCAGCTCGCCGCCGGCCTGTGCGAAGCGCGCCGCGAGATCGGTCACCGCGACCTTCGAGGCATCGGGACGGTGGAAGAACATCGAGTCCATGCTGAAGACGGATCCGATCCGAAGGCCGAAGACGCCGCCGACCAGATCGCCGTCCTCCCACACCTCGACACTGTGCGCGTGACCCAGATCGTGCAGGCGGACCAGGCTTGCGATCAGCTCGTCGGTGAGCCACAGGGGGACGCGGCCGGCGCGGCATTCACGGACGACCCCCTCGAACCGCCGGTCCAGGCTGGTCGACCACGGCAGTCGGTTGCGCAGCCGCCGGGCGAGGCTCCGACTGAGGTGGGGGGCCGAGACGGGCAGCACAGGCCTGGGGTCGGGCGACCACCAGGAGACGGCGTAGGGATCGGCCGATTCCTCGCCCACGAGCGGGATACGGCCCTCCTGGACCTGATTGGCGTAGACCACCTCGTTGAGAGCGCGGGTGTACTCGTCGGATGCCGGGAACGGATAGACCCCGGCGCGATACGCCGCCAGGAGACCGGCGGGACTGAGGTCGGCGCCGAAGGCCACCGGACCGTCGGGCGCCACTTTCAGCAGGTCCAGCGCCTCCCAGCAAGGGCATCGGCTCACCATCGTGCTGTTCCCTGTCCTTGGTCCTTCACCTGCCGGGCGCCGTCGGCCTGTTGCAGGAAGTCGATGTAACGGTCCAGCATCTCCGTGTCCACCGGCGGAATGTCGATCCCGGCGTCCACCAGCGCCCGTTCGGCGTTGTCGCGGGTGAACTCCGTGAAAACGCCCTGGAAGTACATCTCGCTCACGGTGATGTCGGCGCGCGCGCACCGGTCGACGAAGAGCGGGACGAACGGGGTGATCGGGTCGGTGGGGTGCCCGGCCGCGTACTTCACCAGAGCGGCGATCCACTCCGCGTACGGGATCTCCTGGACCGGGTAACCCCGTCGGCGCATGCACTCGGCGAGCGAATTCAGCAGCGTGGGACGGGGGTTGGTGAGGTGATAGACCTCGCCGCGAGCGGGGTGGCGGGTGGAGATGTGTCCGATGGCGCGGGCGAGGTGGTCGGCCGGCAGGAAGTCCAGCGGCAGCCGGACGCCGGGACACAGCCCGGTCCGCGTGATGAAGCCGAAGAGGGCGGCCAGCTCACTGCTGGTGTTCATCACGCCGGTTCCGCTGTGGCCCGTGACGTCCATCAGTCGGTAGACGGTGACCGGCAGGCCCGCCTCGGACGCCTTCCTCAGCAGCGCCTCGCCGACCCATTTGGTCTCCACGTATCCCACCGACAGATACTCGGGGAAGCGCAGCGGCGTGTTCTCCGTGACCTCGTGCACCCCGGCCGGCCCGAATCCGGCGAGCACCGCCATGCTGGAGGTGAAGTGGACGGGGACGGCCCGGCCGGCGGCGAGGCGGATGATCTCGTATGTTCCGTCGACGTTGGTGGCGCGCAACTCGTGGTACGGATAGATGAAGTTGACGTGGCCGCCGAAGTGGTAGACGGCGTCGATGGTCGATCCCAGCTCCTCGAACCGGCTCGGGGACAGCCCCAGTCCGGGCTTGCCCAGGTCGCCGACGACCGGCTGGACGCGCTCACTGGACAGATCGCTGAGAACGTACCGCTGGTGGCTCGCGCGGAGCCGCTCCATGCCGTGCTGCTCGTCGGAGGCCCTGACCAGGCAGAGGACCCGTCCCGTCGTCCTGCGCAGCAGTTCGTCGACCATGTATGCGCCGCAGAACCCCGTCGCCCCGGTGAGGAGGACATCGCCGGGGCGAGGGGGATCCTGAGCCGACGCGTCACGGCCCACTGCCGGAAGGCGCCGATCGGTCTCGGCGGCGAAGTCGACGCTCCCGCCGTCCGGGTGGGCCAGTGTGCCGGCCCGTGCCTGGCGCACGGACTCGGCGAACGCGGCGAGCGTCGGATACCGCAGCAGTGCACGGGTCAGGTCGCGGATCTGTGTGATGCCGATGCCGAACACGACGCGGGTCCGGGCGAGCATCTCCATGGCCAGCAGCGAGTTGCCGCCCAGCTCGAAGAAGTCGTCGTGCGGACGGACATAGTCCACATCCAGGATCTGGCCCCACAACTGGGCCATCGCCTGCGGCACCGGGCGGTCGTCGGCGCCGGCCGCCGGCGCCGCGGTCACGGGTTCCGGCACGGCCCTGCGGTCGAGCTTTCCGCCGGGCGTGACGGGCAGCCGATCCACCGCGTGGAAGGCTGCCGGGATCATGGGGCCCGGCAGGACCTCGGCGAGTGCCGACCGCAACCGTGCGCGCAGCACCGCCTCGCCGCCGACCGACGGCGAGGTCGGTGTGAAGTACGCGACGAGGTCCCGGTCGCCGCTCGCGCGCGTCCGGGCCACCACTATCGCCTGGTCGATCTCCGGGTGGGAGACGAGCGCGGCCTCGACCTCGGCCGGGTCGACCCGGAACCCGCGGATCTTCATCTGGTCGTCGACCCGGCCCAGCACTTCCAGGTTGCCGTCCGAGCGCAGGCGGCCCATGTCCCCGGTGCGGTACATCCGGTCCCCGGGCGCCGAGCCGTGCGGGTCGGGCAGGAACTGCTGTGCGGTCAGGGCGGGTTGCCGCCAGATACCGCGTGCCAGCCCCGGGCCGCCGATGTAGATCTCGCCGCGCTCGCCCGGCGGCACCGGGCGCAGTTCGGCGTCGAGCACGTGGACGTGATTCCCCTCCAGGGGCCTGCCGATGGGGGCGACGGCGGTGTCCGGCGCGGCGAGCACTTCCTCGTTCAGCTCGCAGAGCGTGGAGGTGATGGTGGTCTCGGTGAGCCCGTAGGCGTTGACGAGCCGTGCCTCGGGGATCCGGTGCAGGATGGCGCGGCAGTCCTTCGCGGTGACGATCTCGCCGCCGACGATGACGAGCCTCAGTGACGCGAGGCTCTCGTCGCGGTCCGGGACGGAGACGATCCGATGCCAGTAGGCGGGAGTCAGGTCGGCGACGGTGATCCCGTGCTCCGGGAGGCGGTGCAGCAGGTCGGTGGGCGCCCACATGTGCGTTCCCGCGAGGACGAGTGTCGCGCCGCTGGTCAGCGTGGCGAATATCTGCTCCAGCGAGGTGTCGAAGCCGAGCGCCGCGGCGTGCAGCACCCGGTCGCCGGGCGTCAGTTCGTACGCCCGGGCCACCGCGGTGAGCGAGTGTGCCAGTGACCGGTGGGTGATCATCACGCCCTTGGGAGGTCCGGTGGATCCGGAGGTGTAGATCACGTAGGCGAGGTCGTCCGGCCGGGGGCCGGGGGCCGGCCGCTGTCCCTCCAGCGGCGTCGCCTGCGTGGCCGGTTCCTCTGCGTGGACGATCCGCGCCTCGCACTCGGTGAACATCGGGGCGTGCTCGCGGCTCGAGACGATGAGGCGTGAACCGGTCTCGCCGACCAGTCCGGCCATCCGTTGCCGTGGAGTCGCCGGGTCGAGGGGCAGGAACGCGCCGCCGGAGCTCAGCACCGCCAGCAGCGAGACGACCAGTTCGGGCACGCGGTCGAGGCACACGGTGACGACGGACTCCGCGTCGACGCCCGACTCCCGCAGTTGGCGGGCAAGCCGGTCGGCGCGGCCGGTCAGCTCTGCGTAGCTGAGCCGCCCCTCGTCCGAGAGCACCGCGAGAGCGGACGGCTCACGCCGTGCCCGCTCCCGGACCAGCTCGGGCACGGTGCTCGGCCAGGATTCCGGGGGCTGCCGCTGGGCGCGGGCGCTCGCGGGCCGCAGGTCGGTCCACAGACGGTCGACCAGGCCCGCGCACCACCCGGGGGACTCCGGCCCGCCGATCCGACGCCACCCGGCCGGAAGCCGGCGATCGGCGGGCCAGATCGCGTACTGCTCCTCGTCGTTGCGCAGTACGACGCACAGCGCGGCCGACTCCGTCGGCGGGTGATCACATTCCGTCACCTTGGGTCTCCCGCCTCGCGCGGAGTACTGCGGAGCCGCGCCCCTCGCGGGAGTGGGCCGCCGCCATCACGGTTTCCCATCCGCGGATGTCCCACGCAATCCGGCCAGTCGGCCGAGCGGTGCCGCGAGGACGAGGTGCTCCGCCTCTTCGGCGCCGACCGGCTCGGCGAAGAGGTACCCCTGGCCGAACTGGCACCCCATGGAAATCAGCGACTCCTGCTGCCTCACGTCCTCCACTCCTTCGGCGATCACGGTGAGACCGAGTGTGTCCGCGAGATGAGTGATGCCCTCGACCAGGGCGTACTGTTCGGGCGAGCGCCCGAGTTCGTCGACGAACGACTTGTCGATCTTGAGTATCGAGATCGGGAACTCGCGCAGATAGCTCAGCGACGAGTAGCCCGTTCCGAAGTCATCGATCGCGATACGGATACCGAGGTCGGTGAGCGAACCCATCTCGGCCAGGATACGTTCGTCGTTGTACATCAGTACACTCTCGGTCAGTTCCAGTACGAGAGACGACGGTTCGATGCCGGAGAGATCCAGAGCGCGCCGGATCACGTTGTAGAACTCCTCGTCCCGGAACTGACGCGGCGACACGTTCACGCTGACGTAAGGAGCGTTGCTGTCGGCCGCTCCGTCGCGCAGCACGCGGTCCTCCAACCGGACCGCCTCGCCCGCGGCCTGGTCAAGCACCCAGGCGCCGAGCGGGACGATCTGCCCGCTCTCCTCGGCCAGCGTGATGAACTGCTCGGGCAGCACCATGCCACGCGTGGAGTGGGGCCAGCGAACGAGCGCCTCGAAGCCGGCGATCCGACCGCTGGCCAGCTCCACGATGGGCTGGTAGAGCACCATGAACGACGTTTCGATCGACGAACTGTCCAGTCCCTCTTGCAACTTGGCACGCTCGGCCATGCCGCTCTGCAGTTCCGGGTGGTAGCGGCGCCACTGGCGCTTGCCCGCCGTCTTCGCCGCGTACAGCGCGAGATCGGCGTGTGTCAGCAGTTCGACCGAGTCGATGCTGTCCTCCGTCGTCGCGACGCCGACACTGACGTACGTGCTCACCGGCCCCACACTGAGCCGGAACGGCTCGGCGAACGCGGTCATCACGTGTTCGGTGAACCGCTCCACGCCCGCCGGTGTGGCGGCGCCCTCCACCAACAGGGCGAACTCGTCGCCGCCGATGCGCGCGGCGGTGTCGGAGGCACGGACGGTGGTCTGCAGCCGGAGTGACAGCGCGACCAGGAGTTCGTCGCCCACACCGTGGCCGTGTATGTCGTTGACGACCTTGAAGTCGTCCACGTCGACGAAGAGCACACCGACCACGGTGCCTTCGCGCTGAGCCTGCACCAGGGCGTGGTTGACCCGCTCCTGGAAGAGCACGCGGTTGGCCAGGCCGGTGAGCGAGTCATGGAACGCCTGGTGGGTCAGTTCGCGTTCGAGCTTGCGCTGTTCGGTCACGTCCCGCAGGGTGAGCACCACCCCGCCTACGGTGGCCTCCTCGCGCAGGTCGCTCCATCTCACCTCGACCTCGATGGTCGCCCGGTCGGCGCGGACCATGCGCCAGTGCTCGCGCCTGATCTGGTACTCGCCCCCCCGCATTCGCCCGAGCGTCTCGGCCACCGCACGGCTGTCCTGCGGCGGCACCAGATCGACGAGGTGGGTGCCCTCCAGGTTCGGAACTCCGAGTATCTGGTCGGCGGAGGGGCTGGCGTAACGGATCCGGTCGCCGTCGAGGATCAGGATGACGTCGGAGGCGTTCTGCACCAGAGTGCGGAAGTACATCTCGCTGTTGCGCCGGTTGACCTCCTGGGCGAGGGCGACCCGCGCCATGGCAAGCGCCGTCTGCGCGGCGAGAGTCGCCAGCGTTTCGCGGAGCACGAGCAACTCCCGCTCGTCCCCCGCCACGATCAGTGCCCCGATCAGTGGATCGCCGGAGGGGTGATCCTGCGAGGTGAGCGGGCAGACCAGCGCATGGCCGGTGCGGGGCGGCTCCTCGTCCTGGCGCGTGAGGTGGGCGGCGAGATCGGGCCCCACACCGTCGAGGGTCACCAGGCGGTTCTCGCCGGACGCGATCAGTTCCCGTACGGCTGCGGTCACCGGCGCGGACAGGGGCCCGCGTACGTCGCCGTGCGCACCGTTCAGCCAGAGCGTGTTGTCCGGCACGGTGAGCAGCGCGGAACGCGGCGGGTCGTGCGCCATCAGCTCCTTCACCGCGGAGTGGACGGCGGCAGCCGCGTCCCGCAGATCGCCCGCTCCGCCCAGCGACGACACCGCGTTGCGCAGCACCTTCTCCCGGCTGACCGCCCTCTGATGGGTCGCCACCACGCCCCCCAGGCGGTAGAGCACGAGGAGGAAGAGCACCGCGGAGAAGACCCCGATGACGCCGACGTCGGAACGCACGCCGCGTACGGCCTCCGTCAGGAGGACGGCCGGCGCGATCAACGACGCCAGGACGAGCAGGCTCAGCCGGCCCGTGCCGGTCTCGGCTCGCGATGCCACCGGCTGGGTCAGCGACCGCATGGTCGGATCGAGCGCGGCGGCCGCCCAGGCGCCGTACAGGAGGGCCCAGCCGAGATCGACCGCGGTACCCGTGCGCCAGGTCCCGTTCAGTTGCATCAGGCCGTAAACCACGTCGGCGGCGAGCAGGCCGACGGTGCCCACGGTGAGCAACATGAGCGAGTGGCACTTGCCGCCACGGCCGACAATCAGGCGCAGCAGCATCGCCAGTACGAGGATGTCGCCGAGCGGATAGGCGATGGAGAACGCCTTCTGCACCCAGGTGAGATCCTCGTCGCGGGCGTACGGATCGATGAGGAAGAGCCACGACAGCAGCGCCAGGCCGACTGTCAGCGTCAGCGCGTCGACGAGGCTCGCGCGGTCGCGCCAACTCGTCTGCCAGCGCACGAAGCCCAGCAGCCCGGCCGCATAGAGCGGATATGCCGCGAGATAGAAGCCGTCGGCGATCGATGGGAACGGGACTTCCTCGTCGAGCAACTGGAGGAGGATGATCTGGGCGGCCTGGCCCGCGGCGAAGGCGAAGTTTCCCGCGGCGAGCAACAGCCAGGGGAGGCGATGCTTGGGGCGGTTGAGAAGGATACCCAGGACAATACCGATGACGCCGGTCGCCCCAATGGCGACGAAGATCAGCTGCTGTTCCGGAAATATGTAGTAGAGCACGGTCAGTGCGACGATGCACGCGCTGACAGCAGCCATCGCGGCCTGGCTCCGCAATCGCGCGTTCATCCCAACTAACCTCCTGGAAAAGCGACTTGTCAGGTGGACCGAGCTGGGCGAACGGCACCGGGCAACGACGGAGAAGCCCGTAGGACCGGGCCGGCAAAGGAGATTTGTCCGGGGCTCGATAATCGGCCCCGGCCGTCTGTGAAAAAGATCGCCGCTATACGCTGTCGCTGTTATAAACGGTCGCCGGTATGCGGGCTCCTTCTCGCCGAGACATCGACGTGTCTCCATCAAGTTAACTCGGCTCGCCATTCCTCGCATGCGCAAGACGAAATACCGAGTCGCGTCGCGAGATGCCGCGCCCAGGGGCATTGCATGATCGGGATCTGTCCGGGTTCGTCATGTGAGGCCGAGGGCTTGCAGGGGTCGGCGGCCGAGCCTTCAGGCCGGCCCCTGCTCCGGGGCCGGCCCGCTCGTTCCCCGTACCACCAGTTTCGGGTCCAGGACCGCCTCGCGCGGCTCCAGCTCCCCGTCCTCCAGGCGTTCCACGGCGAACCGGACCGCGTACTCCGCCATCAGGAGCGAGTCCTGGCGGACGGTGGTCAGGCCGATCGGCATCAGGTGGGACAGGTGGCTGTCGTCGTAGCCGACGACGGACAGGTCCCGCGGGACCTCGACGCCGGCCCGTGTCAGAGCCATCAACAGGCCCATCGCGCACCGGTCGTTGCCTGCGAGGACCGCCGTCGGCAGCGGCAGCCCGCGATCGCGCTCCGCCACCAGCAGGCGGCCGGTCTCGATGCCGGACTCCTCGGTGTGGTCACCGGGGATCACCCGCAGCTCGGAGTCCAGACCGTGACGGCGCATCGCGGCCCGGTACGCACGCCGCCGCTCGGCCGAGCCGGGACCCCGGCCGCCGTCTATGTGCACGATCCGGCGGTGCCCCAGCTCCACAAGGTGGTCCATGGCCTGCCGTACGCCCTTGCTCTCGGCGGTGTGCACGCTGTCGACGCGGGTCTGGGGCACCCGGCGTCCGACCGAGACGGCGACCGTACGGTGCCCGAGGGCGTCGAGGTCCGCGGCCACCGTGTCCGGGCCCAGGAGGATCACCGCCTCGCAGCGATGGCTGAGCAGGGCCTCGACGGCTTTCGCCTCGCCCCTCCCCTGACCGGTGGCGGAGAGCAGAACCTCGTAGCCGAGCCGCTCGGCCTCGGGATAGATACCCTCGACGAGGTCGGCGTGGAAGGTCTGGTGGACGGTGAACATCACGCCGAGCGTGCGGCTGCGGCCACGGGCCAGCAGGCGGGCCGCGTTGTCGGGGCGGTAGCCGATCTCGTCGGCGACGCGCAGCACGCGCTCGCGGGTCTCCTGGCTCGCCCCCGGCTGGTCACGGAAGATGATCGAGACGAGCGCCCTGGACACGCCCGCCTTCGCGGCGACGTCCACCATCGTGGGCCGCTGCTGCTTGCCCGACGCATTCACCTGTGACCCACCCTTCGACGCACCCACTTTACGGGCGGTCCTGAAATCTCCCGGCAACAAGCTATTGACATGACATTTGGACAGGCGCCATCGTACTCGCACTAGCGCGCGCTAGTAGAGCGCGTCAGTCGACTCTTCCTGCTGGCAACTCCCCGGAGCACCCCACCCGTCCCCTCTTCGAAGGACGTGCACCATGGCAACGACGCCGTCCCCCCTCCGCACCGTCGTGGGCAACCTGTGTCTCGGCTCGGCCCCCGATTCCTGGGGCGTCTGGTTTCCCGAGGACGAGCACCAGGTCCCGTACACCCGCTTCCTCGACGAGCTGGCCGCGGCCGGTTACGAGTGGCTGGAGCTGGGCCCGTACGGCTATCTCCCCACCGAACCAGCCGTACTGGCCGAGGAGTTGGCCGTACGCGGCCTGAAGGTCTCCGGCGGCACCGCCTTCGGCGCGCTGCACCGCCCGGAGGCCTGGGACGACATGCTCGCCCATGTCCGGCAGGTGGCCGCGCTGACCGCCGCCACGGGTGCCCACCACCTGGTCTTCATCCCGCCGATGTACCGGGACGAGAAGACCGGCGGCTTCACCGAGTCGCCCGAGCTGACCGCCGAGCAGTGGGCGGGCTTCGGCCGGGCCGCCGACCGGCTCGGGAAGCTGCTCCTCGACGAGTACGACGTACGCCTCGTCATCCACCCGCACGCGGACAGCCACATCCAGACGCAGCCGGAGATCGAGCGGCTGCTGAACGAGTCCGACTCCCGCTACACCAACCTCTGCCTGGACACCGGGCACGTGGCCTACGGCGGCGGGGACAACCTCGACCTGATCCGCCGGTTCGGGGAGCGCGTCGGCTACGTCCACATCAAGCAGATGGACCCGGAGATCCTCGCCCAGGTGGCCGCCGAGAACCTCTCCTTCGGCGAGGCCGTCAAGCGCGGTGTGTGCGTGTCGCCTCCGGCGGGTGTGCCGAAGCCGGACGACGTGGTCGCCGAACTCGCGCGGCTGGACGCCGAGTTGTTCGTCATCGTCGAGCAGGACCTGTACCCGTGCGCTCCCGAGGTGCCGCTGCCCATCGCGGTCAGCACGCGGGACTACCTGGCCGACTGCGGACTGGCCGGTACACGGCGCCCCGTCCTCGACGACAACCAGGGGTGACCATGGACATCAGCAAGGACACGCCCCAGACCCCCGCTCCCGCCACCGCCGTCCCGGACGACGCCTCGCCCACGGTCAAACGGCGGCTGCGGGTCATCACGCTCATCGCCACCTTCGGCGGACTGCTCTTCGGTTACGACACCGGCGTCATCAACGGCGCCCTGCCGTACATGACCGAGGACCTCGGCCTGACCCCGTTCACCGAGGGCATGGTCACCAGCTCGCTGCTCCTCGGTGCCGCGCTCGGTGCCGTCACGGGCGGCCGCCTTTCGGACGGGCGCGGTCGGCGCCGCACCATCCTTGTTCTCGCCGTGGTGTTCTTCGTCGGCGCGCTCGGCTGCACGCTCGCGCCGAACACGGCGATCATGGTCGTGGCCCGCTTCGTGCTCGGCCTCGCGGTCGGTGGCGCGTCGGTGACCGTGCCGGTCTATCTCGCGGAGGTGTCGCCCGCAGAGCGGCGCGGCGCGCTGGTCACCCGTAACGAACTCATGATCGTCAGCGGGCAGTTGCTCGCCTTCACCTCCAACGCGATCATCGCGCGGGTGGGCGGCGAGTCCGGCGGCGTCTGGCGCTGGATGCTCGTCATCGCGACCATCCCCGCCGTCGTGCTGTGGTTCGGCATGCTGGTGATGCCGGAGAGCCCGCGCTGGCTGGCCTCCCAGAGCCGCTTCGGCGAGGCCCTGGAGGTCCTCAAGCAGGTGCGCTCCCAGCAGCGGGCCGAGGCCGAGCTCGCGGAGGTGTCCTCGCTGGCCGTGAAGGACGAGGAGCAGAAGCTCGGCGGCTGGCAGGACATGAAGAGCACGCCGTGGGTGCGCAAGCTGATGTTCGTCGGCTTCGGTATCGCGATCGTGCAGCAGATCACCGGCGTGAACACGATCATGTACTACGGCACGCAGATCCTCACCGACGCCGGCTTCGCCGCGGACAGCGCGCTCACCGCGAACATCGCCAACGGCGTGATCTCGGTGCTGGCGACCTTCGTCGGCATCTGGCTGCTGGGCCGGGTGGCGCGCCGCCCGATGCTGATGGCCGGTCAGATGGGCACGACCGCGGCGCTGTTGCTGATCGGCGTGTTCTCCCTGGCGCTGCCCTCCGGTGACGGCCGGGCGTACGCCGTGCTCGCCATGACCGTCACCTTCCTTGCCTTCCAGCAAGGTGCGATCTCGCCGGTGACCTGGCTGATGCTGTCGGAGATCTTCCCGATGCGGATGCGCGGTTTCGGGATGGGTGTCGCGGCCGTGGTGCTGTGGCTGACCAACTTCGTGATCGGTCTCGTCTTCCCGTCCCTGGTCGACGGGATCGGGATCTCCAACACCTTCTTCCTCTTCGTGGTGGCGGGTCTGTTCTCGCTCGCCTTCGTCAAGCGCTACGTCCCCGAGACAAAGGGCCGCACGCTCGAGACGCTGGAGGCGGAACTCAAGGCCCGCTTCTCCTGACCTCCTCCCCCGTGGGCCGGTAATGGACCTCCCGGCCCCGCAAGCCTTTCGAAGGGATACGGCCATGACCGTACGTGTAGGTGTCATCGGCACCGGAATGATCGGCCAGGACCACATTCGGCGCCTCACCGAGATGGTCACCGGGGCCACCGTCACCGCGGTGACCGACCTGGACGCCGCCCGCGCCGCCGAGGTCGCCGCCACCGTCGGCGCCGCCGTGCTGCCGGACGGCGCCGAGCTGATCAACTCTCCCGACGTGGACGCCGTCCTGGTCACCTCCTGGGGCCCCACCCACGCCGAGCACGTGCTGAACGCCATCGCGGCCGGCAAGCCCGTGTTCTGCGAGAAGCCCCTCGCGACGACCGCCGAGGACTGTCTGCGCATCGTCGAGGCCGAGCGCGCCCATGGCAGCCGTCTGGTCCAGGTCGGCTTCATGCGCCGCTTCGACCCCGGCTACCGGCAGATGAAGGAGGTCCTCGCGGCCGGCTCCCTCGGCGCCCCGCTGATCGTGCACTGCGCCCACCGCAACCCGACGGTGCCGGACGCGTACCACTCCGCGATGGCGGCGCAGGACACGGCGGTCCACGAGATCGACGTACTGCGCTGGCTGCTCGACGACGAGATCGTCTCCGCCCAGGTGGTCACACCGCGTGCCACGAGCAAGCGGTTCGCGCACCTGAAGGACCCGCAGATCATGATCTTCGAGACGGTGAGCGGGGTGCGTATCGACCTCGAGGTCTTCGTCAACTGCCAGTACGGCTACGACATCCAGTGCGAGGTCGTCGGCGAGGACGGTCTGGTCCGGCTGCCCGACCCGGCCGCCGTGGGCGTCCGCACCGCGGCGGCCGGGCACGCCACAGCTGTCATGCAGGACTGGAAGGTCCGCTTCGCGGAGGCCTTCGACACCGAGTTCCGCGAGTGGATCGCCTCGGTCGCGACAGGCGCCGAGCCCAACGGCCCGTCCGCCTGGGACGGCTACGCCGCCACCGTCATCACCGACGCCGCCGTCCGCTCCCTGGAGTCCGACGGAACGGTCGTCTCCGCCGACATGAAGCCCCGCCCCGCGTTCTACGGAGGTGCCGCGTGAAAATCGCCCTCGACCCCTATATGTTCCGCACCCTGCCGCTCGACGACATGGTGCGCACGGTCGCCGAACTCGGCTACGAGTACATCGAGTTGTCCCCGCGCGACGACTTCATGCCGTTCTTCCTGCACCCGCGGGCGGACGACGAGCGCGTCGCCTCGTTCAAGAAGTCCCTGCGCACACACGGCGTCCAGCTGTCCTCGGTGCTGCCGCTCTACAAGTGGTCCTCGCCCGACGAGACCGAGCGGCAGACCGCCGTACGCTACTGGAAGCGGATGATCGAGATCACCGCGGACCTCGGATGTCCGCTGATGAACTCGGAGTTCAACGGCCGCCCGGAGCGCGCCGCCGAGAGCGAGTCCGCCTTCTGGCGCTCGCTGGAGGAACTGCTGCCGGTGTTCGAGCGCGAAGGCATCGCTCTGAACCTGGAGGCTCACCCGGACGACTTCTGCGAGGAGAACACCCCCGCGGTCGACCTGGTCCGCGCGATCAACAAGCCCTGGGTGAACTACCTTTACTGCGCCCCGCACACCTTCCACCTGTCCGGCGCCTCGGAGGTCGGCGCGGACATCGCGAAGATGATGCGCTACGCCGGCGACAAGCTGCAGCATGTGCACATCGCGGACTCCTTCAATCACAAGGGCTCCAGCGGTCTGCGCTACATCCTCAACCCGCCGGGCACCCCGGCCCGTATCCACCAGCACCTGGACATCGGCCAGGGCGAGGTCGACTGGGACACGTTCTTCGGCACCCTGCGCGAGCTGAACTTCGATGGCGTCGCCACGTCCTGCGTCTTTGCCTGGGAGGAACGAGCCCGCGATTCCTCGGCGTTCATGCTGGACCGCATCACCAAGGAACTCGCCACCTGAGAGCGGACGGCGGCAACCAGCCTCCGCCTTCCGGCAGAGCGCTCCGCGTGCCTCGTAAACCGTGGTACGCGTCGTACGCGGAGCGCTCTCGCGGATGCCGCCCGGCCCTCCTCGAATCGGCGCAGCGTCACTTCCTGAGACATGGCATCGGCACTTCCCTGGAAGCGGTGGCCAAAGAGGCGGACGTCGGACCTGCCACGCTGTACCGGCACTTCCCCACCCGGGAGGCGCTGCTGGCAGCCGTGCTCCAGACGCGCTCCGAGGAACTGGTGGCCCGCAGGTCGGCCATCGCCCAGCTCGGTGACGCCTCCGAGGCACTACGCCAGTGGCCGCGGACCGGTCATCCGGTCCCGCCGTGGATCAGAGGTCGAGGACCAGGCGGTCGCTCTTGGCCCGGGAGACGCAGATCATCATGGTGTCGCCTGCCGCGCGCTCCTGGTCGTTCAGGACCGAGTCTCGGTGGTCGATCTCCCCGGACAACACCGTCGTCTCGCAGGTTCCGCAGATTCCCTCCTCGCACGACGTCATCACCGACACACCGACATCTGCGACGGCCTCAAGAACGGACGTGTCCTCAGAGACCAGCAGTGTCTTGCCGGTCTGGGCGAGCTCTACCTCGAAGGTGCTGTGTGGCCCGGCGGTGACGTCCTTCTTCGGGGCGAAGCGCTCCACGTGCAGGGCTCCGCTCGGCCACTTCTCGCAGCCGGATTCGACCGCCTCGAGCAGCGGCTCCGGGCCGCAGGAGTAGACGGCTGTCCGCCGTTGCGGTTTGCCCAGCAGCGAAGGCAGGTCCAGCAGCCCGTATTCGTCCTGCGGTCGCAGCATCACCCGCTCTCCGTAGGCCCGCTGCAGATCATCGCGGAACGCCATCGAAGCTCGGGTGCGTCCCCCGTAGACGAGGCGCCAGTCGGCGCCGCGCGCGTGGACGGCCGCCAGCATGGGCAGCATCGGGGTGATTCCGATCCCGCCTGCGATGAACAGGTAGCGCTTGGTCTTCTCGAGCGGAAAGTTGTTGCGGGGCCCGCGAATGCGTACCGACTCACCTTCGGAGAGCACGTCGTGCACGTAGCTCGACCCGCCCCGGCTTTCCGGTTCACGCAGCACCGCGACCTGAAGACAGGACCGGTCCCCCGGGTCCCCGCACAGCGAATACTGCCTGACCAGGTCCGCTCGCAGCATCAGATCGATGTGTGCTCCCGGCTCCCATTCCGGCAGCTGCCGACCTTCCGCGTCGCGCAACGTCAGCAGCGCGACACCTTCGGCCACCGTCTCCTTGCGTTCCAGTACGAGGTCGCGCTCGACCTCGGTGCGGAGGGTGCTCATGATCGGCCTTCCATTTCGTGGTGACAATTCAGGTGATAATTCATCGGTCCATTTCTTCTGGACCGATCAGGACGGGAAGCAACGGCCGAAGGCCAGCAACAGCCGCGGCGAGCCCTGCATCTTGATGCGGCGACGCAGCAACGCCCACGGCAGCACTGCCCGTTTGGTGAGGAAACGCAGCCAGGTGCCCGCGTCGGCGGTGATTTTGAGGTCCGGCTCGCCGTGATGCCCGTCGGCGATATCGAGTTCGCGGTCGCGGATGGTCACGGTGATCTGCCGGGACTCGGCGCCGGTGAAGGTGAAATGATAGGTTGCGGACATTTCCGCGGCCTGCTCTCGCTGAAAAATCAGCGGCATGCCTTCCACCAAACCCTCGATGCTGTTCGCCCGCAGGCTCTGCCCTACTCGCTTCGTGCGTTTGTGTGGGAATTTACTGGCCACGTGCTGCTCGGCGTCGGAGTCCGAGAGGACGTAGACGGTCTCTTCCTTGTTCATCAGTGGGCGGACGACCGTGTCCAGGTGCGACTTGCGACTGTCCAACCAGGGGCCGATGACGTCCTCGCCGGCCGGGCAGACCGACATGCAGTAGGCAGCCTTGTAGTTGGCGCCGAAGGAGAGGCTTTGCCACATGGACGCGCTCTCGGCGTCGCTCACCCGTGAGCGGTAGTCGTCGGCGTTGCGGCTCTCAGCGACCTGTTCGGCCCAGTCACCGAAGCCGCCCATGAACTCGCGGTAGTTGTGCGTGTAGCAGGCGGAGAAGTTGAAGTGCCCGTCGGAGGCGATCGCCCCGGTCGGGCAGGCGGTCACACACAGCTTGCATTCAAGGCAGGGATTGAACTCGATAGGCTGGGAGGAGTCGCTTATCTCAGCGTCGATCAGAATCGTGCCCAGCAGGACGAAGTTGCCGAATTTTGGGTGGATGACGTTGCGGTGAATTCCCATCTTGCCGAGCCCGGCCGCCACGGCGACCGGCTTGTGCGAGACAACCCACGCTTTCCTGGGGAACTTGTCCATCTCCATCGGAAAACCCATCGCGGGATTGATGGCGCGCACACCCATCGCCTCCAGCTCAGCCACCACTTGCCGGCCCACCTCGTTGGTGTGGTCGCCGCTGTGATGGAATTCCAGGTTGGCCACCGAACGCGCCGGAGTGCGGATGTTCTCCCGGTTCATTCGGACCACGAAGCTGATCAACGTTCGGACACCCGGCAGCGCGGCACCCAGGTCCGCTCGCTGGTCGGCGACTTCCGGCCGGTCGATCTCGACGAAGCCAACGTCGTCCGCACCCGCGTCGAGACACAGCTGCCGCAGCCATGCCGCATCCAGCGGCTCGGCGGGCCGGTCGGAGCCGCGCTCGCGCCGCTGGCGGACCTGGACGACGGTGGGATGGTCGTCGAGCTTGTTCTGTTTGGCCATCGGGTGTCACCTCACGGGAGCGGGAAGAGTGAGTTTCATGAAGCAACTAGCACCCTAATCGCATGGGTTTCGTGAAGCAACTACCGAGGTTGCGAGTGTGATGCCGCGGGGCTGACAGGGCCTGGGCGTCGGCGGTGTCGCCCTGGACAGAGCGATGCCTCCCCTACGGCAGCACAAGCTGTCGTAGGGCGTTGGCGCAGTGCTGCTCGGAGCGTCGGCGGCTGCGATCCTTTTGATCATTCACAGCTGACGCATCTGCTTCCGGGCCCAGTGGCCTGCGCCGCACTCAGGCAGCCCTACCGACTCGGGGGCGATGCGGGCGCGGCACTGGCGTCGGATCGCGGATCGGATTCCACCGCAGCGACTGTGTCAGGCCGGGGAGTCGGTGAGCGCTGGGCCGGGAAGCAGGAGAACGGCGTCCGGCCCTACCACTTGTCCGCATCCGGTGCACACGAGCTGTTCCCGAACGTTGCCCCCGCATCCCGCATGGCTGGTGATCCGCGGCGGGCCGGCCGGGTCCTCGGCGTGCTCATCGCCCCAGTGCATCAAGGCAAGCACGGCGGTGAGCAAGTCCTTGGCCTTGCCCGTCGGCCGGTACTCGTAGCGGGCGGGCCGCTCCTGATAACAGACCCGCTCAAGCAACCCCTCGTCGACCAGCTTGGTGAGGCGGTTGGTAAGCACGTTGCGGGCGATACCGAGGCTGTCTTGAAACTCCTCGAACCGGCGCAGGCCAAGCTGCGCATCGCGAATGATCAGCAAAGTCCAGCGCTCGCCGACAACCTCAAGAGTCCGGGCTATGGAGCACAGCTGATTTTCGTAGGTCCGGCCCAACATGCTTTCAATCTAGCACGTTGCGCCATGCAACTGACGACCTCAGAAGTCGGGCGCCGGGCAGTCCGGGCGGGGCTCACTCCAAGCTTTCCTCAGGGAACGAGGCCGGCCCCGCCAGGTCGCTGCCTGATCCGCCTCAGGGGGACTGCCAGGTCAGACGCCCTGGAGCAGGGAGCGCAGTGAACCGGACCTCATCCCGCACGAGCCCGGTGATGCCGTTCACGAGCCCGTCGAGGTCGGTGCGGTGACGGCGCATCAGCGTGTCGGCGCCCTGCATCAGCGACCACGGCACGGTGATGCCGAGCTCGATCGCACCGCCGCGCGAGAACAGCCCGTCGTCCGGATCGGACCACGTGATCAACGGCGCGATCGCCTTGAGCTCCGGCGGCTTGGACAGCGCCGCCATCCACTGCGTGTTACCGAAATAGCTGGCGCCGATCATGCCGACGGAGCCGTTCGAGCCGGCAAGGGCGGCGGCCCACCGCACGGTGTCGTACCCGTCGCTCTCCTCGTACGTCCACGGCTCCCACTCCCCCTCGGAGGCGAACCGGCCCCGGGTGTCCTGGACGACGACCATAAAGCCGCGCCGGGCCGCCGCCAGCGGATCGAGCTTCAACAGGTCGGCCGACACGTCGGGCCACCGGCGTGGGCGGTACGAGAGCCGCCGCAGAGCACATCCGCCTTCCCCGGACTGCGCGAAAAGGTGATGTGTCAGCGCATGCCTGTCGCATCGAGCAGGGCGGCCACAGTGGGCGCGATGAGCCCCGTCAGCTTGTCGGCCCCGATCCCCGCACGGGCGCTGGCGCCGTCGAAGACCAGGCTGAGCTGCCGGGCCAGCAGGTCGGGATCGCTCGCCCCGCCCTGTTCGGCCTCGGCACGGAAAAACGCCGTCAGGCCCCCCTTGACCCGGTGCGCCACCCGGCTTGCGGGGTGGGTCTGATCCTTGAGCTCGATCTGCACAGCCAGGTACTGACAGCCGCGGAACTCGGGGACACCCGCCAGCGACTCGAGCTGCTCGAAGACGTGCAGGATCCGCTCGCGGGGTGAACGGCCGTCGTCCACCGCCGGCAGGAGCCCCGCCACGAAGTCAGCGGCGCCCTTGTCCAGGCTCGCCGCCAGCAGCTCGTCCTTGCTCTCGAACAGCTGGTACATGGAGCGCTTGGACACCCCCGCCGCCTTGCACAGCGCCTCGACGCCGATACTGACGCCCTCGCGGTAGGCGAGTGTGGCCGCTGCCTCCAGCAGCCGCTCTCGGGAGGTCGGTTTCACCTGTGTGGTCATGGTGTGAGGCTAACTCGGTTTTCTCGAAATTGAAACCGATCGGTTTACCAGGTGCGGCGACGTCTCCGCTACGCCGCGACGGCAGTCTCCTCGGGCTTCTTCTCGGCCGGAACGCGGTGCAGCCCCTTGCGGTCGTACCAACCGGTCATGCCGAAGCCGAACAGCGCGGCCACCACGAGGCCGACGGCCATCATCACCCAACCCCGGGTCAGACCCGCGTCTCCCTGGGCGTCGTAGTAGAGAATCGAACGGATACCACCCGTGATCTGCCGCAGCGGCTCGAACTCCGCAAGGAAGCGGTAGAAGCCGGGCAGCGCCTCGATGGGGGTGGTGGCACCGGCCGTCGGCACCGCCATCCCGATGAAGACCAGCGTGACCACCAGCATGCCGGGCGTGCCGAAGACGGCGAGGAGGGAGAGCGCACCGATCCCGGCGACGGCGATGGCGCACACCGAGAACAGCCACAGCAGCGGCAGATGGGCGGCGGCCATGCCCATGATGCCGACCGCGCCCGCCATGACCAGGGTTCCCATCAGCAGGGACAGGCCGACCATGAGGGTGCTGCTGATGGCGAGGGTCTGCACCCGGGTCGCCCGGATGAGTGGGCGGTGCAGGCGCAGCGGGCCCATGTCGTTGTGGGTGTAGCCGAGGGCGTGGTCGACCTGGCCGCTGATGACATTGGCGGAGAGCATGCCGCAGACCACCAGGACGAGCGCGTAGTAGAACGCCGTCAGACCCAGACCGCTGTGCGAGTCGAGTGGGTGCCCGTCCTTGACCGTGACGGCGGCCGGGTCGGCGAGCAGGACGCGCGCCGCGGCGGGCAGCTTCGCCTGCCCGGCCCCGTTCTGCGCGGTCAGCTCCTTGCCCACCTGGAGCGAGGCGCTCTCGGCCGCCTGCGTCGTCGCCGCCCGAGCCAGGCTGGAGCCCACACTGCCGGCGGACTGGTTGGTCAGCACCGTCAGCGTCGGGCGGGCCGGGGTCCCGGTGGCCGAGGTGTCGGCCAGTGCGGTGACGGAGGAGGTGAAGTCGTCGGGCACGACGAGCGCGCCGAACAACTTGCCCTCGCCGAGCTCGTCCTTCATCTCCTTCTCGTCCATCACCTTCCAGTCGATCTTGTTTCCGTTCACGGTGGACTTCTTGATCGACTCGGTGATCTGCCCGCCCAGGTTGACCTGCTTGCCACCGGTGTCAGCCCCCTTGTCGGCGTTGACCAGACCGACGGGCAGCTTCTCCATGTGATCGACCGGGTCGATGCTGGCGCCGACATAGAACACGGTGAACAACAGCGCCAGGACACCCGTGATGACACCGTTGGCGATCCACAGCGGTTTCGCGCGCAGAACGCGGAAGGGGTGAATTTCCTGCATGGCCTACTCCGATCTCGACAACACGACTGCGTCAGGAGAAGACCGGACGGCGCCGTTGCGGGCCGAGCTCCTCGGTGCGTTCAGCCCTCGGCGCGGGCGCGCCTCGGAAGAGCGACAGACCTCTTGACTCGGCGCCACCCCTCCGACGAGCACATCGCCACCAAGCCCCGAACAGCACCGAGTCGATTCCACCCGCGATGCCGACGACGCCCTCGGATCGCGGTCACGACCTCCAGGGGAAACCGATCGGTCTCAATCGCATCGTAAACCGGTCGGTTTCCCGGGTCAAAGTCGAGGCACCCCCGAAACCCCGACCCGGCTGATGGGCGGCGGCGGATACCGCGGCACCACCGACCAACTGGAAACCCTCCTCGGACACCCGCCGAAGAGCGTGCGGTGGGCGCTGGAGAACCACCCACGCATCCGGAAACCGGCGGCCGCCTGAGCTGCGGCGCAGTCCGGAGCCCGCAGCTCGACGAGGGGACAGTCCGGGTGGGCCCGGAAGGCGGCGGCCACGTCGTCGAGGAGCGCGTTGCACACCTCGTGTGGGACGTCGTCGAAGGTGGTGTCGATGTTCAGGTCGACAGCGTCGACGGCGTGGACCCACACCTCGCGCACCCGCATCCAGGGCACCTGAGAGGCGGGCACCTCGCGGCCCCGTGCCGTCCGCACGGTCGCTGCCCAGCACTCATCCGGCAGGTCGGCGAACCCCTCGGCCAGTCGCCCATCGGCCGCGAGGAGGTCGGCGCGCAGGGCGCCGACCGGTTGGCGGGCGCCGTCCTCGATCTCGCGCGCACGCTGGTCGCCACTTGCGTACATGGGAGTCGCGACACCTGTCCGCGCCCAGGTCAGCAGGTTGACGAGGGCCTCGGCGTTGCGGGCGACGTGGGCGACGACGTGGCCCTGCTCCAGCCCGGCAGGTACGAGGGCCTGGTGAGCCCCGAGTCGGTCAGCCAGTGCACGCGGCTTCGAAGGCGGCCGTGCCCTTGGCGGCCCGCTCCAGCATCGCGCCCGGGCGTGCACTCACCGCTTCTCCCGGCGACAGGTGTTACGGCACTCGCCGATTCCCTCGATCCGGGTGACGAGGAGCGAACCGTCCTGCAGGTAGCGGGCGGGCTTGCGGGCATGGCCGACCCCGCCCGGAGTACCGGTGGCGATCACGTCGCCGGGCACCAGCGTGATGATCTCGGACAGGTACGCGACCAGCATGGCCGGGTCGAAGACGAGGTCCCCGGTGTCGGCCTTCTGCACCGTGTCGCCGTCGACCTCGCACGACAGGCTCAGGCCCTGGGCGGTCACCGTGGGGTCGTCGGCGGTCACCAGCCACGGTCCGATGGGGGTGGTGGCCTCGAAGGTCTTGCCCTGGTCCCACTGGGTGGTGCGGTACTGCCAGTCGCGGGCGGTGACGTCGTTGAGCACGGTGTACCCGGCGATCGCGGCCCGCGCCCGCTCCGTGTCGGCGTGCCGGACCTCGGACCCGATGACGACGCCGAGTTCGGCCTCCCAGTCCATCTGCGTGGAGGAAGCGGGCAGGGTCACCTCGTCGTACGCGCCGACCAGCGCCCGCGCGTACTTGGAGAACAGCGTGGGATGCGAGGGGAGTTCGCGGCCCATCTCCAGAATGTGGGTGCGGTAGTTGAGGCCGACGCACACGACCTTCTCCGGCGCGACGACCACCGGGGCGTAGTCCAGGGCGCCTTCGTACGTTTCGCCGTCGGCGTCCGCGGCACGCGCCGCCCAGTCGCCGTGGCGCAGGAAGCCCACCAGGTCGCTCTCGCCCAAGTCCACCGCCTTGCCCTCGTCTACGCGGACGGCGCGCGTGCTGCCGTTGACCCGGATGGTGGCGAGCTTCACTTGTGGGCTCCTCGGGAGGTACGGGCGAGGCCCAGGGCCTCGTAGACGGGCTCGTCGCTGAAACGGAACAGGTCGACCTGGGTACGGGCGGACAGCGAGACCTCGCACCAGGACGGGACGACGAACAGGTCGCCCTTGGCGATCTCGAAGACCCTGTCACCGACATGGGCGACCGCCTCGCCGTCGAACACCTGCCAGACCGCGGAGCCGACCGAGCGCACCGGGACGGTCTGCGTGCCGGCCCGCAGTCGGCGCATCTCGGTACGCATCGTGACCAGGGCGTCCTTGCCGGTGGTGGGGTTGGAGAAGCGGACTCCGGCGTGTCCGGGCTCGAGCACACCGGGTACGCCTTCGTCCTCCAGTTCCAGCTGGGCGGTCAGGGCGGCGTCGGTGTGTTCCCAGCGGTAGGCACCCAGCGGGGAGTTGGGCCGGTCGGGCCGGCCGATCGGGCGCAGCCCGGGGTGGCCCCACAGTCGCTCGCCGCGCGAGCGCTCGGGGGTGGCACGGGTGGAGAGCTCGTCGGGTCCGAACTCGAAGAAGCCGGCGTCCAGTTGGGAGATGAGCGGGATGTCGAGGCCGTCGAGCCAGGCCATCGGCTTGTCGGTGACGTTCTGGTGCTCGTGGAAGGCCCAGCTCGGCGTGAGCAGCAGGTCACCGCGCCGCATCGCCACCGCGTCCCCGTCGACGTTGGTCCACACGCCCTCGCCTTCGAGCACGAACCGGAAGGCGCCCTGGCTGTGCCGGTGCGAGGGGGCGACCTCGCGCGGCCCCAGGTACTGGATCGCGGTCCACAGGGTCGCAGTGGCGTAGGGAAGGCCCGGAAGGCCGGGGTTGGACAGGGCCATGGCGCGGCGCTCGCCGCCACGCCCCACCGGCACCAGCTCTCCGGAGCGCTGTGCGATGGGCAGAAGCTCCGCCCACCGCCACAGGTGCGGGATCGCGGCAGGCTGCGGCGACATCGGCATGAGGTCGTCCACCTGCGTCCACAGCGGGATCAGGCCCGCATTCTTGAAGTCCGCGTACAACTCGTCGAGCAGCTTGCGCTCGGTCTGTTCGCTGGTGGTGTCGGTCACGGAAACCTCCACGTCGTGTCTACGGCGACCGTCAGAAGAAGCGCGCATCGTCCCGCGCTGTTTCATGACGCTACGCCGATGTTTCCCTTCACCGGAATCCTTGAAGGCTAGGATTCCTCTATGGAGAATTCAGCGGACCGTTCGCCCAGCCCTTCGTATCCGGTGAGTGGCGCCGGCAATGCCCTCCGCGTCGTCCGGCTGCTGCACGAGCTCGACGAGCTTCGGGTGATGGACGTCGCGGACCGGCTCGGCGTCGCGCGCTCGACCGCTCACCGGATCCTCGCGATGCTCGTCTTCGAGGGATTCGCGGCGCAGGACCGCCACAAGGTGTACCGGCCGGGGCCGGCTCTGCAGGCGATCAGGGGAAGCCAGGCGGCTCCTCCCCCGGATCTGATCACCGTCGCCCACCCCCACCTGCGACGGCTGGCGGACGCCGTCCGTGAGACGACCCACCTGATGGTGCTCGAGGGCAACGGCAGCCGCTTCCTGGACGGCATGGAGGGCCCCCAGGCGCTGCGCGTCAGCTACCGCACCGGCACGCTCCTGCCCGCGCACGTGACCTCGGGCGGCAAGGCCCTGCTCGCGGCACTGCCGGCGGACCGGCTCCGGGCCCTCTACCCCAACGGGCTCCCCGGGGACCGGACCAAGGCCTCCGAGGTGTCCGAGGACTTCGAGCGCCTGATGAACGAGCTGGTGTCCGTGCGCCGCCACGGCTACGCCCTCAACCTCCAGGAGAGTGAGCGCGGCGTGCACGCCGTCGGCGCATGCGTACGCGACCGCACCGGCACCGCCGTGGCCGCCGTAGCCGTGGCGGCTCCGTCCGTCCGCTGCACCCGCGCGCGGCTCACAGAACTGTCCCAACCGCTGCTCACGACCGTGCAGGACATCGGCCAGGACCTGTGAACGACGGCGGCGCGCACCACCGTGAAGCCGCATGGTGGCGCACGCCATAGCAGTCTTCGAGGCTCGTCATACGACCTCTCTACACAGGCTGTTGGTGTTCACAGCCGGAGAATTCGCTCGGCATTGCCGTGCGCGATGCGCTTGAGGTCGGCCGGCTCGTGCGGTGCGGAGCGCAGGAACCCCACCGCCTCGGCGCTGGACTCGAACGGGTAGTCGATGGCGAACAACACGCGGTCGACGCCGACCGCGTGGACGGCTCCCAGCAGTGCGGCATGTGACATGACTCCGCTGGTGGTGACGTACACGTTGTTCCGCAGGTAGTACGAGGGCAGGTGCTGCACCCTCTGCTCAACAGGCACGTGGGGATAGCGGCTGTCGAGCCGGGCCATCTGGAACGGCAGCAGCTCGCCCATGTGCCCCAATATCAACGACGCGCCCGGGAACTGGTCGAACACGCCGCTGTAGATCACCCGGAGCGCATGGGCACCTACCGTCGCGGTCCAACCCCACGTCGGCCCGTTCAGCACGGGATACCCCTCGAAGACACGCCAGTTGTCGGCCGGAATGACAGCCGGATGCAGATACAGCGGCACGCCGAGGCGCTCCAGCTCGGCCCATAGCGGCCTGAACTGCGGCTCGTCCAGGTAGTGCCCCCGCACGTGGTCGTTGTACAGCACACCCTTGAACCCGAGTTCGTTCACCGCCCGGCGCAGCTCCACGACCGCGGCCTTGGGGTCCTGCAACGGAAGGGTGGCAAAGCCCGCGAAGCGGGTCGGATGGGCGGCGATCGCCTTGGCCAGAGAGTCGTTGATCTGCCGCGCGGCCGCCACCGCCTCCGCGGGATCTTCGATCACTTCCACGCCCGGCGTGGAATACGACAGGACCTGCACATCGACGCCGTTGGCATCCATGTCCGCCAGCCGCAGTTCGGTCAGATCGTCCAGCCGCCGGAACCACTCCTGCTTGATCGCCTCCGGCACGGGCATGCGCTGACGGATCGCTTCCTCCTGCCGGATGGCTCCGGGAACGGAGAACGCCTCTTCCACGGCCACGATGCGCATCTTTTTCTCCTTCTGAGTGTTCCGACGGTCCTTCGAGCTGCCGACCGTCGTGGAAGCGCGGCTGCCGGGCGCTGCCTCGGCTGCCAGCGCGGGCGACCCCGTGACCAGGCCGCCGACCACGGCGGCTCCTCCGGCAGCGGCGGTCGCGGCGATGAATCTTCGCCGGGTGGCCTCGGTGGGGGGCTCGGCGGGTGGAGTCACGGCTTGGAAGGGACGTTCGTCGGACATGTCCACTCTTCCTCGATGGTGGCGTGGGTGGTTGTCGGGACGTACCAATGCCTGGTGCGCTCCGCGAAGGTGCGCGTCGTTTCCTCAGGAGAGGTCCGGTGGCCCTCCGAGTCGCCGCCACCGGATCGTGTTGGCGGGCATGGCGTCGGCTGGTTGCAGTCGGCTCGCACCATCGGCGGGCCGCCTCCGGCGACCGGGTCCGAGGTGGTACGCCATCTCGGACCCGGTGCCAAGCCGGTCCATGACCGGCCTGGTGACGGAGTGGATGCCGGAACGCGCTCGGCCCGGAACCGGTCGTCTCCGCCCGTCAGTTGATCAGTCGGTCTTCTCGCCGCCCTCGGCCAGGATCCTGTTGCGTACGCCGGCGAGGGCTCCCGCCATCGCACCCGCGGGCCTGCCGAAGGTGGTGGCCGAGAACTGAGCGGGGCCGGTCTTGGCGGTGAAGGAGTGCGGGTAGGCGAACTCCCGGAGTCCTTCCTCGCCCTGCTTGCGCCCGTAACCGCTGTCGCCGCGACCGCCGAAGGGCACCGCGGGATTGATGGAGAACACCAGGGCGTCGTTGATGCTGGTCATTCCGACGCGGAGGCGACGGGCGATGGCTCCGCCGCGGTCGCGGCTGAAGACGGCGCTGCCCAGTCCGTACCGGCCGGCGTTGATGTGCGCGATGGCCTCCTCGGTGTCGGTGACCTTGACGACGGCCAGCGTGGGCCCGAACGTCTCCTCCGTCGCCGCCAGGGCGTCGGGGGTCACGCCGACGAGGACGGTGGGGGTGACATAGCGCTCCCCCACTGCCTCGATACCACCGACAGTGGCTGTCGCGCCGCGCTCGAGAGCGTCCTGGATGTGCTCCCGGATGATCGGTACCTGGGTGGGCAGGGGAACCGGCCCGATCTCCGCGTCCTCGTCGCTGCCGACGCGTACCTGCTTGGCGAGGTCGCTGATCTTCTCGACGAACTCGTCGTGAACCGACTCGACGACGTAGGCCACTTCGAGACTGATGCAGCCATGTCCGGTGTTCTGCAATGCGCCCCACACGACGTGCTTGGCGGCTTCGTCCAGGTCTGCGTCCTCGGCCACGATGACGCCGTCCTTTCCGCCGAGTTCGAGCAGTACGGGGGTCAGGGTCTGCGCGCACTGGGCGGCCACCGTCTTGCCCGTGTTGACGCTGCCGGTGAACGCGAGCTTGTTCAGACCGGCTTCGATGAGTGCCTGGCCCGTGGCCCCGAACCCGTTGAGGCACTGGAGGACGTTCGGGAAGTCGGGAACCGCACGCTGCCAGGTCCGGGCGAGCCACTCCCCGATGCCGGGCGTGATCTGGCTGGGCTTGAGGATGGCGGCGTTTCCGGCCGCGATCGCCTCGATCAGGATGGCCCCTGGCGTCAGCAGGGGGAAGTTCCACGGGCCGATGACACCGACGACGCCGTAGGGCTGGTATTCGACCCAGGCACGCTGGTTGGGCACGGTGGGGCTGCCGGGGAGCTCCCGGCGTCCCAGTACGCGCTCGGCGTTTTCGATGGCGTACTGCACGTGCTCCAGAATCCCGAGCACCTCCACGCGGGCCTCGTCGAGAGGCTTGCCGTTCTCGGCGTGAATGAGAGCGGCCCCCTCCTCACCGCTCACGGCCATCTCCCGCCGCCAGGCGCGCAACCGCTCCGTGCGGCCCTCGAATCCGAGGTCCCACCAGGACCCGGAGGCCGAGCGGGCGGCAGCAACGGCCGTGGCCGCCTCTTCCTTGCCCGCCGCGGGGTACCGGGCGAACTCGGCCCCGGTGGCCTGGTCGATGGTGACCACCTCGCTCCCGTCCTGTCCGATGACTCCGTCACGCGTGATCGTTGGAGTGTTGTTGGTCACGGGTTTCTCCCACTTTCTTGCGACCGCCTGCGCCCGAGCAGCACCCCCGAGGGCGATGGCAGGTGACGGACGCGGTCTTCGGCGCGGTGAAGGGCCACTGTGTGACAGCGGGTGCGCGCCGACGTGAATGACTTCAGCGATGGCTCGAGGGCCGAGCAAGCACCAGAATATCAACCAAGCTGGCTAGCATCAACCATTTGATAGCTAGAAAGGTTCTTGCGGCTCAGCCGGTCAGGTCAAGGGCGGCACGAACGATGCTGTCCGCATCGAGCCCGTGACGGCGGTAGACGTCCTCGAGCGATCCGGACTGCCCGAACCGGGTCACGCCGAGGGAGGAAACCGGCACACGGTTGACGGTGTCCAGGAAGGCCAGGGCGCACGGCGGGCGCCACAGGCCCGCTCGAGACCGAGCGATGGACAGTGGCCGAGGAGACGGCGGGAGACAGCCGCCTGCCCGCCAGTCATGCCCCCCCATGTTCGCGGGCCCATGTAGCGAGCCGCGAGGGTGGGCTGATTACCACCCGCGACCAGAGCGGTCACTAAACATGGACAGGAATCAAACGCTTTACGCTCTTGAAGTGTCGTATTCTTCTCGCGTGATACGGAATGACAAGGAGCCCGTCGGGCCCGACGCACTTGACCGGGCGACCTGGGCGCTGCGCCGCGCGGAGCTGGCGGTGCAGACACTCAAAGAGCAGCGGCTGCGCCCCCTGGGCATGGCGGCGGCGCACTACACGCTCCTGATCTCGGTGCATGTCGAGCCGGGACTGACCGGCGCCGAGCTGGCCCGCCGCCTCAACGTGACCCCACAGGCCATCGCCTCGTTGGTGGCGCGCCTGGAGAGCCGCGGACAGTTGGAGAGACGCGACCATCCGCGTCACCGGCATGTGCAGGAGCTGCACCTCACTGACGCCGGGAGGGAGGCGCTGCACGCGGCCGACAAAGTGATCGCCGACATCGAGATGCAGATCACCGATGGTCTCGGCCCGGACGAGACCGCGCAACTGCGGGGTCTGCTCGACCGGGTGGCCGAGACGGTTCGCGAGGCCTGAGCCCGCGGTCCCGTCGACTGAGCTGTTCATTCACTTAGCTATTCACTCACTTGAACACAATCAAGCGCTTGACCAGCACCCATGTGTCGTATTCTCGCCGCGTGACACAGGATGACGAACGGCCGATCGCTGCCGACACGCTGAACCGGGTGACCTGGGCGCTGCGGCGGGCGGAGTGGGCTGTGCAGGCCCGGAAGGATCAGCGGCTACGACCTCAGGGCATCGCGGCCGCGCAGTACGCCCTGCTGATCTCCGTCCATAACCATCCCGGCCTGACCGGCGCGGAACTGGCCCGCCACCTGAACGTCACCCCGCAGGCAGTGGCCTCCCAGGTGGCCCGCCTGGAGGGCCGGGGCCAACTGGAACGTCGGCCGCACCCACGCCACCGCCACGTGCAGGAGCTTCACCTCACGGACGCCGGCCGGGACTCCCTGCGCGATGCCGATGCCGTGATCGTGGAGATCGAAGAGCGGATCGCCGAGAAGCTGGGGACCAAGAAAGCCGCACAGCTGAGGGCACTGCTCAACGAGGTGGCCGACGTGGTCCGGGAGGCGTAAGACGGCAGGCTCGCCGGCCCTCGATTCCCTCGACCTCCAGATACTGCAAGCGCTGCAGCTCGACGGGCGCGCACCGTTCAACCGTATCGCCGCCGTCCTCGGAGTCTCGCCACACACCCGGAGGCGCATTTCGCGTCCGCCACCACCGGCCAGGCCAACATCGTCGTCTCCGTCCACTTCCGGAGCCCCGACGAGCTGTACACCTACCTGAGCGAGAAGTCGGCCGCTCCATGCCCGAGGTACGACTCGGTCCGGTACGTCCTGCTGCCTTCCTCTCATCCACCGCCTGCCCGGTGTCGCCCGCGTCGCCGCCATCGCGAAGCCCGACCCGGACCTGGGGGACGGGTGTGCGTGGTGGTGGTCGTCGAACCGGGCAACGACCTGACCCTCGAATCGGTCCGAGCCTCCCTCACCGCGACGCAGGGGGCCCGCTACAAACTCCCCGAGGACCTGCTGGTCATGGACGAACTTCCGCTGACGAAGATCGGCAAGATCGGCAAGAAGCGTCTGCGGGATGTCGTCCGTGGCAAGGCAGACTCCGCCGAAGCGGTGTGACGGCGTTCGCCGCCGCAGAGGGCGGGCCGACGACGTTGCGGTGATGCTGCCGCTTCCCCTGAGGGAGTCAAAGCTGCTTTGCCGGTCCTCTGGCAGTACCTGGGGAACAGCTCCAGGTACTGCCATCACCGCCGACCCGTCCCGGCCGTCGGACCAGCAACGGGAAGCGCCCCCTCACACGTCGTGTGCGTGGCGAACGGCAGCCCGGAATCGGGGAGCGATCATCATTCCCCTTCGCAGACGCCCTCGACAGCGAACTTCTGGTACAGGTGCGGGTAGGCGACGGTGCCAGCAGGGTAGCGCTCCAGGTGCGAGGCGAACTCCGGCGTGCCGAGCGCTGCACGGAGGTGCTCGGTGGATTTCCAGACCGCGACGTTGGTGAAAAGCCGGCTGCCGCCGATGCCCCGGTACAGCTGCACCGAAAGAAGGCTCCCCGACTTCTTCATGTACTCCGCGTCGTCCGCCCAGGCGGCCACCACCTCGTCCTCCATACCTTCCGGGGCGACAAACGTGTTGATGACAGTGACCGGGCCGGCCTTCTCCTTCTGCTGGTCGCGGAAGGCGGTGGACTCGTCGAGGTTGCCGAACTTGAGCATGATTCCTCCATGAACTCGAGGGGAAGTGGGTCTACGAACCCACAGAGATTCAAGTGATCCGGGGCCGGGAAGTGGCCAATTTCCACCACTAGGGCCTGTAGTGAGTCGCGATCATTGGGCGGTCCGGGTGAGGGGCCCCGCCGCTGTTCGCTGCGTGCCCCGCCCGTGGTGTGCTTTCAGGCGTTGTGCTTGCCGAGGAAATCGGTGATGAGCTGCAGCCACTCGTCGGTCCGTTCCAGCATCGGCAGGTGGCCGGTGGGGATTTCCGCGAGGTGGGCGCCGGGGATGGTCTCGGCGAGGTGGCGGTGCAGGGCGGGGGAGGTGAGCCGGTCGTCGGTGGTCGAGATGACCAGGGTGGGGGCCTTGAGGCCAGCGAGGTCGTCCCGGACGTCGACCTGGCCGACGAGGTCGGTCTGCTCGGAGCTGCCGTCGGCCGCGCCGGCGGCGACGTAGCCGAGGGTCTGCTGCAGTTGCTCGGACGGCATCGACTCCAGTGCCTGGCTGCCGAGGGCCATCAGGAGCTGGAATTCGGCGAGCAGCTCGCGGTCGCCGGACGCGGCGATCTTGCTCCAGACCGAGGAGGCGAGCGCGAGCCGGTTGTCGCGGTGCCCGAAGGCGGCGGTCAGGACGAGTGCGCTGACGCGCTCGGGGTGGCGGGTGGCGGCGCGGATGGCGACCGGGCCGCCGAGGGAGTAGCCGGACACGGCGAAGCGGTCGAGGCCCTCCGCGTCGGCGGCGGCGATGAGCTGGTCGGCGAGGTCGTCGACGGACAGCGGGGTGGTGGAGCGGGGGGTGTCGCCGCTGCCGGGGTAGTCGATGCCGACGACGGTGTGGCGGGCGGCGAGGGCTTGCAGGACGGGGCCGTAGGTGTTGGCCAGGCTGCTGCCGGCGCCGTGGGCGAGGAGCAGGCCGGGGCCGGAGCCGAGGCGCGTGCGGGCGAAGGTGGGCTCGAGCAGGTTGCGAGGTGACATGGCCGTCTGCCTTTCGAATGCTACCGACACACAAGAATCATCCAGCGCGTATGATTACTCTTCATGTGTATCACACGTGGCGTATGATTTGGGTTGTGACGCTAATCACGCACGGCGTATGATTTGTCGATAGGGTGGCGGCATGAAGCAGCCCCTCCATCGCCGTCAGCCGACCCAGGGAAACCCGCGCGTGCAGCGCACCCGCAACCGCGTGCTGGCCGTCGCCCGAGAACTGCTGCCTCAGGTCGGACCGGCCGGGCTGACCTATGCCCTGCTGGCCGAGCGGGCAGACGTCACCCGCCAGACCCTCTACCGGCACTGGCCCACCCGAGCCGCACTGCTCTTCGACCTCATCCTCGAAGGCCCCGACCTCGGCACCTACCCCGAACCGGGCACAGACGTGCGCGCCGTGGCAACCGCCTGGCTGAAGAGCCTGCGCGCCGGCGTCGGCGTGCCGGCCGTGCGCACCGCGGCCCTGGCCGTCGCCGCCCAGGCCGACCACGACCCCGACAGCGCCCAGGCACTCGTCCGCATCGGCAAAGACCGCCACACCGACTTCAACAAGCTGCTGGAGCCTTCAGGCGTCCAGATCAGCGACGACGAGTTCACCCTGCTGTACGGGCCCGTCCTCGCCCGCCTCTTCCTCGACCGCGGCCAGGTCACCGACACCTTCATCGACACCGTCGTCACCCAGTGGCTCACCACCCTGCAGCACGCCGACACACACCAGAACTCCCAGTAGCAGTCACCGAGAGCTCTTGACAAAGGCCAACCGGAACAACCGCGTTCAGGCAGCGAAACGGACTCGCGTCAACCCGTCATCGCCACCCCCATCGAGTCGAGCCTCGCCACACCGCTGCCGCGCGCTACCGCACACCCCGCATGGCCGCCATCCAGTGCCCGCGTCCGCACGTGGAGCGCCGCCAGGTGCTCCTGGACGTGCTCGTCGACGTCGGTTGGCCGATCGTGCCGGCGTGGTCGACCACCGACCTGAGCGAGGGCCCTGCTCTGGTACGAGGCTCTCGAAGGCACGGGCGTTGAGGGCCGTCGAACTGAGGGCCGCCGAACTGAGGGCCGTCGAACCTCGAGAACAGGCAGCACACATCCGCACTGTTGGATCGCCGCTTCACCCGCACCCGGTCACGGCGGACGCACCCAAGAACTGACCACCTACTCCTGACGGACCCGTCCGAGTAAGTCTCGCGTTCGTCGTACCGGTCGGGTGGCAGCGCCTTCCGCGTCAGTTTCCTCAGGATGGCGGCCGGGGGCGGCACCTGAATCCGGAAGAAGCACGTGACCGCTGCAGGAAGTGGGCGCCAGTCCGGCGATTGGCTTCATGGAAGCTTCATGCGCTGAGCGGTACGTGCTTTATGAGGCGGCTGTTGTCTGGCGGTCATGCACGCACTCCTCGTCTCGCCGGTGGACACCGTTGATCACCTCGCTGTGCGGCACCTGACGACGGCGGTTGACGCCGCGCTGTCCGGTTCCGTTGTGATCGGCGCGTTCCTTCGGCTGGAGTCGGCCAGGCACGTGGACCCCGTTGGGCCGGCGGTCGGCGATGACGCGCTGCATGAAGGAACCGCCGGCCTGTTCACCTGGGTGGGGGCAGCGCCGGCGGGGTGGGCGGCGCTGCTCGCGGGTCCGCTCTACAGCCGACTGCCGGCCGACGCGGCTACGTAGGCGCCATGGGTTCCCACGCATAAACGCCGGATCGACCTGTTGGCGGTGACCGGCCCGGCCGAGGAGCGACTTACCCGCTTGCACTCCCCGATCGGCCTGGACCGCGCGCACGCCCGCGCGTGGAGGCAGCGGTCTCCATTACGGCGGGGACCATCGCCGTCCTGCGCAGGCCCTGCCCGGCCTGGCGACGGCGCCGTGACGCACGCGCATACGACCTGACTCGCACACAGAATGAAGAGGGAACTGGAAATGAACCTGCGACGGAACATCTCGCGTCGAAGGATGATCGAAGGGGCATCGGCCGCTGCACTTGTCACGGCGGCGGCGGCCACGGTGCCGGCTGCCATGGCCAGTCCGGAGGCGGCGCCGTCCGGTCCGGGGCTGCCGAAGGGCAACTGGCGTATCGATACCCACGCGCACTACTCCCCCGACGTGTACAACGACTACTTGGAGCGCTACGGCCTCCTCGGCGCCATTACCGGGGCGTACGGTCCGTGGTCGGTCGATCGGCACCTGGCCTTCATGGACCAGTACCGGATCCAGGCCAGCGTCCTGTCGTTCGGCGACCTCCAGGTCACCGTCGGCCCGGTCGACGACCGGCGCGCCACCGCCCGCGCGGTCAACGACTGGGCCCGCGACCTCGTGCAGACCCGTGGTGACCGGTTCGGGATCTTCGCGGTCACCCCGATGCCCGACATCGAGGGCTCGGTGGCCGAGGTGGACCGCGCACTCGGCGAACTGGATCTCGACGGCATCTGCCTGCTCACCAACTACAAGGGCACCTACCTGGGGGATCCTTCCTTCGCACCTCTGTACGAGATCCTCAATGACCGCGGTGCCTACGTCTACGTCCACCCGACGGGTCCGGATGTGAACCCGGCTCCGAAGCTCTGCTTCGGCCCCGACATCCCGGCCGGAAACAACGTCTTCGAGTACACGTTCGACGCGACCCGTGCGATGACGAGCCTGATCTACAACGGTGTTCTGCGGGACTACCCGAACATCCGCTGGCACTTCACGCACAGCGGCGGGGCACTGCCGTTCCTGGCCTACCGGCTCGCGACACGGCACTCGGCCTTCCCGCCATTCAATGAGGTGCTGCCGGAAGGCCCCCTCACCTACATCAAGCGGATGTACTTCGACGACGCACAGGCGTTCACCGCCGCGCAGTTGGAGCCGCTGTCGTCGCTGGTGCCCGACAGCCACATCATGTTCGGCAGCGACTGGCCGGCGACCCGCCATCTCTACGCGGCCGACAATGTCGAGACGATGCCCTTCCTGAAGGGCAGCCTGCCGCTTCTCAAGGCAGGCGACCCCGAACCGACCGTCGATGAGGTCTTCAGTCGGCGCCAGCGGATCGCTCTCGAGCGGACCAACGCCCTCGAGCAGTTCCCGAAGCTGCGGGCGCGTATACGCCGCGCCGGCTCGCGCTGAGCCGCGACCGCACGCCGAGCCCGCCGCCCGCGCCCCGCCGACGGGGCGCGGGCGGCGCTTGGCAAGCCGCCTGGTCGAGGTCCGTTCGCACACGGTCTCACCGGGGCGGGCGAGGCGCAGGCGGCTCCATGGAGCCCCCGATGAACCGCGTAACGATCTGAAGGAACGTGACAGTGGAACAGACCATGATGGCGGTCCGCCTGTTCGAACATGGCGGGCCCGAGGTGCTCAAGTACACAGAGGTGCCGATTCCCGAGGTCGGCCCCGACGACATCCTGATGCGCGTGCACGCCACGGCCGTCAACAGTTGGGATCTCCGGTACCGCGCGGGCAACTTGCCACAGCCTCTCCCGGGACGGCCGCCGTGGCCTCTGCCGTTCCAGCTCGGCCGGGACGCTGCTGGTGAAATCGTCGCCACCGGCGAGAACGTCACCAGGTGGCGCCCCGGCGACAGGGCGGTGCAGCTTCCGCACCCGCCGTGCCGTAACTGCGCCCTGTGCGTACGGGGGCTCGAAAACCTGTGCGTCGACACCGCCTACCCCGGACACCAGGTCTTCGGCGGATACGCCGAGTACGTCGTGCGTCGCCAGGACGCGATCCTGCCCATCCCCGACGGCGTCGACTTCGGGACAGCCGCAGCCACCATGTGGACCTACACCACCCCGCTCAACTGTGCGCGGCAGGCACCCGTCGGTCCCGGCGACACGGTGGTCATCACCGGCGCCAGCGGCGGGATGGCGATCGCCTGCGCCCAACTGGCGAAGCTGAGCGGAGCCACCGTCATCGGCACCACCACCAAGCCGGACCGCGACGAAGCGCTCAGGAAGCTCGGCTACGACCACATCCTGCACTCCACCGATCCCCGACTGCCGGCACAGGTCAGGGAGCTGACGCACGGTCTGGGCGCCGACGCCGTCTGGGACTGTGTCGGCGGCAACGACTTCTTCAAGCTCTCCCTTTCCTGCACACGGCTCGGCGGCACGGTCATCGTCCTGGGCACACCGAGCAGCCAGGGATCCCGGCTCGAGCTGGACGCACTCGCGCTCATCGGCCAGCAGGTGAGGATCGCCAGTGTGCGCGGCGCGACCTGGCGGGACCAGCAGCTGTGCCTGGAGCTGCTGGCGGCCGGAAAGATCAACCCGATCATCGACCGGGCCTACCCCCTGGCGGAGGCGGCCGAAGCCCACTCGTACCTGGAAAGCCAACGACAGGTCGGCAAAGTGCTCCTCCTGCCATGACACCCGGGTCGATTGCTGACATCCGCAGAAGGCGCGGTCAGCGCGCCATCGTCACGGCTGCCGGAAAGAGCAGCCCGCTCTGTGCCGGCCACCTCATCGAACTGCTCGACGACCCGGCGGCCCGGCGCCGGATGGGCGAGGCCGGCCGGGAGATCGTCGTCAGCCACGACATCCGCCGTACGCTGGCCGCGTTCGAGGCCCTCTGTCTCCACGCCGCCGGTCACCCCGCGGCTGCGACGGCCCTCCCCTTCCCCTCCCCATCTCGGCGATGGAAAGCGAGCACGATGAGTACGCAGCGCGTTCTGGTCGTCGATGACGAACCCAAGATCCGCATGACCGTGCGCGGCTATCTGGAGGCGGACGGGTTCCACGTCATCGAAGCCGCGGACGGACCGTCCGCCCTGCAGGCGGTCACCCGTGACCGGCCGGACCTGGTGGTGCTCGATGTGATGCTCCCGGGGCTGGACGGATTCCAGGTCCTGCGCCGCGTCCGGGAGGCGAGCCAGATCCCGGTGATCATGCTCACCGCCCGGGACGAGGAAGTCGACCGGCTGATCGGCTTCACCACCGGCAGCGACGACTACGTCACCAAGCCGTTCAGCCCCCGCGAACTGGCACTGCGCGTGCGCGCGATCCTGCGGCGCGCCGACAACCGGCCCGAGGCGGCCCACGAGGACGGGGTGCTGCGCTTCGACGGCCTGAGTGTCGATCCCGAGACACGGACCGTCCTCGTCGACGCCGACCGGACCGTGGAGTTGTCCGCCCTCGACTTCGATCTGCTGCTTGCGATGGCCCGGGTCCCCGGGCGGGTCTTCACCCGGCGCGGCCTGCTGGCCCAGGTGTGGGGCGAGGACTTCTTCGGCGACGAGCGCGTCGTGGACGTACACATCCGTACCCTGCGGCGCGCGCTGGGCGACGACGCGAGCGCACCGCGGTTCGTGGGCACCGTCCGCACCATCGGCTACCGGTTCATCGGGCGCCCCGCCTAGCGGCCAGGAAGGACACCCGCCCATGCCGCCCTCCCGCTTCCCGGCCTACCACAAAAGTCGTGCGCGGCTGCGCCGACTCCAGGAGCGTCTGTCGCTGCGCAACCGGCTGGTGCTCTCGCACGTCATGGTGCTCCTCCTGGCACTGCTGGCCATGGCGGCGATCAGCGCGCTGATCGAGGTGTGGCTCGGGTTTGACGACATCGAAGGCGACGTGGTCCTGCAGGTCGGTCTTTTGTTCGGAGTGGCCGCGGCTTTCCCGGCGTCCATCGCCCTGTCCCGGTTTCTGCTGCGTCCGCTCGACAGGGTCCGCGCCGCCACGCACCGGCTCGCCGAGGGGCACTACGACGACGTCCTCGAAATCCCCAGCGAGCCGGGCCTGGCAGCGCTGGTCGAGGACGTGAACAGGCTGGCGGCAACCCTTGCCGACACCGAACGCCGCCGCGCCCGGCTGATCTCCGAGGTCGCCCACGAGATGCGGACCCCCATCACCATCCTGCGCGGCCAGATCGAAGGCATGGCCGACGGCATCTTCGTCCCCGACGACGCGATGTTCGCCTCGCTCGCCGACGACCTGGACCGGCTGCAGCGCCTGGCGGGCGACCTCTCCAGCCTGTCCCGGTCGGAGGAGGGCGCCTTCGCTCTTCACCGCAAGCCCACCGACGTGGCCACGCTGGCACGGGCCACAGCCGAACGGCTGCGCCCCCAGTACGACGACCAGATGGTGACCCTCAGCATGGACGCAGGCACCCCTGTCGGTGCCTTCTGCGATCCGGACCGGATCACCCAGGTCCTGGTGAACCTGCTCGGCAACGCACTGACCGCATGCGATCGGCACGGGCATGTGGCGCTGTCCGTGCACAGCGACCCGTATCCCGGGCACCACGTGATCGTCCGCATCGTGGACGACGGCATCGGCATCTCCGCACACGACCTGGAGCGCATCTTCCACCGCTTCGAACGCCTCGAGCATCCCGGCCGCCCCGCTGCCGCCGGCGGCAGCGGCATCGGCCTGACCATCGCCCGGGGCATCGCCCGAGCCCACGGCGGAGACATCGCCGCCGAATCGCCGGGACCGGGCAAGGGAGCGATGTTCACCCTGCGCCTACCGCAGGAACCCGCCCCAGGGACCGACACGGCTGAGGTCTCCCACTGACACCCACGTGTCACCGACGCGGAGCGACGTCCCGGTGGGCGCCCGCAGCCGATGTACCTACACCGCGACGCGGAGGCGGAGCGGCTCGACAGATCCGCAGCTCACAGCCCTCTCGAGTCTGTGGTCAACCCTGCTCGAGCACGGCGAGCGACGACGAGCGTCACCCCACGGTCGTTGCCGTCGGCAGCGGCGTACCGCGGTCGTGGTACACGCAGTGACCGCCGTAGGGCGACGCGAAAGGCGACCGTCTTGCAAGAACCTTGAGGCCTAAACAACCCGGAGGTGGATTGTGATCGAGGTGAACGGCCTCAGTAAGAGGTACGGGGACAAGCTCGCGGTCGACGCACTGAGCTTCACCGTGCGTCCTGGAGTGGTGACGGGCTTCCTCGGGCCCAACGGCGCGGGCAAGTCGACCACGATGCGGATGATCATGGGCCTTGACCGGCCGTCGTCCGGCACGACGCGTATCAACGGCCGCCCGTACGAGCAGCACAAGGCCCCGCTGCAGGAGATCGGGGCCTTGCTGGAAGCGAAGTCGATCCACCCCGGTCGTTCGGCCTATCACCACCTGCTGGCTCTGGCGGCGAGCAACGGCATCGGCAAGCGGCGGGTGCTGGAGGTGATCGACATGGTCGGGCTTACGGAGGTGACCCGCAAACGTGCGGGCGGCTTCTCACTGGGCATGGGGCAGCGGCTGGGCATCGCCTCGGCGCTGCTCGGTGATCCGCAGGTCGTCATGCTGGACGAACCGGTCAACGGCCTTGACCCCGAAGGGGTGTTGTGGATCCGCAACCTGTTGAAGGATCTCGCGGACCGGGGCCGGACGGTCTTCGTTTCCTCTCACCTGATGACCGAGATGGCGTTGATCGCCGAGGACCTGATCGTGATCGGACGGGGGCGGCTGCTGTCCGCCGGTCCGCTCGCCGAATTCATCGCCGGGTCCTCCAGCCGCAGCGTACGGGTGCGCTCACCGCAGGCCGCGGACCTGCGTGCCCTGCTGCTGGGCGACGACGTCACGGTTTCGACCAGCGAGCCCGGTGTACTGGACGTCACCGGACTGGAGGCGGCCGAGATCGGTGAACGCGCCGCGGCCGCCGGCGTGGTCCTGCATGAGCTGTTCCGTCAGGAGGCCTCGCTGGAAGAGGCGTTCATGGAGCTGACCCACGACTCCGTCGAATACCACGCCACCACCGCGGAGCCCGTCACGACGGGAAGGACGAACCGATGAGCACCACAGACCTCGCCCCGCAGGACACGAACAGGACGGAACGCCGGTCGGCGGACCGTCAGCGGGTCACCTTTCCGCGGGTCGTCCACATGGAATGGATCAAGCTGCGGTCACTGCGCTCGACGACCCTCACGCTGGCGATCACGGTGGCCCTCCTCATCGGCTTCGGCCTGCTGTTCAGCAGCGTGGTCGGCTCGGGAGAGGGCCCCGACCAGGAGGACTTCAGCGACCCGACCTCGATCACCCTGGGCGGCGTGATGCTCGCTGCGCTGGCCACCGCGGTGCTCGGAGTCCTGATGAGCGCCGGTGAGTACGCCACCGGAACCATCCGCGCCACGCTCGCCGCGGTTCCCTCACGCCTGCCGGTGCTGTGGGGCAAGGTGGTCGTCTTCGCCGCGGTGAGCTTCGTGCTCATGTTCATCGCGGCCCTGGGTGCCTTCCTGCTCGGCCAGTCGGTCCTGTCCTCCCGCGACATGGACACCGCCGCGCTGTCGGATCCGGGGGTGTTCCGCGCGGTCATCGGCGCGGCGGTCTACCTGACCGGAGCCGGCCTGATCGGTCTGGCGGTCGGCGCCCTGCTGCGCAACACCGCCGGGGCGATCACCCTCGTGGTGGGCGCCCTGTTCGTGGTGCCCGGCCTGATCCAGCTGTTGCCCAGCAGCTGGAACGACGCCATCGGCCCGTACCTGCCGTCGAACGCGGCGAACGCGTTCATGGCGGTACAGACGGAGAGCGGCTCACTGTCATCCGGGTCCGGACTGGCGGTGTTCGCCGTGTACATCGTGGTACTCCTGGCCGGCGCGGCCGTCCTGCTCAAGCGACGCGATGCCTGAGTCCGATGACTGAGTACATCGCCGCCAGCACTCCGCCTACCCGCTCGTACCCCTCTGGCGTACGGGCGGGTGGTCCCGTCCGCCGGTACAAGGGGACTCGGTACGAGGGGACGGTGCAGCCGTGACCGGCCCGGCGGCGTGGCGACGGGTGACCGGCGTCGAGCCACGCCTGCTGGACGCCGCCCTCGCCGCCGTCGTGGGCGCCGGCGGCCTGCTCTACCTGCTGATCGGACGAGGGCCCGACGGCGAAGCACCGTCAGGTGCCGACGCCGTTGCCGCCGGGGCCGCGGTCCTCCTCCTGCTGGCCCGCCGACGGGCACCGCTTCCCGTCCTGGCGCTGACGGTGCTCGGCGAGACCGCCTTCACCGTCCTCGCCTCCCGTCCATCACCCGTGCTCGCCGTCACCGCGTTCATCGCGGTCTACACAGTGGCCCGTACGGTCCGGCGTCGGACCGCGGTGATCGCCGCCGCCCTCACGGCCACCGCACTGTACGTCGTCGTCGCCTATCCGATGGACTCGGCCTCCGACCCGGAGGGCGGTGCCGTGTTCGCCTGGGTCGGCACGTTCGCCGCTGTCGGGGGCACCGTGCGCACCTGGCGCGACTACACGGCCGCGATGGAGGAGCGGGCGCAACGTGCGGAGGCGAGCAAGGAAGTGGAGGCCCGTCGCCGGGTCGCCGAGGAGCGGCTGCGCATCGCCAGGGAACTCCACGATGTGGTCGCCCACCACATCGCCCTGATCACCATTCAGGCGGGCGTCGCCGGACACTTCCTGCGTGACCGGCCGGACCGGGCAGAGGTGGCACTCGGCCACATCCGCGAGGGCGGCCGCACGGTGCTGGACGAACTGGGCTCGCTGCTGCACGTACTACGACAGTCCGGCGACGACACAGACGAGACGGACGAGGCGCAGCCGACGGAACCCGTGCCCGGTCTGTCCCGCCTCGGACGGCTCATCGAATCGCTGACCGCCGCCGGGCTGAGCGTCCGCCACCGGCAGGCCGGCCGACCGCGCCCCCTGCCGACCGCCGTCGATCTGGCCGCCTACCGCGTCATCCAGGAGGCGTTGACCAACGCCCACAAGCACGGTGCCGACGCCGTGGCTGACCTGCTCGTCGACTACCACACCGACGCGCTGCACATCGAGATCTCCAACCCGGTACGCACCGGCCCGGTCCCGGACGCCCAGGGCACCGGCCACGGGCTGACGGGCATGCGTGAGCGCGCCCATGCGGTCGGCGGCAGCTTCCACGCCGGAGCGGGCGCCGACGGTCGTTTCCGCCTCGACGTGCGTCTGCCGCTGCCGGAGACCGAAACACCGGCGGATGCTCCGGGCGGATCTGCCGCAGAGCCGGCTGCAACGACCGCGCAGGAGAGACCCGCATGACCATCCGTGTTCTGCTCGCCGACGACCAGACCCTCGTCCGTGTCAGCTTCCGCATGATCATCGAGTCGGAGCCGGACCTGGAGGTCGTCGGTGAGGCGGCGACGGGTGACGAAGCGGTCAGGCTGGCCCGCGGCACCCTCGCCGACGTCGTCCTCATGGACATCCGGATGCCCGACATGGACGGCCTCGCCGCCACCGGCGCCATCACAGCCGACGACGACCTCGCAGGCGTACGGGTGTTGATCCTGACGACCTTCGAAGCAGACGAGTACGTCTTCCAGGCGCTGCGTGCCGGGGCCAGCGGCTTCCTCGGCAAGGGCGTGGAGCCCACCGACCTTCTCGACGCCATCCGTCTGGTCGCCCGGGGCGAGGCGTTGCTGTCGCCCAGGGCGACCAAGGCGCTGATCGCCCGCTACCTCGCCGTACCGGACCCCAAGGGCCCTCCGGTGCCGGAACTGACGAGCCTGACCGAACGCGAGCGCCAAGTGCTCGTCCTCGTGGCCGCCGGCCTCTCCAACGACGCCATCGCCGAACAGCTCCACGTCTCGCCCTGGACCGCCAAGACCCACGTGAACCGCATCATGGCCAAGCTCGGCGCCCGGGACCGCGCCCAACTCGTCGTGATCGCCTACCAGACCGGCTTCGCTCGGGGCCAAGGGCCGGTACTCTGACTAAAATAGTCAGTCTCTCTGACTCTTAGGTACTCAAATTCAGTCAGAGTGTCTGACGATTCCCGAGAAAATTGAAGGAGGCCTGGCCGCATGACCGACCAGCTCGACATCGGGTCCCTGCTCTTCATCGCCTACCGGGCGATGGGTGACCGGGTCTTCGCCGCCATCACCGAGGCCGGGTACGACGACGTCACCATGGCGCAGTTCAAGCTCCTGCAGCGCATCAACGCCGACGGCACCCGCCTCAGCGAACTCGCCGAAGCGACGCAGGTGACGAAACAGACCGCCGGCTACCTGGTCGACCAGCTGGAGGCCGGCGGATACGTGGAGCGCCGCCCGGATCCCACGGATGCCCGCGCCCGGCTGATCCGCCAGACTGGCAAGGCACAGGCCATACACCCCATCGCCGTTGCGGCGATCGCCGAGATCGAGGCCGAGTGGACCGCCCACCTCGGCAAACGTCGCATGGACCAGCTCCGCGAGGGTCTCGCAAGACTCCGCGAGATCACGGACCCGTACCTCGGCCGGTGAGGCCGTCCATCGCGACCGAAGCAGACGACGGGAGAGGCCGAGATGCCCGAGTACTCGTTGGCCCTCAGCGACGCGGAGATCGAGCGGTACCAACTCATGGCCGAAGCCGCCGAGCGGAGGGAACGCGACCTGTGGGTCGCCGCAGGAGCGGTTCCCGGTGCGCGGATCGCGGATGTGGGATGCGGACCCGGCGCGATCGCGGTGCGACTGGCGAAGACGGCCGGCCCGGACGGCGCGGTGTGGGCGGTCGACCGGGACGGCGACGCGCTGTCCGTCGCCTCCGTCCTTGCCGAGAAGGCCGGGGTGCGGGTGCACACGGCGACCGGGTCCGCCGACGCCACCGGGCTGCCCGCCGGAACCTTCGACCTGGTGATGCTCCGGCACGTCCTGGCCCACAACGGTGGCCGTGAGCAGGCGATCGTCGACCACCTCGCCACGCTGGCCAGGCCTGGCGGCGGTGCCGTGTACCTCGACGACATCGACGCCGACTCCTTCCGGCTGCGCGGAGCCCCAGCGGCGTACGAGGAGATGGACGAGCGATACCGCGAACTGCACCGCCGCCGGGGCAACGACCTCACCATCGGCACCCGGCTCGACGAACTGCTCACCGCGGCCGGCCTGGAGCTCGTCGCCTTCGAGGGGCACATCGATGTGATCACGCCGCCGCCGGGTATGCGCGGTCCGGCCTGGGCCGCCCGCGACGCCATGATCGCCGAAGGCCTGGTCACGCCGGAGGACATCGCCCGCTGGGACGAGGCCTTCCGCAGGGCCGAACACGACGGGCGCGAGGTCAGGTTCTTCGGCGCCAACTTCGTCGCCTTCGCCCGGCGCCCCTGAGGGGCGGGATGAGGCGCTGCTTCCTGGGCGTCTGACAGCTCGGCGTCCGGTCACAGCTCCTGCGAACTTCTTGACGATAGTCAGCGTCTCTGACTAATCTGACCGCAGATAAGTCAGAGATGCTGACTATTTCAGTCAGCGCGTCGTACTTAATTCGCCATGACCGCCAAGGAGAACACCATGAACACCACTCCCGCACACGCCCGCAGGGCCGCCACCGCCGCGCTCATGACCGCGGCCCTGGCAGTCGGCGTCGCCGTGGTGCCCGCCGCCGCGGCCACCCCCTCGTTCGCCGCCCATGACGACCGTTCCGGCGTCAGCCACGGTGAGAAGGCCCGGCTCAGCTACCAGGAGTCCGCCGCCGTCCGTCTCACCAAGGGCGTGTTCGAGCGGGGGGACACCAGGGTCGTCGACCAGTTCGTACAGCCGAACTACATCGCCCACAACCCGCACTCCGCCAACGGCGCCGAGGCCCTGAAGAACCTCGGAGGTTACTTTCACCACCAGTACCCGAACGCCAGGTACAACGTCCAGCGGGTCTTCTCCGAGGGGAACCTGGTGGTGATGCACTCCAACCTCGTCAGGACACCGGGTACCCGTGGCGACGCGGTCGTCGACATCTACCGCTTCCAGGGCGGCAAGATCGCCGAGCACTGGGACGCCTCGCAGGAGGTGCCGGAGACCACCGCCAGCGGCAACGACATGTTCTCCACGCTCAGCCGGCCGCAGACGCAGGAGCCGGGCTCGCGCCGGCTCACCGCGTACAACAAGAAGCTGGTGAGCGCCTACTACGACCAGGTTCTCGTCCGCAAGGACCTGTCCGGCATCGACACCTACGTGGCCGCCGACTACTACCAGCACAACCCCGACATCGAGAACGGAGCCGCGGGAGCGAAGGCCGGGCTGGGGTGGCTCTTCCAGCAGTACCCGCAACTGACGAACACGCCGAAGCGGATCATCGCCGAGGGAGACCTGGTGGCCGTCCACAGCCACTCCGTCCTCGCGCCGGGCGAGCGTGGCAGTGCGGTCGTGGACATCTTCCGCGTACGGAACGGGAAGATCGTCGAGCACTGGGACGTCATCCAGGCGGTGCCGGAGACATCGGCGAACGACAACACCATGTTCTGAGCTATGCCCCGGTCCGCGCGACCTGATCGGCCGCGCGGGCCGGCCAAGGCTCGCGGTGGATGGGGCCGGTGCCGTGCGACAGGGGTCGGCCCGTGCCACGGTTGGCGTGAGCGATGATCTCCGCGGTGATGGAGATCGCTGTCTCCTCGGGAGTACGGGCGCCGACGTCCAGGCCGATCGGTGAGTGCAGACGGGCCAGTTGGTCCTGGGGGACGCCGGCTTCCCGGAGCAGGTCGATGCGGTGCTCGTGGGTGCGTCGGGAGCCCATGGCGCCGACATAGCCGACGGGGAGGGTCAGTGCCAGACGCAGCAGGGGGATGTCGAACTTGGCGTCGTGGGTGAGGACGCAGACGGCGGTGCGGGCATCGGTCTCGGTGGCCGCGAGGTAGCGGTGGGGCCAGTCGGTGACGACCTCGTCAGCGTGCGGGAAGCGGGCGGTGGTGGTGAAGACCGGGCGGGCGTCGCAGACGGTGACGTGGTAGCCGAGGAAGCTCCCGGCCTGGCTGAGGGCGGCGGCGAAGTCGATGGCGCCGAAGATCAGCATACGGGGACGGGGCGCGTGGACGTGGACGAGGACGGTGAGCTGCCGTGGGCATGTACCGTCCCCCAAGCTCTCTGCTTCTCCCCCACCGCCGGCCTCGATCCGGGCCGTGCGGCCCGCCCGCAGAAGCGCACGGGCATGCGCCACGACCGCCCGGTCCTCGCTCTCTTCGCCGAGAGTGCCGTCGTGGGGCCCCTCGTCGGGGACGTGGAGCGTACGGCCGACGAGCTCACCGGGGCCGTCGACGACGTGGGCCACGGCCAAGGGGCGCCCCGCGGTGACGGCACCGAGGGCGGCGACGAGGTGGGGCTCGGCGGCGGGCTCCACGCGCTGTACCAGGACCTCGATCTCGCCGCCGCAGGTCAGGCCGACGGCGAAGGCGTCGTCGTCGGAGTAGCCGAAGCCGGCGCGGGCGGGCAGCCCGCCGTGTGCGAGGACGTGTTGGCACAGTTCGTGGACCGCCGCTTCGACACAGCCGCCGGAGATGCTGCCGACCGCGGTGCCGTCCGTGTCCACGGCCATTGCCGTGCCGACGGGCAGGGGTGCACTGCCACTGACATGGACGACGGTGGCGAGGGCGAAGGGGCGGGCCTCGCGGCACCACTGGTGCAATGTGTCCGCGACGTTCAGCATGGCGGGCTTTCCGTGAGGTGAGTGACTTGGCGGGCCGCCGCCGCGCCCTGGGAGAGGAAACCGCGGCGGCGGCCCTGGTGCCCGGCGGTGTGGCGTCATGAGCCGCCGGACGCTCGGGAGCCCGGGTGGCCGGGTGGGGCACTCCGACCACCCGGGGGTTCAGAGGAGTGCCTCGGGCTTGATCGGCAGCTCGCGGACCCGGCGGCCGGTGGCGTTGAACACCGCGTTGGCGATGGCGGGCGCCACTCCGACGATGACGATCTCACCGAGTCCCTTGACGCCGATCGGGTCGGCTTCGTAGTCCTCACCCTCGATGTAGATCGCCTTCATTTCGGGCATGTCGGCGTGGGTCGGCACGAGGTAGTCGGCGAGGTTGGCGTTGACGATCCGGCCGTCGCGGTGGTCGGTGACCGTGTGCTCCAGGAGGGCCTGGCCGATGCCGCCGGTCATGGCCCCGATGGCCTGGCTGTCGGCGAGCCTCGGGTTGATGATCCGGGCGGCGTCGTACACGCCGACCATGCGCCGGACCCGTACGAGGCCGAGGCGGGCGTCGACGGCGACTTCGGCGAACGTCGCGGCGTAGGCGTAGAAGGAGAACTTCTCCGCTTCCGACGCCCCGGCGTACGAGCCCATCGCTTCGAGGTGGCTGCGGTTGTTGCGGGCCAGGAGGCGCTGGTACGTCTCCCCACGGGTGGGCTCGTCCTTCACATACAACCGACCGCCTCGTACGACGATGTCGGCGGCGTCAGCTCCGTACAGCGGTGAGTCCTCGTCCCTGACCGCGAGCGTGATCGCCTGCTTGCGCAGCTTGTCGCCGCCGTCCTGGACGGCGGATCCGACGCTGGCCATGGTCTGTGAGCCGGCGTGGACGGGGGCCGGGGGCATGAGGGAGTCGCCGAGCCGGAAGGTCACCTGGCGCATGGTCAGGCCGAGGGCGTCGGCGGCGACCTGGGTCATGGAGGTGGCCGTGCCGGGACCCATGTCGCTGGTCGCGGACTGCACCAGGGCGGTGCCGTCGGCGTCCAGCCTGACCGAGGCCTGGGCCTCGCTGCGCTGGGTGTCGTAGACACCGGCGGCCATCCCCATACCGATGAGCCAGTCACCGTCACGCGTCGAGCGGGGCTTGGGGTTGCGCCGGTGCCAGCCGAACTCTCGGGCGCCCGCGCGGTAGCACTCGCGCAGGCGGCGGGTGGAGAACGGCAGATTGGTGGACTCGTCATCGGCGGGTTCGTTGCGCAGCCGCAACTCGATCGGGTCCACGCCCAGTTCGTGGGCGAGTTCGTCCATCGCCGTCTCGACGGGGAAGGCGCCGCTGGCGTAGCCGGGGCCGCGCATGAACCACGGGGTGCTCACGTCCAGCGGGACGTGACGGTAGGCCTGACGGACGTTGGGCGTGCTGTAGAGCATCCGGCCGGGTTCCAGAACGTGTTCGTTGTGCCTTTCAAAGCGGGAGCTCTCGGTGCGGATGTCGTGCGCCGACGCGGTCAGGCGGCCCTGCCGGTTGCCGCCCAGGCTCAGTTCGTACTCGTATGCGGGCCGGTATCCCACGCCGAAGTACAACTGCCTGCGGGTGAGAACGAGTTTGACGGGGCGTTTCACTTCGCGGGCGGCCAGGGCCGCGATGACGGATTGCACCCAGGTACGGGCGGCGCTGCCGAAGGCGCCGCCGACGAACGGCGAGATGACACGGATGCTGTCCGGCGGGATCCCGAACTCGGCGGACAGGGTGAACACGGTGCCCTGCACATACTGGGTCTTCTCCCAGACGGTCAGCCGGTCACCGTCCCAGCGGGCGACGGTGGCGGCCGGTTCTATCGGGTTGTGGTGGTTGCGGGCCATCCGGTACGTCAGGTCCAGCCGGACAGGGGCGGATTCCAGGGCACCGTCGGCGTCGCCGCGCGCATAGGTCTCCGGGTCGTCGGCGGGTTCGGCGACACTGATGTCGGTCGAGACAGGCTGGGCGTCGTAGGAGACCTCCACCAGGCTCGCGGCGTGCTGGGCGATCTCCAGCGTGGTCGCCACCACGACCGCGACGGGCTGACCGAAGAACCGGATGCGGTCGTCCTGCAAGGGGCGCAGCGGCTCACCCGGCGGGAACTGCCCTTCGCGGGGCGGCAGTTCGGGGGCGTTGAGGTGGCTGATCACCTTCAGAACACCGGTCTGGGCTTCAGCGGCGCGGACGTCGACGCCGGTGACACGGCCACGGCCGACGCTGCTGTCGACGATGACCGCGTGCACGACCCCGTCGGGGTTGTTGTCGGCGGCGTATTTCGCTCGCCCGGTGACTCTCAGCCGTGCGTCGACCCGGGGCGCCGCCGCACCGACCGCTGCCTGTGGCTGACTCATCTGCTGCCTCCTACGGTGCTCAGCTGGCGTGCGACGGTGCGTTTGAGCAGCTCGGCCTTGAACCGATTGTGCGTGAGGGGACGGGCCCCGTCGGCCGCGTGCTCGGCGGCCTCGGTCCACAGCCGGTCGGAGGGGCGTTCGCCGATGAGGGCTTGCTCGACGGCGGGCAGCTTCCAGGGCACGGTGCCCACACCGCCGGCGGCGACCTTCGCCTCGCGGATGACGCCGCCTCGGATGTGCAACGCGACCGCGGCCGAGGTGAGCGCGAACTCGTAGGACTGACGGTCGCGCACTTTCAGGTAGCCGGACTTCAATGGGCGAGGATGGGCCGGGATCTCCACGGCGGTGATCAACTCGCCCAGGCGGACGGCTTGTTCGCGGTTCGGGGTGCTGCCCGGCTTCAGCAGGAAGTCCGCGAAGGGCAGGGTGCGTTCGCCGTCCGGGCCCCGCAGGTGGACGGTGGCCTCCAGGGCGGCGAGGGCGACCGCGAGATCGGAGGGGTGCGTGGCCACGCAACTGTCGGAGGTGCCGAGGATCGCGTGGCTGCGGTTGAAGCCCTCCCGGGCGGCGCAACCCGAGCCGGGCTCGCGCTTGTTGCAGTCGGCGCTCACGTCACGGAAGTACGTGCAGCGGGTGCGCTGCATGATGTTGCCACCGATGGTCGCCATGTTCCGCAACTGAGCCGACGCGCTCAGCTCCAGCGCCTCGGAGATCACCGGATACAGAGCACGCACCCCCCGGTGGGCGGCGGCTTCGGTCATGCTGACCAGCGCACCGATGCGCAGGCCACCGCGCTTGGTGACGGTGACCTCGCTCAGCGGCAGCGCGCTGATGTCGACCAGCGTCTCGGGGCGTTCGACGGTCTCCCGCATCAGGTCGACCAGAGTGGTGCCGCCGGCGATGTAACGCCCGCCGCGGCGACCGGCGTTGAGGGCCTCCCGCGTGTCCGCGGCCTTGGTATAGGTGAAGGGGTGCATGGGGATCTGCCCTCATTTCCGGCCGGCGGCCTGCTCGACCGCGCGCTCGATCTTCACGTAGCAGCCGCAGCGGCAGAGGTTGCCGCTCATCCACTCCCGGATCTCCTCCGGGGAGCCGGTGTGGCCCTCCTGGATGCACCCGACGCCGGACACGATCTGCCCCGGCGTGCAGAAGCCGCACTGGAAGGCGTCCTGGTCGATGAACGCCTGCTGCAGCGGGTGGAGCCGGTCACCCTTCGCCAGGCCCTCGATGGTGGTGACCTCGGCACCGTCCAGCCGAACTGCCAGCGTCAGGCAGGAGTTGACCCGGCGTCCGTCGACCAGGACCGTGCAAGCCCCGCAGGCACCGGCGTTGCAGCCCTTCTTCGAACCGGTCAGATCGAGATGCTCGCGCAGCAGGTCCAGCAGCGAGGTCCGGTTGTCGACCGTGACGGTGCGCCGGACGCCGTTGACCGTCAAGGAGACACGGCTGCCGGGCGGCGCCTCGGCGGCCACCGCTTCCTCCGCGGCGGGCGTGAGCGGACCCGCGACCAGGCCGCCGGCCACAGCGGCTCCTCCGACAACGGTGGTCGTGGCGATGAAGGTACGCCGGGTGGGGGCGGATGGGGACTCGACGGGGGGAGTCTCGGCTTGGACGGGACGTTCGGTGGACATGTCCACTCTCCCTCGATGGGGGGTGCGGGTGGTCGTCAGGGCGTACCGGTGCCGCTCCGCGGAGGTACGCCTTGTCCGTTGCGGCACTGCTGACCGAGGACCCGTCGATGATCAGGACCGGGTTTCGGAACACCAGCCCAGCATTAACCTCCTGATGCCCATCAGGCAACCGTCATTGCATCAAGCACCTTTACAACATTTCTGGCGTCAGGTCCTGCGTGCCCACCACCCGCAGCAGCTGCAACCGCTCGTACGACTCCGTCCCTGGGCGGACCGTGCAGACGATCAGCAGGTGGTGGTCGTCCTGGCCGAGCCGGACGAGGAGACCTGGGCCGTCAACGGGGAGGGCGAAGACGGGTTGGCCTGCCGTGGGGCTACGCCGCTGTTCGCTGCCGCTGTGCTCTTCTGGCGTGATGCTCGCGGGTCACGCCGCACAGCCATCGACTGACCCGGCTCCCTGCCGAGCGCCACTCCCCCGGGCTGCCGGTAGGACGGATGGCGGATCGACCCACGGTCCATGACACAGAGACCGCAGCGCCACTGACCGGTAACACGCTCGCTAACAGCACACCGCGCCCTCGTGGACTGCGGCCGTGACCGACGCGGCGTTCCCCACCACCGGATATCTCGCCTGGCAGTCCTCCCAGATCATCGCCGGACGACTCGAACGGGCGCTGCGCGCGGGGGACCTCACGTTGGCTCAGCACAACGCTCTGCAACAGGTCTTCTGGACGCCGGGGGTGCCCGCCGCGGAGATCGCGCGCCGCTCCGGCATCACGGCCCAGTCCATGGGCCGCGTGGGTCAGCTCGTCGAGCGAGGACTGCTGCGACGTGAGCCGCATCCGACCAGCCGACGCAGCATGCGTCTGTTCGCGACCGCCGAGGGAGACGAGGCGGCCGCTCGTGCCGCGTCGATCGCCCGGCGGATCGAACGGGAGACGACCTCGCCGCTCCCTCCGGATGACAAGGACACCATTCACCGTCTGCTCTACCGTCTGGTCGAGGAGCTGAACCCCGACGCCCTTGCCATCGACAGTCGATCCTTGAACTAGCCCTGGCTGTCCAGCGGATGTCTCTTTTGCTTCTGGCACCTCGGTGTGCGGAGGAGACGTGGAAAAGCAGACCGGGACACAGATCACCGCCACGCACAGATGAGTGCTGCTCTCGGGACGGAGGCCCACCGGGCCTCCTGCGCGGCTCGACCGCACCGCGGCCAAGCCACTCCCAACTCCCGCGCACGGCAGTGGAGTCATGCCTGCCCTTCAGCCATGTGCGCCGCCTGAGCGGTTTTTGAAGCCTGTGAACCGCCGCAGGCCACACTCGGCCGCAGCACCGTGATGTGCCCGCCCGCGAAGGAGCGAGGCTAACTTCGGGCGGCGAACGCAGTGGCCGCTTCCTCGAAGGACGCGGGTTCACGGCCGAGCAGCATCCGCAGGACGTTGCTGTTGCCGCGCAGGCCGTGCCGGTCATAGTCCTGCCACATGGCACGCATGTCGGAGCCTCGGGACGGATCGTCGGCCACTCCTGGCGGGAGCGGCGCTTCCCCCCAGTCGACTGTCCTCGCCTCGAGCTCCACTCCTCGTGCACGCCCCGCGATACGCACGGCCTCGGCAAGCGTGACGGCGGGTCCTGCCAGCTCGTAGGTCGCCGAATCGTGCCCCTGCTCGGCCAGAACCTTGACGCCGACTTCCGCGAGCTCACGCAGGTCGATCATCGAGAATTCGTGGTGGACGTCGAACGGCACGTTCACCGGCCCGCCCGGGGCCCTCCCCCACGTCGACAGGACGATCTGGGCAAACATCGAGGGCTGGAGGATCGTCCAGTCCAGGCCCGAGGCCCGCACGGCGGCCTCGGCGTTCGCCTTGCGCAGGTGGTGACGCAGCCCGGGGGTGTGCGGGTGGAGGACGGACAGGTACACGAACCGGCGCGCACCCGCGTGCTCGGCCGCCTCGAGCGCCCTGATCGCGAAGACGTCCTCCTCCGGGTGGAACGCCGGAGGGATCATGAACACGAAATCCGCGTTCTTCAGCGCCTGACGGACGGAGTCGGGCTCCGCGAGATCGGCCTCGACGATCTCGTCGGCGCCCAGGGCGGCCACCCGTTCACGGCCTGCCTGCCCGTGCACCACGGCGCGGACCCCGAACGGAGCCCGCCGCGCCGCCTCCAACAGATACGTACCGCAGAGCCCGGCCGCCCCGACCACCGCGAGCAAGGGCGGCTCTTCGCTGCGTACGGCTTCCGTTTCGGACACTTTCGGGTTCCCTCTTTCCTCAGTTTTCCTCAGTTGGATATGCGGTCAGGGATTGATCACAGGCATCCACATGGGTTCGTCGCGGCGTTGGATGGCGCTGATGGCCTCCACCGCGTCGCTGAGCGGGAATCGATGGGTGATGAGCTCGTCAGCGGTGAGGGCGCCGGTCTCCAGCAGGCGCAGTGCTTCCAGCGCGTCGTTGCGGGTACAGGCGCGGGTACCGATGAACCGCCACATGTTCATCATCAGTGCCATCGGCGACAGCGGCAGCGGCGTGTGGTTGCCTCCCATGTGCACCAGTGCGCCGCCGGTCGCAAGCCCGGCCATGGCCTGACCGGTCACTGGCCCGTCGGGGACGTAGTCGAGGACCGCGTGTGCTCCGCCGGGTGCCAGTTCGCGCAGCCGGCCGGCGAGTGCGCCGCTCACGGCCCAGTCGTCGGGGAGTTCGTCAAGGGCGACGATGCCCGCCGGGATGCCACCGGACAGCCCCGCGACGGTCTTGAGCCGGTCACTGTGGCGGCCGACGAGGATCAGGTCGGCGATACCGAAGTGCTTGGCGAGCTTGACCGTCGCGGTGCCCATGGCACCGGTCGCGGCGGTGACGACGACGGTGGATCCCATCGGCAGTTCGGCCCACTTGAGCGCGCGTACGGCGTTGGCGATGGTGTGCACCTTGGCCGCGACGTCGAAGCTGACGGATTCCGGCAGCGGGTCGACCAGCCAGTGCGGGAGGCGTACGAATTCCGCGAGCACGCCGTTGTGGTACTCGTCGTAAAGCGGCATCGCGGCGTCGCTGAAGGCGGCGTAGCCCATGATGGACTGCTGCGGGCACATCATGTCGCGGTCGGTACGGCAGTAGATGCAGGAACGGCAGTTCAGGAAGGTGTGTGCCCGCACCCGGTCGCCGACGTGGACGCCGGTCACGTCGCTGCCGACGGCGGCGATGGTGCCGGCGGCCTCGAAGCCGAGGGTGGTGGGCAGATGCTTGAACGCGCCCATTTCGAGCAGGCGCATGATGCCCGGGGCCAGGCCGGCGGAGGCGACCCGCACGATGACGTCGACCGGGCCGGGCTCAGGGACGGGGATGTCCTCCAGAGCAAGGGTTGTGGCATCGCGGTGGGCGCGCAGGGCGAGCATCGTGGTCATGAGTGGACCTCCGCCTTGAGGACCGCGAGCCGTTCGGGTGAGTAGCGGTCAGCGGTACGGGAGGTACCGGCGACCTGGGGAAGTTCGCCGCGCGAGAGCAGGCTGACGTAGGCGCCGGGCTCGGTCGTGACGTCGGCGTGGGAGATGCCGAGCGGGATGCGCACGAAGTCGCCGGGCTCGAGGTCGACGATGCCGTGCTGGGTGATCAGGGTGCGGTGGCCGTCGGCCTGGTACTGGATCTCGTCGGCGTCGAGGGTGCGGCGATAGCGGCGTTCACCGCCGGGCAGGGTGGCGACCATGCCGATGCGGACGCGGTCGGTGCCGTACAGCCAGGTGGTGTCCCGGCCAGGGTCGGCACGCAGGACCTGTATCCGGCGGTCGTCGCTGTGCACATGCTCGAGCAGCTGCTGTTCGTCGACCGGGAAGAGGATGATGTCGCGGCCTGGTGTTCCCATGTTCCAGGTGACGGCCTCGTTGGCCTCACCGGGCTGCCAGCCGGGAAACGGCGGGAACATTGCCCGGGACTCGCGGTGGGCCGATACCAGTTCGGTGACCGGCGCGGGGATGTAGAACAGCAGGTGGCTTTCGGCGCGGCTGTAGTTGTCGTGCGCCACGCCTTGGGGGATGCGGGAGAATTCGCCGGGCCAGTTGTGCTCGATCGAGCCGAGTTCGGTCATCAGGGTGCGTTTGCCGGCGATCTGATAGGAGATCTCGTCCACGTCGCAGTTGCGGTGGTAGAACGGCTGCCGGCCGTCCAGTTTCTGCCACTCGACGCGGATCTCGTCATTCTCGTAGACACCGCGCGGCGGGGCGTACGCCTCTTCCTGGAACTCCTGCGGGTAGTGCACCACGGCCAGTGCCGGCTGCTCGCCCGCCAGCTTGATGGGCACCTTGGGCGGATGCGGCGGCGACAGCAGCAGGTGTTCGTCTCGGACGGCGCTCTGCAGCGGCTGGTCCGATGCCATGACCATGAGGTCCTCGTTGACACTCACGGCAACCTCCTCGTTCTGGGTGGCGTCGCGTAATGCGGCTCAGGTTGTCAGCCGATCCCACTGCCCGGAGTTCGGAAGGATCGGGGGGTCACCTGTCGTCGGCACTTCCGGCAGACAGGTGATGGGGCTGCGCTCGAAGGAAGGGGCTGATTCCGGGCTTCGGTTCCGTGCGCAGCCTGTCCGGCATGACAAGTGCCTGCTGGCGCTGTTACTTCTTTCGCCCCCAGAACATCTCGATTCCGCGCCATTCCATCAGCTGTGGGCTGTCGACCGTGTCCCCGAATGCTTCGCGGACCTCCTCGCCGGACCAGTAGGGAATGTCTGCCACGGGGACCTGCTGAAACAGCTTGTCGAACCATTGCCGGAGATGGACGTCGGAGTTGATGCGCGCGGTGAACGTCGGCCCTTTCAGGACCGACTCGGCCAGCACGATGCGGCGGCCCGGCTTCATCACGCGCAGCAGGTCCCTGGCCGCCTCCCCCCAGTCGTCGCAGTGCTGGGTCGCCTGGAGCACTGCGACGCAGTCGTACTCCTCGTCGGCCTTCGAGTCGGCGTAATCCCAGCGCCAGCAGCCGGTCTGGCCGTTCCGTCCGGGGAGCCGGCCCAGGACGGCCTTGCGCCCGTCGTGGATGATCTCCACCTCGTCCACGGTGCCGTCCGGTCCCACGATCTTCCGCATGTCTTCCACCCACCCCGCGGGGGCGATGCCCTCGCCGATGAGCAGGACCTTGTCTCCGGCGCGGAGTTCGAGGAGGCCATAGACGATTTCGGAGATCGGCCGGGCCAGCTCCCTCCAGATGTAGGGCAGCCCGCCGGCGATCGACACGGCGGTCCCCCACTTGTGCTGCAGGGTGCTGTCGTGGACTTCCTTCCCAAAAATCTCCTCGTCCCACGGCTGGACGTGGTCCCACGGGTTTCCGCCGCCGAAACTGCTCTTGGGGTCGCTGCTCACCTGATTGACTCCTACGACCGGGCCGTCGCACGTGCGACGGCCGCCAGAATTGACTTTTCCTGACTTCGAGGACGCCACGGCTCCGGCATCCTCTGGATGACCTCTGCGCGTCAGGCGCAGGTGTTCACGAGGGTGCCGATGCCCTCGATCTCGATCCGGACCTCGTCGCCGGACCGCAGAAACAGGCCTTGTTTGTGCCCGACCCCGGACGGGGTTCCGGTGGCGATCACATCGCCGGGTTCGAGGGTCGTCTGCCGCGACAGGTAGGAGACCAGCGCGGGAACCGGGTGAATGAGCTGGGAGGTACGCGCGTCCTGGCGGAGCTCGCCGGTGACCCAGGTGCGCAGACGCAGGTCGTCGGGGTCGGCGAACTCGTCGAGCGTGGCCAGGGCGGGGCCCATGGGGGTGAAGGTGTCGAAGCTCTTGGCCGCGGTGACGTTGGCGGCCCGGCCGGGAACGCGTCCCTTCTGGACATCGCGCGCGCTGACGTCGTTGCAGATCGTGAAGCCGGCGACGAACGAGTACGCGTCCGCCTCCGGCACGTCGGTGGCGCGCCTGCTGATGACGACCGCGAGTTCGCCTTCGTAGTCGACCTCGTCCGGAGCCGCCTTCGGAAAGCGGATCTGCTCCCTCGTGCCGATCACCGAGGACGGAGACTTCAGGAAGATGACCGGATCCTCCGCCGTGCCTGCGTACCCCACCTCGGTGCGGTGACCGGCGTAGGCGTAACCCACCGCCCAGATCTTGGAGGGTCTGGGGACGGGGGCGATGAGCTGGGCCTGGGCCATGGGTACACGGTCGCGGACCGCGGCCGTGGTGATGGAGGCGATGTCGAGGCCGACCTGCAGGGCGGCACCGAGGTCCGTCGCGTCGAGGTCGAGAAGGGCGACGGTTTCGCCGTCGTCCTCGAGTCTGCCGATCCCTTTGGCCGTGCTGACGAGCCTGGTCACAGGGCCACCGCTTGGTTGTCGAGGCGCAGCAGCTCGCTCTCGGGGTCACCGGCACGGTAGCGAGCGACGAAGCGCTCGGGGTTGAGCTCCAGGCCGGAAGGGTTCGCCGCGAAGACGGGCCCGGACATGAAGGCCACCTCCTCCTCGGTGGTGGCGAAGTTGGCGCAGGAGAACTCGACGATGTTCCCGTCCGGGTCGCGGTAGTAGAAGCTGGTGGCCTGGCCGTGGTTGGCGGCACGGTGCGGGCGCGCGCCCATGGACGCCATGTGCTCGTACTGGGCGACGAGTTCGCCCAGCGAGCCGACACCGAACTGGAAGTGATGCAGGCCCGGCCCGGAGGCATCGGTCCCGATCAGGCTGTCGATGCCGAACAGCGCGAGAACCTGGCTGCCGTGCGGGGCGTCATGGACACGGAAGAAGCCCAGTCGGACATCGACCGCTCGCTCGGGCATCCCCGCGGGACGCGGCGGGGCGTCGGGATCTGGAGTCCGCTCGTAGAACGGGCCGTGTCCCAGTACGTGCGTGTAGAAGGCGGCCATGTCGTCGTAGCGGCCGGTCTTGAGCACGAGTTCGGCTATCTGCAGCGCGACGGCTTGCGTCTCGGTGGCCGCGGGGGCGGCCGTGCTCTGGGGGGTCGTCGTCATCGTGGGGGCCTCCTTGCCCGTCAGACGGTGGGGTGCAACGGCCTCGAGATACGGTGCGTGATCCGCCACTCCCCGCCGGAGTGGCGGAACCGGTGGACGGTGTTGAGAACGCGGTCCAAGACGTAGGCGCCGTCGGGCTGCCGGACGTGCAGCAGAACCATGGCCTGCAACTCGACTTGCTTGTCGTCGCTTCCGTCGTCCTGACCGGTGACGACCTCGTTGGCGAGCACATGGACGGTCTGCCGTCCGGTGTTGGCTTCCCGCGCCTTGAGGAAGCCGAATATCTCGTCCCGCCCGCGGAAGACCCGGCCGTGTGCCTCGAACTCGGCGTCGTCGGCGAACGCGCCGATCCCGGCGGTGGCCCGGCCGCTGTCGATGTCGCGGTGGTAGCTGACAACCAGGGTCCGACAGTGGCCCACAGCATCGCTTCGATCGGACGGAGACACCACGACGTTCTCCTATCTCTTGAACTCGGGTCAAGCGTAGCACTGCACCCGCCTTGCCGATAGGCGCCCGTTTCTCAAGCTCTTCCACAGAGCAACCTAGGCATGCGATTCTGACTCGGGTTCAAGAGATTGGGTCGCGACTGATCCAAGCCATGCTCTGGAAGGCAGGTCCCCTGTGTCTGACCGCAACGAAAGAGCCGGATCTCGGCGTGTCCTGGTCGTTGGAGCGGGGCCCGTGGGTCTCTCGCTCGCGATCGAGCTGGGGTGGCGCGGTGTGCCGGTGACGGTGATCGATCAAGGCGACGGCCGCGTGCCCTTCCCGGCGGGCGAGGCGATCTTCTCCCGCACCATGGAGCACCTTCGGCGCTGGGGCTGTGCGGAAGAGGCGCGCGCGGAGTCGGCACCGCCCACGGACTATCCGCACCGTACGGTGTTCGCCACGTCAGTGACGGGACACGTACTCGCCGAGTTCGATTACGGGGTCACGAACCGGTCTCCCGGCGCGTACGGTCCGCTGACGCCGGAGGGTCCCGCGTTCCTGTCCAAGTTCTCGTTCCTGCCGTTGCTCGAGCGGACGGCGCGAGGCCTGCCCGCAGTCGAGATCAGGTTCGCTACGCGCCTGGAGACGTTCGAGCAGGACTCCGACGGTGTCCTCGCCGTCGTACGTGACTTGGAGAACGGCGCCTCCGAGACACTGGCCGGCGCGTACCTCGTCGCCTGTGACGGTGGCCGCAGCAGCGTCCGGCGCGCACTGGGCGTCGAGTTCGAGGGCATGTTCGCGCAGGGCCAGAACTTCGCGGTGCACTTCCGTGCGCCGCAACTGCTGGACCTGCTCAGGGAGCGGTTGGGCGGCCCTGCGGTGCAGATCCACACTCTGTCGTCGGCACGCAGGCCGTACATCACGGTGGTCAACGGCGTGGACGAGTGGCGGCTCTCGGTCTACCTGGAGGAAGAGCCCGAGCCCAAGGACGCGGTCGCCTGGGTGCACGAAGCTGTCGGGGCGCCGATCGACGTGGAGATACTCGCCGCCCAGCCCTGGAGCGGGCACTGCGTCGTGGCCCGCAGCTACCGCGCGGAGCGGGTGTTCCTCGCAGGTGACTCGGCGCATCTGTTGTGGCCCAAGGGAGGCTTCGGCGCCAACACCGGGATCGGCGACGCCGTGGACCTGGGCTGGAAGCTCGCCGCGGTCCTCCAGGGCTGGGGAGGCCCGACGCTGCTCGACAGCTACGAGCTGGAGCGGCGGCCGATCGCCGTCCGCAATGTCACGGAGGCATCGAGCAACTGGAGGTCCGACTCCCAGCTCGCACCCGACGCCGCACTCGGCCGCGCGGACGCGGAGGGCGACCGGGTCCGCGGCGAGATGGGCGAGATGATCCGCCGGTCGAGGGGCAAGGAGTTCCGCTGCACGGGCGTCCAGCTCGGATACCGCTACAGCGGCTCCCCGGCCTGCGTGCCGGACGGCACCCCGGAACCGCCCGACGAGCCGGACGACTACGTCCCGTCCACCTGGCCCGGTTGCCGCGCACCGCACGTATGGCTGCCCGACGGCAGCTCGGTGCTCGACCACTTCGGCCGCGGCTTCGTGCTCGTGGTCTTGGGGTCAACAGACCCGTCCCCGCTGGTGAAGGCCGCGCACCATCGTGGCGTGCCGTTGACGGTGCTGCGCCTCGCCGACCCGGCCGCGGCGAGGCTCTACGAGCGGCCGCTGGTGCTGGTCCGCCCCGACGGGCACGTCGGGTGGCGGGGCGAGCAGGCTCCGGCCGACCCCGTCGCGGTGCTCGACCGGCTGCGCGGGGCAGAGGCTGGGAATCCGGCTGCGGGTCCCCTCACGGTGACGCAGGCGGTCGCGGCGAAAGTCGCCACTCACCAACACTGACCCGCCATGGTCAGCGGTCACGCCCTCTTGACCGGTGAACGCCCGGCCAGGACGGACTCCATCAGGAGGCGGATCATCTCGTGTGCCGGTCTGTTCCGGTCGTTGGGCACGTTCGCGCCTTCGAACACGGCGACCACGGTATCGCGGAGGAGCGCGGCATCGATGTCGGGGTCGCCGTCGAGGCCGCGCTCGGCCATGACCTCGTCGACCAGTCCGACGATCCAGCCCAGGAAGGTGTTGTGGGCGGCCCGAACCGCCTCGGAATGCGGAAGCCGGTCGTGCATGGCCTGGTGCAGCGGCCGGGAATAGCGCATGTCGGACAGCCCCCGCACCAGCCGGCTCAGCGGGTCGGCTCCCGCCTGCTCCGCGCTGAGGGTACGGATCTCGCGACTGAGCATCCGGTCCATCACCGCGGCGAAGATGTCGTCCTTGGAGTCGAAGTACCAGTAGACGTTGCCCCTGGCCACCCCGGCGGCGGCGCTGATGTCCGCCATCGTGGTCTTGTCGTACCCCTTGGCGAGAAAAAGCTCGGTGGCCGCGGCCAGCAGATCACCTGCCCGCTCCTCACGGGGGATCTGTTGGCGGTTCCGCGGCATCCCGGCTCCTCTGATGTGTTCAGCTCGTCTCAACTGAGTGTAGACAGCGGGCTCCAGTGACCTGACGGCAGTGGACATGGCTGTCCCTGACTGTGGCAGGGACAGCCATGTCGGACTACTGGTCCATCGCCTTCTGCGCACCGAGCCCATACCCGCCACATCGGACCGACCGCGAGAACGACGGAGCCCTGGGGAGGCCCGCGCTTCCCTTTCACGGGAGAATCACTTACCCCGAGAGCGGTATACAGGGGAAAGTTTCTTCCCCCCCATCATGAGTAGACATAATCTCGGCTTCGGCGAACCATGGCGTCAGGGCCGCCCGGTGGCGGACCAAGGCCGAGAAAGGGGAAGAAACCATGGCCAAAACTGTTTCCTTCAGGAACAAGGCAGTAGAAATTTCGGGACACCTTCATCTGCCGGACGACTTCAGTGAAGACAAAACGTATCCGGCTCTCGTCGGCATTCATCCGGCTGGCGGAGTAAAGGAACAGACCATCGGCCTCTACGCCAAGAGGCTCGCTGCGCATGGATTCGTCACCGTGGTATATGACTCCTCCTACCAGGGAGAGAGCGGCGGCGAACCTCGCCTCCTGGAAGACCCGACGACCAGGGTGGAAGACGCCCGCTGTGCAGCCGACTTCCTTAGCACTCTTCCGTTCGTCGACCCCAAACGAATGGGAGTTTTTGGCATCTGCGCCGGGGGTGGCTACGCGATCAGCGTGGCACAGACCGAACGTCGCTTCAGGGCAGTGGCTACCGTCAGCGCAGCTCCCATGGGCGAAGGCTCCAGGGGCTTCCTGGGGCACATGTCCCCTGTGGCCGAGCAGATCGGAACGCTGGAAATGGTGGCCGAGCAGCGGACGGCGGAAGCGAGAGGAGAAAAGCCTCTCTACGCCCCGTTCGTCCCGGAAAAACTGGAGGAGATCAACGAAAACACACCGGATCTCCTGCGTGAAGGATACGACTACTACAGGACGCCCCGAGGTCAACATCCCAATTCCAAGGGCCGCTTCCTGCTGACCAGCATGGACAAGATGTTCGCCTTCTCGGCGTTCGACCAGATTCCAGAACTGCTGACCCAACCGATTCTCCTCATCGCAGGGAGCAAGGCGGACACAAAGGTGTTCAGCGACCAGGCCTACGAGCTTTCCAAAGGGCCGAAGGAGTTGTTCGTCGTCGAAGGTGCGACTCATATCGCCATGTACGACGTGCCTGAGTACGTAGATCAAGCGATCACCAAGATGGTGGAGTTCTTCGCTGCCCTTTAGGACCTGCTACCACGACCATGCAGTCAGAGTCAGTCACTGCTCCGGCGCCGTTCGACGCTGCCGAAGCAGCACCCGATGGTGGGCGGGCCGACCCCGAAGGGGAGAATCGCTCACCCGGAGAACGGTAGGCAGGGGAAATTTTCTTACCCCTCACAGCGCGCCCTTCCGATGCAAAGCTTGGTCACGCACTGAAACGAAAACATTCGAGGAGCCCGATCACCATGTCCCATTCCGGCCGCCCCACGGTCGCCATTGCCTTCCATTCGGGCTACGGCCACACGGCCGTCGTCGCCGAAGCAGTGGCGCGTGGCGCAGCGGGAGCCGGCGCCGAGGTGGTCTCGATCTCCGTCGACACCATCACCGACGAGCAGTGGGCGCAGCTGGACGCCGCCGACGCGATCATCTTCGGTGCCGCCACGTACATGGGCACCGCCTCCGCGGCCTTCCACGCGTTCGCCGAGGCCAGCAGCAGGCGCTGGTTCTCCCATGTCTGGGTGGACAAGCTCGCCGCGGGCTTCACCAACTCCGGTGCCAAGAGCGGCGACAAGTCATCCACCCTGGGCTATTTCGCCACCTTGGCCGCCCAGCACGGCATGCACTGGATCAGCCTGGGTCTGCTGCCTGGCTGGGATTCCACCACGGGCAGCGAGGACGACATCAACCGGCTGGGCTTCTTCATGGGTGCCGGCGCCCAGAGCCCCACCGATGCCGGTCCGGAAGCGGTCCACAAGTCGGACATCGCCACCGCGGAGTACCTGGGTGCGCGCGTCGCACGCCAGGCCGCGGTCTTCCAGGCCGGGCGGGCCACCCTGGCCACCTGATCACAAGGCCTTCTTTCCCATAGTCCAAATCCACCCCCCGCAAGGAGCGAACCATGTCCGACTCCCCGAACCTCGCCCTCATCCGCCGGGTCTACGAATCCCGAATGGCGCCCGAGGTCACCAAGGAGGTCATGGCCCCGGACCTCGCCTGGGACATCACCCCGGGCTTCCCGAACAGCGGCGTGTACCACGGCTGGGACAGCGTGGCGAAGGACTTCTTCGGCACGCCGATGCCGAACATCGAGTCCTTCGGCGCGGTGCCCGAGGAGTTCTACGCGGACGACGAAGGCCACGTCTTCGTGTTCGGGCACTATCACGCCGAGACCAAGACCGGGGACAAGGCCGACGTCCGGTTCATCCACCTGTGGACTCTCCGTGACGGCAAGGCCGTCAGCATGCGGCAGGCCGCCGACAGCCACATCCTCCAGGAAGCCCTCAAGGGCTGAGACCGTCACCAGGAGACCAATAACCATGGCGAAGATCCTCTTCGTGATCACCGCGTCCGACCACTGGACGCTGGCCGACGGGGCCCGGCACCCGGCCGGCTTCTGGGCCGAGGAAGCCCTCGGCCCGTACCAGGTCTTCAAGGAGGCCGGATACGAGATCGCGGCGGCGACACCCGGCGGTGTGCCACCCACGGCGGACGTGCTCAGCCTCAGCCCGGAGTTCAACGGCGGCGAGGAAGGCGCGCAGCGCATGCGGACCGCACTGCGCGAGGCGACCGAGCTGGCGCACCCGATGCGTATCGAGGACGTACGCATCGACGAGTACGAGGCCGTCTTCTATCCCGGCGGCTGGGGCCCGATGGAGGACCTGCCCGACGACGCCGCGTCCGGCAGGCTGCTCACCGAGTGGCTCGCCTCGGGCAAACTGGTGTCCCTGGTGTGCCATGGACCCGCGGCACTGCTGGCCACCATCGGTCCCGACGGGACGTCCCCGTTCTCCGGCTACCGCCTGACCGGCCTCTCCAACGCCGAGGAGAAGCAGAACGGTCTCGCGGACCGCGCGAAGTGGCTGCTGCAGGACCGCCTCGTCGACGAACTCGGGGCGGACTACCGCGAGGCCGATCCGTTCACCCCGCACGTCGAGATCGACCGAACTCTGTACACCGGCCAGAACCCGGGCTCGGCGGTTCCGCTGGCCCAGGCGGTGCTCAAGGCACTGGGCTGAGCCGGCTGGGCTGATCGCTCGACCAGGGGAAGGATTTCTCCCCCCTCACAACGCCGGACGTTTGTGCCACGCTGCACAGCATGAACCGCAACCCCCATCTGAACGAGCTGGGTGAGTTCCTCAAGGCCCGCCGTGCCGAGCTCAGTCCCTCCGAGGTCGGGCTCCGCGGCGGGCAACGGCGGCGTGTGCGTGGTCTGCGCCGCGAGGAAGTGGCTCTTCTCGCGGCGATCAGCACCGAGTACTACGCCCGGATCGAGCAGGGCCGTCTCCAGGCGTCGGCTCCCCTTCTGAACGAGATCGCCCGGGTGCTCCGCCTGAACGAGGACCAGCGCACCTACCTCTTCGAGCTCGCGGCGAAAGACAGGGTGCGCCCGGCCAGGTCAGGCGACCGCCAGCAGGTGGATACGCAGCTCCAGCGCATGCTGGACGATCTCACCGCCACTCCGGCCTTCGTCATCGGCCGACGGACCGACATCCTCGGCTGGAACCAGCTCGCCGCCGCGCTGTGGACCGATTTCGCACGTTTCCCAGAGCGGGAACGCGTGTTCGTCCGGCTGCTGTTCACCGAACCCTGGATGCGCGAGCTGTACGTGGACTGGGAAGAGGTCACCCGCCTTGCCATCGCGCAGTTGCGCATGGAGACCGCGCGCTACCCCGGCGACCAGCGTCTCGCCGCTCTGGTCGAGGAGCTCTCCGCCCGCGACACACAGTTCCGGCAGTGGTGGACCGAACACGACGTCGCGATGCGAGGCAAGGGCACCAAGAAGCTTCGTCACCCGGCGGTGGGAGAGCTGACCCTCGACTGGGACACGCTCACATGCGGCACGGACCCCGAGCAGCACATCATCGTGTGGACCGCCGCACCCGGTTCCCCTTCCTACGACGAACTGCGTCTCCTGGCCTCCTGGGGCGCGGACCAGAAGCGGACGGCGTCCGACACCGTCGCGTAAACCTCCCCCCCATTGATTCGGACACCTCGACGAATGCGGCCCTCGGCGAGTGGCGCTACGGATCCGGCGTCATCGGACCTCCAGTGACTGGCTCGCGGCGGCAGGCGCAGCCGTCGCCGCGGCGGCCTGTTGTGTGAAGGTCCGGGCGAGGGCGTCGGCGCCGTGTGCCAGCAGGCCCACGTCGACACCGACGGCGGTGAACGTGGTCCCGAGTTCGATGCACCGCCGCGCGAACGCGGGGTTGGTCGTCAGCACGCCGACCGGTTTGCCCGCCGCACGCACGCGGCCGATCGCGTGCTCGACCGCCTCGGTGACGGTCGGTGCGTTCGGGTCTCCGGGGTGGCCGAGGCTGGCTGCCAGGTCGCTGGGGCCGATGAAGATCCCGTCCACGCCGTCGACGGACGCGATCTGCTCGATCTGCTCCAGGGCGTGTCGCGATTCGACCTGGACGAGCACGCACAGCTCGGTGTGCGCCAGTGCGGCGTAGTCCTTGACACGACCGAACCTGGTGGCCCTGGTCAATGCCGCCACGCCACGGACGCCGATGGGGGCGTAACGGGTGGCGGCGACGGCGGCGCGCGCTTCCTCGGCCGACTCGACCTGCGGAATCAGCAGCGTCTGCGCGCCGACGTCCAGGAGCCGCTTGATCACCACGGGATCGTTGACCGGAGGACGCACCACGGGCGAGCAGGGGTACGGGGCGACCGCCTGGAGTTGTGCGAGCACGATCGCGATGTCGGCGTGCGAGTGCTCGGTGTCGAGAAGCAGCCAGTCGAAGCCGGCGCCGGCGACGATCTCGGCCGGGTACGGGTCGGCCAGCGAGCACCACATGCCGATCATCTGCTCGCCTCGGGCAAGCGCCGCTTTGAACGCGTTCGTCGGCAGGGGCCACTGGTCTGGTGCGGGCTGTGCTGCGCCGGTCGGCGGGTTGTGCGTGGTCACTGGAACGCCACCCCGATCGAACCCAGCGGGCCGAAGTCGGCGTGGACGACGGTGTTCGCCTCGACCGAGACCGGTCGCGTGAACGAGCCCGACAGCAGCATCTGACCGGCTTTCAGGTGCTGGCCGACCGCGGCGAGCTTGTTCCCGAGCCAGGCGATGCCTGCCGCCGGGTGGCCCATGACGGCGGCCGAGACGCCGGACTCCTCGATCACCCCGTTCTTCGCCAACGTCGCGGCCACCCACCGGACGTCGAGGTCCATCGGGCGCACGACTCGACCACCGACCACCATCGCCGCCGCGGCGGCGTTGTCCGCGATGGTGTCGGTGATCGCGCGCGGCACCTCGGTGCGGTAGTCGATGACCTCGAGCGCGGGGACGACGTACTCCGTCGCCCGCAGGACGTCGTGGACGCGTAGGTCCGGACCGTGCAGGTCCTTGCCGAGCACGAAGGCGAGTTCGACCTCCAGTCTGGGCTTCATGTAGCGGCTCGCGTCGAGGCGGGCGCCGTCGCCCACGACCATGTCGTCGGTGAGGAAGCCGTAGTCGGGTTCCGTCATCTTCGAGGCCATCTGCATGGCGCGAGACGTCAGTCCGATCTTGTGCCCGACGAGCCGAGCGCCGGCCGCCACGCGCTCCGCCGCCCAGAGCTGCTGGATGGCGTAGGCGTCGACGATCTCCAGATCGGGATAGGTACGGCTGAGTTGGGTGATCGGTTTACGGTCACGGTCGGCCTGCATCAGGGCAGCTGCGGCCGCGCGACGTTCTGCTTCGCTGATCACTGGGTTCCTCTCGGGAGTACGTCCAGCTCGGTGTCGCGCTTGGCCGACACGGGCGGGGTCGGCAGCCAGGCCTCACCCGGCTCGACGACGAAGGTGAACTCGAGGCTGTACCAGGGCTCGGTCACGTCCGGGTCCGGCGCCGGCTCGTTCTCTTGGCGTACGTACGTGCCGACGAGGCTCTGTACGACGCCGAACTGCGCGTCGGTCTCCAGGATGGGGTCGTCGTGGCTGTAGAGCTGGGACGCGATCGTCTTGTATCCGGGTTTGTGGATCAGCGCGTGGATATGGGCCGGCCGGAAGGGATGGCGCTTGAGCGCGGTCAGGAGCTCGCCCACGGGCCCGCCCATCGGTATCGGGTAACCGGACGGCTTGATACTGCGGAAGGCGAACACTCCTTCCTCGTCACTGAAGAACTTGCCGCGGAGATTCCACTCGGCCTGCTCGGGGTCCTGGTTCTCATAGAGGCCGGCCGGTGACGCGTGCCAGACGTCGACTTCCGCGCCGTCGACCGCTTCTCCGTCGGTGTCGACTATCCGGCCGGTGAAGAACAGCGGCGGTCCCTCGGTGGGCGAGCGGACGATCGACTCACCGTTGTTCATCCTCGGGCTGCCCTGGCGCCAGAACGGACCGAGCAGGTTCGCCGAGGTCGGCTTGTCTTCGGTGCCGTTGTTCATCAGGGCGACCAGCGTTGACAGGCCCAGCGAACCCGCCATCAGCCTGACCTCGTTGTGGCTGGGCGTGGTGAGCCGGCCGAGCCTGGTCACGATGTCGAGGGCGGCGTCGAACTCCTTCTCGGTCAGCCGCACTTCGCGGGCGAGATCGTGCAGGTGGCGCACCAGCGCCTGGATGATCTCCTTGACCCTCGGGTCACCGGCCCGCTCCGTCTCGGCAAGTACCGCCGCGGTGAGCTGGAGTTCGTCTTGGATGATCACGTCGGCGTCTCCTCGTAACGGTCGGCTGCCGGCCCGCGGTGAGCACTGCCCCGCGCAGTATCCGAAGGCCGTCCGGCCCGCACAACGCCACCGTCCATCCAATGGACCACGAGAAAGTGATCAGCTGTGGCGGACCTTGACGCCAGGGCTCCAGCCGAGGAGGCGGGAGATGCCGAGACCGCTCGCGATCACGGACGGAAGCACTGCCGGGTGCTTCACCGAGTCAGTGCGCACGACCACGGACAGCGCCGCCACGACATGGCCTTCGCCGTCCACGATGCGCGTGGCCACCGAATCGGTACCGGGGGTCAACTCTCCTCGCACCGTGGCCGTCCCGGTGCGACGGCAGTCGGCGATCTCCTTGCGCAGCACCTCCGGTGCCACGATGCTTCGCGACGAGTACTCCTGGAGCTCGCCTGCCAGCACGGTCTCGATCAGCTCCGTACCGCCGTGGCTGAGCAGCACCTTGCCCACACCCGTGCAGTGCAGTGGAAGCCGCCCACCGACCTGGGAGACGAGCTCTGGCGCCTCCGGCGCGGACAGTCTCTCGATGATCACCGCTTCCTGGCCTTCCAGGACCGCGAGTTGCACGTGCTGGTGAAGTGCTGTGTAGAGATCCTCGAGGAACGGCTGGGCCAGTGTGCGCAGTGATTCGGTGAGCGGGGCCAGGGTCCCAAGTTGCCACAGCCGCAGTCCCACCGTGAATCTGCCGTCCGGCCGACGGTCCAGCGCGCCGAAGTCGGCGAGTTCCACGGCCAGTCTCCGCACGGTGGCGTGCGGCATGCCCGTCTTGCGCACCAGGTCGGCGAGGCTGAGCGCACTGTGCCCGGGCTGGAACGCGAACAGCACTTCCAGCAGGCGGGAGCCCACTGTCCTGCCGGGTTCGCTGGTGCGGGGCATACGGTACGGCCTCCTCGCTGTGCGGTACCGCTCGTCCTGCCGACTCAGGACCGTACGCATGGCAGAACCGTACGCATGGCAGATCCGGACTCAGCGGCCCATCGTGACACCCGACCCGGCGATCCAGGACTCGTCTCCCCCAAGCCGCCTTTCACCGTGAACCCGGCTCTCGTTCGTCAGGCTGCCTCATCCCGCGCCTGCTGATACGGGTCGGCCGTCCACGACGCGAGAAAGCGCAGTCCGTCATGGGACGGGGTCCCGGGCTCGGCGGTCCAGACCACCAACTGCTGTGCGGGGGCGGCTGTGCAGGTCAGGCTGTCCCAGTCGAGAGTGAGGTCGCCGGCGACCGGGTGGCGCAGTCTCTGGGTGCCCACCCGCAAGCCGGCCACCTGACGCCCGGCCCACCACTGCCGGAAGTCGGCGTCGACCACCGACAACTCGCCGACGAGCGCGGCCAGTTCGGGGTCGCCCGGGTACTGGGCGGCCTCCAGGCACAGTTCGGCGACGCAGTTCCGGGCGATCGTCCTCCAGTTGAGGTGAAGCCCGCGGAAGCAGGGGCTGGTGAAGCACAGCCGGGCGTAGTTGCGCTTCTTCTCCGGAACCTGGCCGAAGTCCGTGAGCAGAGCGGCCGCCAGAGGGTTCCAGGCCAGGATGTCCATGCGACGGCCCAGGACGAGCGCGGGGGCCGCGGTCAACTCGTCCAGGAGACGCCTGAGTTGCGGCTGGACCTTCTGCGCCGACCGGCGGCGCGGCACGTACTCGTCTCTCGCGGCCAGCTCGAACAGGCGGTCACGCTGGTCGTCGTCGAGGTGCAGGACACGGACGAGCGTGGCGAGCACCGACATCGGAGCACGGGCACGCCCCTGCTCCAACCGCGTGTAGTAGTCGGTACTGACGGCAGCGAGCACGGCGACCTCCTCCCGGCGCAGGCCGGCCACCCGCCGGGGGCCACCGGTGTCGGGCAGGCCTACGGTGCGCGGGCTCAACTCGGCCCGCCGCGCCTTGAGGAATTCTCCCAGCTCGTTCAGATGCGCGTCGCTGGTCATACGCCCAGTCTCGCACCGCTCAGCCTTCGCCAGGGGGGTAAGGATTCCTCCCCTGGATAAGTAATTCCCGGGATGGAATTCTCCCCTTTGCGGGCTCACTCAATGGCGGCAGGCTCGATGAGGTGGCCGCCGACCAGGACCGGCCCGTGGAGAACATTCACCGTACAGGCGGGGCCGCCGACCCCGGGACCGGGATTGTTTTCGAATGCCACCGATATTCCGTATTCCATATTCCATGCGGCTGACGGAGGAGGCGAGAAAGGACGGTGAGGACGGATGTCACGTTCCTCGGCAATGACCTGACGCCGCCCGGTCACCTCCACACTCCTGGCAGCGTGCCGGTCGCCCGCTGCCCGCGATCGTCCATCCGCGGGGCGACCTGACGAGCCTGAGAGAGCATCATGCGAGCAACCATCATTCACGCGCCCGGTGACATCCGGGTGGAGAACGCCCCAGAGCCGAAGATCGTGGCGCCGACGGACGCGGTCATCCGGACCGCCGCCGCCTGCGTGTGCGGCTCCGATCTGTGGAGCTACCGGGGTGTCCTGCCGGTCACCGAGCCGCAGCCGATCGGCCACGAATACGTCGGCGTCGTCGAGGAGGTCGGCAGCGACGTAACGAACGTCGAGCCGGGCCAGTTCGTCATCGGTTCCTTCGTCGCCTCCGACAACACCTGCCCGATCTGCCAGGCCGGCTACCACACCTCCTGCCGGCACGCGCAGTGGGTCACCGGCTGCCAGGCCGAGTACGTCCGCGTCCCCCTCGCCGACGGCACCCTGGTCGCCACCCCGGAGCAGCCGGCCGAGGAGCTGATCCCGGACCTGCTGGCCCTGTCCGACGTCATGGGCACCGGCTGGTACGCCGCCAGGGCGGCCGAGGTGAAGCCCGGTTCGACGGCCGTGGTCGTCGGTGACGGCGCGGTGGGCCTGTCCGGCGTCATCGCCGCGAGGGAACTGGGAGCCGAACGCATCATCGCCATGAGCCGCCACGAGTCCCGGCAGAAGCTGGCCCTGGAGTTCGGCGCCACCGACATCGTCACCGAGCGCGGCGAGGAAGGCATCGCCCGCGTCAAGGAACTGACGAACGGCGTCGGCGCCGACTCCGTACTCGAGTGCGTCGGCACGCAGCAGTCGATGCAGCAGGCCCTGCAGTCCACCCGCCCGGGCGGCAACGTCGGCTTCGTCGGCATGCCGCACGACGTGCAGATCGACGGTCTGCAGCTCTTCTTCTCCCATGTCGGTCTGCGCGGTGGCCCCGCCCCCGTGCGCGCCTACCTTCCCGACCTGATCGACCGCGTCTTCAGCGGCCGTATCAACCCGGGCAAGGTCTTCGACCTCACCCTGCCCCTGGACGAGGTCGCCGAAGGCTACAAGGCCATGGACGAGCGCCGCGCCATCAAGACGCTGCTGCGTCCCTGACCCGAACCCTGGCGGTGGGGGGCGCGGGATCAGCCGCGCCCACCACCGCCGGCACCAACGAGCGGCAACCTCGCCCGCCCACCGCAGCCCAGCAGAACGGACCGACCGCCATGACCAGCGAGGCGATTCTCACCGTCGAGGCGTACTTCGAAGCCCTCGGCGCCCGCGACATGGAGCGGATCCTCTCCCGCTTCGCTCCCGACGCGACCTGGACGATCCCGGGCGATCCGGCACTGACGCCCTGGGCCGGTCACCGCACCGGGCCAAAGGACATCGAGCAGTCCCTCACCGCGTTCTTCGCAGCCGTCGATCCGCTCGTGTTCGAGCTGCAGACCATGGTGGAGGCCGACGGACGGGTACTGGTACCGGGCCGTTACGCCTCCCGGTTCCGTCCCTCGGGGCAGGTGCTCGAAAGCGAGATGATCCTGCGTTTCACCGTCGCCGACGGACTGATCACCGACTACCGCGTCTTCGAGGACTCGCTCGGCATCACGCGTACCTGCCTCGGTGAGCCGCTCACCACCGCTCCCGCCTGACCGCAGGTCTGCCCAGACCCGTTCGTCCCCAGTCCCCAGTCCGCAGTCCGCCCACACGGGAGCAACAGTCATGCTCGGTCTCGAACTCGTCGTGCTCCTGGGCGTGGCTCTGCTACTGGGCCAGGTCATCGCCCAGCGCTTCCGCGTAGCACCACCCGTCGTACTGCTGATCGTGGGTGCTCTTCTGGGGCTCGTCCCGGCCGCGCGTCAGACTCAACTGCCGCCGGAAGTGGTGCTGTTGCTCTTCCTGCCGGTGTTGCTGTACTGGGAGAGCCTCACCACGTCCATCCGGGAGATCCGTTCCAACCTGCGCGGCATCGTCCTGCTCAGCACGGTCCTGGTGATCCTCACCGCGGGGGCCGTGGCCGTCGCCGGGCACGCGCTCGGACTGCCGTGGGGACCGGCCTGGGCGCTGGGCGCGGCGGTGGCTCCCACCGACGCGACAGCGGTCGGCGTCCTGGCCCGCTCCCTGCCGCGCCGTCAGGTCACCGTGCTGCGTGCCGAAAGCCTCGTCAACGACGGCACCGCACTGGTCATCTTCGGCCTGGCGGTCGGCATCACCGTCGGCGAGGAACACCTCACCGTTCCGCACGTGGGCGCGCTGTTCCTCCTGGCCTACGGCGGCGGGGCAGCGGTCGGCGTGCTGGTCGCCTGGATCAACATGAACCTGCGGCGCCGCCTGGACGATCCCCTGCTCGGCAATCTCGTCATGATCCTGGCGCCGTTCACGGCGTTTCTGCTCGCCGAGCTGATCCACGCCTCCGGTGTCCTCGCGGTCGTCGTGAGCGGGCTGATCATGGCCCAGGTGGCTCCCAGCCTCATCCGCGCCGAGCATCGCCGCCAGGCGCTGGCCTTCTGGCCACTGCTCACCTTCATCATCAACGGCGCACTGTTCGTCCTGGTCGGAGTGGAACTCCAGTACGCACTCCGGCACTTGGACCGCTCCGACCTCCAGGACGCCCTGATCGCGATCGGCGTGGTCAGCGTGGTGCTGGTCATGGTCCGGTTCGCGTTCCTGTTCTCCTCCGCCTACCTGATCCGCCTGCTCGACCGGCGTCCTGAGCAGCGGCTGCGCAGAATCAGTCACCGGGCCCGCACCGTCAGCGGGTTCGCGGGCTTCCGGGGCGCGGTGTCGCTCGCCGTGGCGCTCTCGGTGCCGGAGACCCTCGACTCGGGTGAGCCGTTCCCCGACCGTGCCTTCATCGTCTTCGTCACCTCCGGCGTCATCGTGGTCACTCTCGTGGTGCAGGGACTGCTGCTGCCGGGCGTGGTGCGCTGGGCCCGGCTGCCGCGCGACACGTCCGTCGACGAGGAGCAGGTCCTCGCCGAGACAAAGGCGACCGAGGAAGCCATCACAGCACTGCCGCGACTCGCTGCCGAACTGGGCACCACCCCGAAAGTCATGGAGTGGCTGAGCCAGGAGTACGGGGCCCACCTGGCGACCGTACGGGCCAAGGACGCGGGCACCGACGACGATCCCGCCCTGCTCCACAACCGCCACTACACCGACCTCCGCCTCGCCCTCATCGCCCACAGACGCGCAACCGTCGTCCGCCTGCGCGACGAGGGACAGATCGACGACACCGTGCTGCGCCGGCTCCAGGCCGCGCTGGACAACGAAGAGGTGCGGCTGGCCGGACGCGAGCAGGTGGAGTGACCCGAGCCCGACACCCGCCTTCACACAAGCCCCCCGGAAGGGATCCCTGTCATGTCCTCCGGCCTGATCGACGTCCACGCCCACCTCCTGCCCGACTTCTACGTCCAGCAGGCGACAACGGCGGGCCACGCTCACCCCGATGGCATGGGCGGCTGGCCGTCGTGGTCCGTGAAAGCCCACCTGGACCTGATGGACCGCAACGGCATCGAGACCGCGATGCTGTCCATGTCCTCCCCCGGCGTGCACTTCGGCGACGACAAGGCGGCCCGCCTCCTCGCCCGGCGCGTCAACGAGTTCGCCGCCGAACTGACCCGCGAACACCCCTGCCGCTTCGGCAATTTCGTGTCGCTTCCCCTGCCGGACATGGACGGCTCGTTGGAGGAGATCGCATTCGCCTTCGACGAACTCGACGCCGACGGCGTGGCCTTGCTGACGCACACGCACGGTGTGTACCTGGGCGACCAGCGCCTCGACCCGGTCTTCGCGGAACTCGACCGCCGCCGGGCCGTGGTCTTCCTGCACCCCACCTCACCGGTGTGCTGGGAACAGTCCGCACTCGGCAGACCACGGCCGATGGTCGAGTACATCTTCGACACGGCCCGTGCCGTCACGGACCTGGTGATGGCGGGCGTCCTGACGCGACATCAGAACATGCAGGTGATCGTTCCGCACGGCGGTGGCGCGGTTCCCGTCCTGGCCGACCGCATCAACGAGTTCATGAGGCTGTTCCTGCCTTCGGAGAATTCGGCCTCCCTCGATGCCGTGCAGCAACTACAGCGCCTGTACTACGACATGGCGGGCACGGCGTTCCCACGCCAGGTCCCCGCGCTGCTGAAGCTCGTCGATCCGGACCGCGTACTGTTCGGCAGCGACTACTGCTGGACGCCTCCCCCGCTGGCCGACGCCCACATCGCGGCGATCGACGCGGCCGAGTCACCGGCAGAGGGGACCACGTGGCGTTCCCTGACGACGGCCAACGCCAAACGCCTGTTCCCGGGGGCTGCGCGGTGAACGACAGCCGCCCAGGCTCAGCGCGATCACGCGGTCAACATCGCTCGGCTGTGAACGTCGACCGGTGTTGGCATCAACAAGGTTGGCATCAACAAGGAGGAAGAATGCACACGCGAACGCTCGGGCGAAACCTCCGAGTCTCCGCCATCGGTCTCGGCGCAATGGGAATGTCCCAGAGCTACGGCCCGAACCCCGGTGATCGAAGCGACATGATCGCCGTGCTCCGTGGGGCCGTGGACCGCGGGGTCACGTTTTTCGACACCGCGGAGGTGTACGGCCCCTACGTCAACGAGGAACTCGTCGGAGAGGCCCTCGCTCCGGTACGTGACCAAGTGGTGATCGCCACGAAGTTCGGATTCCGCATCGAGAACGGTGCGTCAGCCGGACTCAACAGCCGGCCCGAGCAGATCCGTGCCGTCGCCACGGCCTCCCTCGAACGGCTCGGGGTCGAGACGATCGACCTGTTCTATCAGCACCGCGTTGATCCACAGGTGCCGATCGAAGACGTCGCCGGCGCGGTGGGCGAGCTTGTGCAGGAGGGCAAGGTCCGCTGCTTCGGGCTCTCGGAGGCCAGTGCGGAGACTATCCGCCGTGCTCACTCGGTCCACCCGGTCACGGCAGTGCAGAGCGAGTACTCGCTGTGGACCCGAGATCCCGAGTCACAGGTCCTGCCGACGTGCGCGGCGCTCGGAATCGGATTCGTGCCCTTCAGCCCGCTCGGCAAGGGGTTCCTGACCGGGGCGGTGGACGCCTCCACGTCGTTCGCGGCCGGCGACGTCCGAACAACCATTCCACGGTTCACGGCCGAGAATCGAGCGGCCAACCAGGCTCTCGTCGAGCACATTGCAACGCTCGCGCAGGCCAAGGACGCCACACCGGGGCAGGTCGCCCTTGCCTGGCTGCTTGCACAGCATCCGTCGATCGTTCCGATTCCCGGAACGCGGCGCATCGCGCGTATCGAGGAGAACACCGGCGCCGCCCAACTGCCGCTCTCCGCCGACGAACTGTCGGACCTCAATGAACTCGCCGGCCGGGTCGGGGTACAGGGAGACCGCTACAACGAGCACCACATGTCGCTGGTCGACAAGTAGCCAGACGAACGGAAGCGAGCTGCGGGCGGGCGCACCGGTTTCGGTGGCAGCACCCGTTCGCAGCCATTTCCGCCGGTAGCGAGCCGCACACCAATGAAGGTCGTGATCGGGCCCATCGCGGATGGGATGGCTTCCACCTCACGGAAGCCGTCCCACGCGTACGGGCACGGTACCCCCGAGTACACGCTGCCGACGCCACCCAACCCTGCGGACCAGGCTCAGTCCTTGTCAGAAACGGTGGGCGGGTATGCGGGTGAAGTTTCCCCGTGATCTTGGACACTCGATGTTATGCCGCGAGGGTGTGTTGGTGCCGCTGTCCGGTCTCGGCCGGGGTGAGGTAGCCGAAGATCTTGTGCTTGCGCAGGCGGCGGCGGTTGCAGAAGGTCTCGATGAACCGGTCGCTCTCCTTCACGAAGAAGGCCGTCGCTTTTTTCAGGATCTCGATCGTCTGCTGCTGTTCGCGGTTCTCCTTGCGGAGCCGGCGCAGTTCCTCACGCTCGGCGCTGGTCAGCTCGCCGGGCTGCCCCTCGCCCCGGTCTGCCTTGGCCCGGCGGTACCAGCCGCGCAAGGACTCCGAGCTGATGCCGAGTTCCCGGGCGACCGCGGTGACCGTCTTACCCGAGGAGTCCACGAGCGCGATCGCGTCCCGCTTGAACTCCTCGGTGTACCGCTTCGTGTACTTGCTTCCCACCTGGTGCTACTTCCTCTGGAACCTCAGGTCCCAGTCTCCAGGTGTCCACGATCAAGGGGAAGCTTCAACCATGGGCGACGGGGACAGATGTGGCCGGGAAGGCCTGACCCTCCCGAGCCCGGGAGACGACGCTCGCCGGCGCAGAGACAGATGTCGGCCGGTGCGTCGAACTCACCGTAACCGCCCCGGGCGACCTGTTGCCCGTCACAACAATTACTGGAAGCTGACCTGGCCACGATTGGGACCTTATGCACTGTTTGCGGATGGAGGAACCTACGAACTTGAGAATTCGCTGAGTATTCGGCGCGCACATTCGTATCTGAGGATGCGCTTCCCCCATGCCGGAAGTCCTGCCGGCTCCGGAGATGTCCTTGAGAGGCCTGATGAGACGCAACACGCGAAGAAGATCGAAGACCGCCCGCCGGGCGGTAGGCGCGGCGGCCGCACTGGCCATAGGGGCCGGTGGACTGGTGGCGGTCAACCTCTACGCCTCGGCCGACGAAACCAGCGCGTCGAAGGGCTCTGCCCAGAACCAGGCGCTCGCGGCTGGAACCTCCACCATTGACTGCCCCGACGTCGGCCAGCAGTTGAAATCAGTGCCTGCCAAGGCGAAGGCCCAGGTCGACAAGGAGCTGGCACTCCTCGACAAGCAGATATCCGAGGCATACCAGCGCCTCTCCACCTCCCAGAAGGCGATTCAGCAGGACCCCAACTTCGCCCAGAACGCGATCGTGGGTCCGCTGAAGGACAAGCGGAAGGCGACGATCGACCGGATCGCCATCGCCATCGGCCGTGTGGCAGCCAAGCCGCAGGGCCTCGACGCATTGGCGGCCTGCACGTTGCGCGCCACCGGCAACCAGCCCGCCGCCGGTCAGGGTGGCAACAGCACCAATGCCGGAGGGACCGGCAACGGCCCCGTCGCCGCCGACTTCGTGGACATCACCAAGGTGAAGTCCAATGTGCGCACGCCGGCCAAGTCGGCGAAGGCTTCAAAGGGCGTCTTCGTCAGCAAGTGCGGAGTGAACGCCAACAAGCTGTACAACAGCGACAACGTCATCGTCGCGCCCGGTGTCACCAACGGCGCACACCACCTGCACGATTACATCGGCAACCAGGACAACGACGCTTTCTCGAGCGACCAGGACTTCGCCAAGGCCGGGACCAGCTGCCAGAACAGGGGCGACAAGTCGTCCTACTACTGGCCGGTGCTGCGCCTGCAGGACGGCACCAAGGAGTTCGACGCCGACAAGCAGGGCGGCGGTGCCGAGGGCAACACGGGCCGGATTCTGACGGCTAAGAAGGCCACCTTGAACTTCGTGGGCAGCCCCCGCGGCAAGGTGGTGGCGATGCCCAAGTTCCTGCGCATCATCACCGGTGACGCCAAGGCGTTCGTCAACGGCACGGCCAACGCCAACGCCTCATGGAGCTGCACCGGCTTCGAGAACAAGGTGCAGTTGAAGGACAAGTACCCCCTCTGCCCGTCAGGCAGCGACGTGGTGCGCACCTTCAAGTTCCAGAGCTGCTGGGACGGCACGAACATCGACAGCGCCAACCACCGTACGCACGTGGCCTTCGCTGACGCGGGCGGCAACTGCCCGACCGGCTTCAAGGCCATTCCCCAGTTGGTGCAACGTCTGGTGTACGACGTGGACGCGCCCAGCGTCAAGGACAACGGCAAGACCCGTCCGTTCTTCTCGCTGGACAGCTTCCCCGAACAGCAGCACAAGCCGGTCACCGACCACGGTGACTTCATCAACGTCTTCGACGCGAAGCTGATGAACAAGGCGGTCCAGTGCATCAACACCGGACGTAAGTGCAGCTGAGTCCGAGTACCGGGCGGTGGGCGTCGCGCTGACGACGCCCACCGCCATGAACGGAATGCTGGTGGGAACGCCACGTCCGAGGCGTCAAGCGGGCAGCGCACCATCGACATGTTGCGTTTCTCAGTCACACCGAAGGACGACCGCCACCTCCAGCGTGGCATCGGCCAAGCTCGTCCTCGACGCCCTCGACATGGCCCTGTGGCGCCGTGACCGCGTCGGAACTCCCGCTGGGCCGGGGCTGGTTCATCATTCGGATGCGGGCAGTCAGTACACGTCGTTCGCGTTCAGCGCGCACCTCCTCGAGGCCGACATCGACGCCTCGCTCGGCACCGTCGGCGACGCCCTGGACAACGCGCCCATGGAATCCCAGATCGGCCTCTGCAAGACCGAGTTGATCAAACCCCGCAAGCCCTGGCACGGCCTGGCCGACGTGGAACTGGCCACCGCGGAATGGGTCGACCGGTTCAACAACCAGCGCCTCCACACCGCGATCGGCGACATCCCGCCCCACGAGCACGAGACCAACCACTACGCTCAACACCAACCCCAACCGGCGGCTGGAGCCAACGCATAGAGCCTCCACCGATCAGCGGTTCAGACTGCCGCGGTCCCCTGCCGCTAAAAGCGGCCCATCCGCCTCGCCACGCAGGAAATGGTCCAAGGAGCCCCCGAGGATGGGCACGGCGAGTAACGCGCAGCGGTCAAAAAACGGCCAGCCCGCCACAACGTCCGGCCTGCCGAGGCCAGAAACCCGGTCGGAGTCACACGGATCGACCAGGACGATCACTGCGCTGAGGCGGCCCGCACCGATCGCAGTCGGCATCTGTCGCCGACTCTCCGGTCGGTGTCCGCACCGCATCTGACGAGCCGACTCGAGGATCAGCCTGTGTTCCAGACCCCGGCCCGGTCGGTGCCTTGTCCGCAGCCGCGTGACGACAGAAGCCAGGCTCGGCGCCCATGCGCCTCAACAGTTCGGTCGAGTCGGGTTACAGCCCCCACCACTTCAATCAGTCCGGCCAACAGACCCTCCGCTGACTGCATCATGGCCGGGGCCGGCCCCACAGCAGACGCCTCACCGATGCGGCACGACAGGCCGAACAACAACACGCAAGGGCCTGCCCGGGTGTAGGCGCCAGCGATCACGACGACAGCGACCAGCAGCCCGCCCTCGATCGGCCGTACCTCCGGGTGGCCCCGTTGAGCAACCGACCCGACTGACGCGAGCCGTTGAGGACACCGGCACCTGACACGGCGCCGACAAGTACCAATTCCGGCACCGCACGCTGGAGTGAACGGCGCGAGCAGGCTGGGAGCACGCCAGCCTGCGAAGTCCCGGCCCGGACGATCCCGTGCTGTCATCCCCACTCCTCCATGCGGCATCCCCACTCCTCCATGCGGTGCGCAGACACCCCAAAAGGCCGAAGATCGGAGCCATTTTCACCCCCTGCCCGCAAGGTGGATCGCTCCACAGGGCTCCCGCCGTCCGGCTCCCGGTGCGGGCCCAGCTCCGGTCCGGTCGTGATGCACACGGGCACACCAACGCGCGCGGGCACGGACGCGGTCACGGCCGTGGAAGCGCCATCAGCGTGGACACTCCGGGCCACGCCGCCCTATGGGCCACTGCACGGCCGCCATCGCACGGCCTCATGCCCTCTCCGGGTTCATGGCGCACAGGAGGCAGAGAGGTCGCCGCGTTGCGACAGCGTCACCTAATTGTTATGGCGGATAACAAATAGCACCGCCCGCACTCTGGCGCACGGGTTCCGGAGCGCCGTAAGTTCCCGCTCACAACATTCAGCCGGGCGGATCACCCGACACCCGGCAATTCCCCCGAGAGCGCGCTTCTCGCCTTTCTTCTCACCACCCTCGTACGTCCGGTCGTCCGGCCGTAACACCAGAAAGGACCCTGCCCATGCGCAAGGGACTCCTCCTCACCGCCGCCTCGGTGGCACTGGTCAGCTCGCTCACCGCCTGTGGCGACGACTCGTCGAGCGGCAGTGACTCAGGCTCCGACGCCAAGCCGAAGATCGGTGTGATCCTCCCGGACAGCAAGTCCTCGGCCCGCTGGGAGACCGCGGACCGCAAGTACCTCTCCGAGGCGTTCAAGGCGGCGGGCGTCGAGTACGACATCCAGAACGCGCAGGGCGACAAGCAGGAGTTCCAGACCATCGCGGACCAGATGATCACCAGCGGCGTGAACGTCCTGGTGATCGTGAACCTGGACAGCGGCACGGGTAAGGCGGTTCTGGACAAGGCCAAGGCGCAGGGCGTCGCCACGATCGACTACGACCGGCTCACCCTCGGCGGCTCCGCGCAGTACTACGTGAGCTTCGACAACACCGCGGTCGGCAAGCTGCAGGGTGAGGGCCTCAGCAAGTGCCTGAGCGACATGAAGGCCAAGAAGCCCATCGTCGCCACGCTCAACGGCTCCCCGACGGACAACAACGCCACGCTCTTCGCCGAGGGCTACAACGGCGTCCTCGACCCGAAGTACAAGTCGGGCGACTACGTGAAGGGCCCGGACCAGTCCGTCCCGGACTGGGACAACGCCCAGGCCGGCACCATCTTCGAGCAGATGCTCACCAGCGAGCCCAAGGTTGGCGGCGTGCTCGCCGCCAACGACGGTCTCGGCAACGCGGCCATCGCCGTCCTGCGCAAGCAGAACCGCAACGGCGAGGTCCCGGTCACCGGCCAGGACGCCACCGTGCAGGGCCTGCAGAACATCCTCGCGGGCGACCAGTGCATGACCGTCTACAAGGCGGTCAAGAAGGAGGCCGACGCCACGGCCAAGCTCGCCATCTCCCTCGCCAAGGGCGAGAAGGGCGAGACGAACGCGGCCGTCGAGGACCCCGAGGGCAAGCGCAAGGTCCCGTCCGTGCTGGAGACGCCGGTGGCCATCTACAAGGACAACGTCAAGGACGTCGTGGACGACGGCTTCGTCACCAAGGCAGAGCTGTGCACGGGCAAGTACGCCGCCCTGTGCACCAAGGCCGGCATCCAGTAACCCTGACCGGCCGACCGGACCGTCACACCTGGTCCGGCCGGCCCGACCGCGGGCCCCGGGGCTCCCACCCCCCGGGGCCCGCGACCTCACGACCGTAAGGAGCCGTCTTCCATGACAGCGACCCCGATCCTTCGACTGCGCGGGATCGACAAGAGCTTCGGCGCCGTGCAGGTACTGCACGACGTGTCCTTCGACGTCCACCCGGGGGAGGTGACCGCCCTCGTCGGAGACAACGGCGCAGGCAAGTCCACCCTGGTCAAGTGCATCGGCGGGATCCACCCGATCGACGGCGGCGAGTACTGGTTCGAAAATGAGCAGGTCCAGGTGCACAGCCCGCGTGACGCGGCGGCAATGGGCGTCGAGATCGTGTACCAGGACCTGGCACTCTGCGACAACCTCGACATCGTGCAGAACATGTTCCTCGGCCGCGAGAAGCGCCGGGGACTCGTCCTGGACGACGCGACGATGGAGGAGATGGCCGCCCAGACCCTCGAAGGGCTGTCGGTCCGCACCGTCAAGTCCATCCGCCAGCAGGTCTCCAGTCTCTCCGGCGGCCAGCGGCAGACCGTGGCCATCGCCAAGGCCGTGCTGTGGAACAGCAAGGTCGTCATCCTGGACGAGCCGACCGCCGCGCTCGGTGTCGCCCAGACGGCACAGGTTCTCGAACTGGTCCGGCGGCTGGCCGACAACGGTCTCGCCGTGGTCCTGATCTCGCACAACATGAACGACGTCTTCGCGGTGTCCGACCGGATCGCCGCCCTCTACCTGGGCCGGACGGCCGCCCAGGTCAGCACGTCGGACGTGACGTACTCCCAGGTCGTCGAACTCATCACCTCAGGCCGCAGCGGGGACCTCGGCCTCGCCCACAGCAACGGAGCCACCGCATGACCGCCGCAGTCGCCCCCGAGAAGCCGGAGCTGCCGCGCAGTCCCGGTACGTCGAAGAAGAACGGAGCGGCCGGGACCGTGAGTCTGCGCTCGGTCGCCCGGAACTACGTCGAGCGGGTACGGGGCGGCGAGTTGGGCGCCCTCCCCGCCATACTCGGCCTGATCGTCCTGTGCGTGTTCTTCGCCGCCCTGCGCCCGGTCTTCCTGTCCGAGCTGAACTTCGCCAACCTGCTGACCCAGGGCGCGGGCAGCATCGCCATCGCCATGGGCCTGGTCTTCGTCCTCCTCCTCGGCGAGATCGACCTGTCCGCGGGGTACGCCAGCGGGGTCTGCGCCGCCGTCCTGGCCATCCTGCTCACCGACCACGGATGGCCCTGGTACGGCGCGGCCGGCGCGGCGATCCTCAGCGGTACGGTCATCGGCCTGCTGCTCGGCCTGCTGGTGGCGAAGGTCGGCATCCCCTCCTTCGTGGTCACCCTGGCCGCCTTCCTCGGGTTCCAGGGCATCGTGCTGATGCTGCTGAAGGAAGGCACCAACATCTCCATCCGGGACCAGACGATCCTGGCCGTCGCCAACAACAACCTCTCCCCCGCGCTGGGTTGGGTACTGCTCGCCGTCAGTGTCGGGGCGTACGCGGCGATCCAGCTCCGGAAGAACCGCAATCGCCGGCGGCGCGGGCTCGCCCCCGCTCCACTCACCCTGCTCGCAGTCAGGATCGGCGGCATGGCGGTGCTCGGTGCGATCGCCGTCCACCTGCTCAACCAGGAGCGCAGCCGCAACGTCATCGTCGACTCGCTCAAGGGCGTGCCGATCGTGGTGCCGGTCATCGCCGTCCTGCTCGTCGCCGGTACGTTCCTGCTCCAGCGCACCTCGTTCGGCCTGCACATCTACGCGGTGGGCGGTAACGCCGAGGCGGCCCGCCGGGCCGGCATCAACGTGGCGGCCATTCGGATCTCCGCGTTCGTCATCTGCTCGTCCCTGGCCGCGGTCGGCGGCATCATCGCCGCGTCCCGGGGCAACTCGGTCGACCCCAACACCGGTGGCAGCAACGTGCTGTTGCTGGCGGTCGGCGCCGCCGTGATCGGCGGGACGAGCCTGTTCGGCGGGCGGGGAAGGGTCGTTGACGCCGTGCTCGGCGGCATGGTGGTCGCGGTCATCCAGAACGGCATGGGCCTGATGGGGTACAGCTCAGGGGTCAAGTACGCTGTCACGGGTTCGGTTCTGCTGGTGGCCGCAGGCGTGGATGCGCTGTCCCGTCGCCGGGCCGTACAACGATGAGGTCTGGGGCTCCATGAAAGCCGGTCCCTCGCAGGAGGAGATTCGCCGGCACAACCTCGGCACCCTGCTCCGTCATCTGCACATCGGCGGATCCATGTCGCGGGCCGTCCTGGCCGAGCGCATGGGACTCAACCGCAGCACCATCCTGGGTCTGGTGAGCGAGCTGGGCTCGGCCGGCCTGGTCCGTGAGGAACTGCCCCGCGAGACCGGCAGGGCCGGCCGTCCGTCCCTGGTCGTACGGCCCGAGTCCGACCGCGTGTACGTCCTCGCCTTCGACGTGGGCGTGGACCGGCTGGCCGCCGCGCGCATCGGCCTGGGCGGGGTCTTCCTCGACCACAGGGAGATCCCCGTGCTTCCCGGCCGTCGCGACGCCGGCAAGGTGGCCGAGGTCCTCGCCGGAGCCGCGCTGGAAATGGTGAGCACAGCACGGCACGGCACCTACTGCGTCGGCGTGGCCGCCGCCGTCCGCGGGATGGTGCGCCGACCCGACGGCCTCGTCCGCGCCGCCCCCTACCTCGGCTGGGAGGACGAGGAGTTCGGCGAGGACCTCATGCGCCGGCTGGGCCTCGGCCTTCCCGTCTCGGTGGGTAACGAGGCCAGTCTCGGTGCGCTCGCGGAGCACCTGCGCGGTGCCGGGACCGGCTGCCAGGACCTCGTGTACCTGCATGGTGACATCGGCATCGGCGGCGGTGTCATCACCGGTGGCCAACTGCTGGGCGGCGACAGCGGATACGGCGGCGAGATCGGGCACATGGTCGTCAACCCGCGAAATGGCAGGCCCTGTGGCTGCGGGGGGCGCGGCTGCCTCGAAGCCGAGGCGGGGGAGCGCGCCCTGCTGGAGACCGCGCAGCGCGACCCGTCGGCCACTGGCCGGGAAGCCGTACGCGCCGTCGTCGAAGCGGCCGACCGGGGAGACATCACCGCCCGCGCCGCCCTGCACGACGTAGGCGACTGGCTCGGCATCGGCGTCGCCAACCTGGTCAATGTGCTCAACCCGCGCACGGTCATCTTCGGCGGGACGCTCCGCGAGGTGTTCCTCGGCTCGGCCGCCCAGATCCGCAGCCGTATCAACCGCCTTGCCCTCACGGCCTCCCGCGAGAACCTGCGGCTGCGAGTGGGGGAACTCGGCGACGACGCGGTGCTCATCGGAGCCGCCGAACTCGCCTTCTCCGAGATCCTGGTCGGCCCTCTGGAGACGCTGGCCCGCGCCGGTGCATAGCCAGTACGGCGACGCGAAGGGCACGAAGGCCGGCCGCGGCGCTTACCCCGGATCGCGTCCATGACATTCACCACCGCCGGCGAGGCGATCCAGCGCCCGGCGGCCTGGTGACCCGGCGACCCGCTCGACGGCCAGGTGCAGCTTGGTGGTCAGATGCAGCTTGGTGGTCAGGCCGCTGCGGCAGCGACCGAGTCCGTGGTCATCCGGCTCGACGGTGATCCCGCCGGGTGGCTCCTCTTGCAGATCTGCGCTTCATAGGGTGTGTCATCGGCATCACGTAGCACGATGCCGAGCGTCAAATGAGCTTCACGGCCGTGGTGCGCAGTCTCCCTCGACCGTGCGGTCCGTGATCACGCCACTCTTGAGGTACTCCCGATTCCTGCGGCTGCCGCTGCGAACAACTGCAGCGGGGCGCCGGTCCTCGCCCGAACCTCCTCCTCGGTGACACCCGGAGCGAGTGCCCTCAGTAGCAGGCCACCCCGGCTCACATCGATGGTGGCGAGATCTGTGATGATGCGGTCGACCACGCCGGCAGCGGTCAGCGGCAGCGTGCAGTCGTCGACGATCTTCGGGCTTCCGTCCTTGGCGACGTGGTCGGTGAGCACCACGATCCGGCGGGCGCCGACCACGAGGTCCATGGCGCCGCCCATGCCCTTCACGAGGGCACCGGGGATGGTCCAGTTCGCCAGGTCGCCCTTGGCACTCACCTGCAGGGCACCCAGGATGGCAATGTCGATGTGGCCACCGCGGATCATGCCGAAGGACGTCGCGGAGTCGAAGTAGCTCGAACCGGGGTTGACGGTGACCGTCTGCTTGCCCGCGTTGATGACGTCGGCATCCTCTTCTCCTTCCCAGGGGAACGGGCCGAGGCCGAGGATGCCGTTCTCGCTCTGCAAAGTCACCCGGACGCCGTCGGGGATGTGGTTGGCCACGAGGGTCGGAATGCCGATGCCAAGATTTACATAGTTGCCGTCGTCGAGTTCGGCGGCCGCGATCGCGGCCATCTCGTCGCGTGTCCGGGGCACGGGTCGTCACTCCTACGCTTCGACGGTCACGCGGGGGCGGACCGTACGCTGCTCGATTTCCTTGGTCCGCTTGCGTGCGACCACCAGACGGCTCACGTAGATGCCGGGGGTGGTGACCGATTCGGGGTTGATGAACTCCTCAGCCAGGTGCTCGGCCTCGGCGACGGTCACCCGGCCACACGTGGCTACGAGGGGGTTGAAGTTGCGGGCGGCGGCCCGGTACGTCAGGTTGCCCGCGTGGTCTGCGGTGTGGGCGTGCACGAGTGCGAGGTCGGCGACGATCGCACGCTCCTGGACATGGACGTGTCCGTCGAACTCGGCGTGCGGCTTGCCCTCGGCGACGGGCGTGCCCACACCGGCCCTCGTGTAGAAGGCCGGAATACCCGCCCCACCGGCGCGCATGCGCTCGGCGAGCGTGCCCTGCGGGGAGAACTCCACGTCGAGAACCTTGTTCAGGTACTGCTGGGCGAACAGCTTGTTCTCGCCGACGTAGGAGGCGATCACCTTGGCCACCTGGCGGTTCTCCAGCAGCAGGCCGAGACCCTTGCCGTCGACCCCCATGTTGTTGGATACGACCGTCAGCCCCGTGACCCCGCTGTCCCGTACGACCTCGATGAGGTCGTACGGGACACCACAGAGACCGAACCCGCCGACGGCGATCGTCATCCCATCGGTCAGCACGTCGGCCAAGGCCTGTTCCGCGATCGCGCGCAGCTTGGTCAACTCGTCCACCTCCCCATCCGGTGCGTTCACTGTCTGAGCGCCAGAGTCAACTCTCATGCGCGCTTGTCATGCAAGAAGCAGCGCTTCTGACGGGGAAAACCGATTGCCGGGTGAGCGGGGAGCGCACATGGCGTCCACTGAGTGGACATACGATGACGGCATGGACGCGACCCCGGCAGCTCACCTCGTCGGCAGGATCAGCACACTCATGCGTGCGCTGTCGACGGTCAACGAGGCTGGTGCGGGCACCGCCGAACTGGCGAGGGCGACAAGCCTGCCGAGACCGACCGTGCATCGACTGCTTGCCTCGTTGGCGGAGGAGGGCTTCGTCGACCGCGATCGACGCAGTGGGCGTTGGTTCCTCGGCCCCGAGCTGTATCTGCTCGGTGGCGTGGCCGGCATTCGCTACGACATCACCCGTCATGCACGTGAGAGCGTGCACCGGCTCGCAGCCTTGACGGGAGAGAGCGCGTTCTTCTCAGCCCGGCGGGGTGACGAGACGGTGTGCCTGCTGCGTGAGGACGGAGACTTTCCGATCCGTTCCTTCGTGCTGTATGAGGGCGCGCGCTTCCCTCTCGGTGTCGTATCGGCGGGCCTGGCGGCGCTGTCGTTCCTCGACGACACCGAGATCGACGCCTATCTGGCATCCAGGGACTTGGTCGACCGGTGGGGGCCGGCACATGCGCCGGACGCGGTGCGCGAGCGGATCGCGCAGACCCGGATCGACGGCTACGCCGTGAACCCCGGACTCGTCGTGGAAGGCAGCTGGGGCATGGCGGCGGCTGTGTTTGATCACGCCGGGCAGCCCGCGTGGGCACTGACCGTGACGGGTGTGGAGACCAGGTTCCGCGCCGAGCGCAGACCTGAACTCGGCGCACTCCTGCTGCGCGAGGCGCACGCGCTCGGTCGCACGCTGAAGACCGGCGCGGGTGCCCGGCGCTGACCGCTGGCTGTGATGCCGCGTTGGCGGCGGAACCGGCGGGCGTTTTCCAGGCGGACGGCCGCACGTGCGACCAGATCCTCACCGACCGTGAGGTCGTCCCAAGTGAAAGCTCCGCGGTTCCCCGCGTAGCGCGGGAAGGCATGAGGGCGGGGGACCTGCATGGTTTGTCCGGGTGACTCGCGTGCGTAGCCGTGGGGGGAATCGAGCCGTACCGTCGACCCGTTACCGGGCCGCGGCGCATGGGTGCACTGCCAGACCATGCCGCAAGCAACGGGTGTCGGCGACTGACGACGATCATGGGCCAGATCGGCCCCGCCGCCTAGCCCTCTCACCATTGCGGTGCTGGATCAGGACCATCTGCCCGGTGGATACCACCCGCCACCGCCCGTCCCGGCCACCGATCCGACCACTGACGGCCCGATCCGCGCGGACGTCTCACAGGATCGGATCAAGCGAGTGCGGATACCGCTTCCGCGGTCCCCAGGGCGTACGCCTCGATCGTCGTCATGCTTCACGTGGACAGCCTTGTCGTCTTCCATGGACAGGGAGACAGGGGCAAGTGAGAACATCGAGAAACCGCTCGAAGAGCAGTGCGGCGCCCCACGTCGGTCTCGGTCCAGTGGCCGTGACCCTCCGCCTGCAGCGGCCTCCCGCGCCGCCGAACAGCGTGAGCCGGGACTTCTTTCCGCGCCTCGGCGTGGGTGGTCGGCGACGACGAGGGCCGGCCGTTCGTCGACTACCTGTGGCGCTACCTCGGTGACGGCGGCGGAATCGGGATGGCGTTCGCACCGAGGTCAGCCGGATCACCGAGCCCAGCGACGGCCCCCGCGGAAATGCTGAACGCCGCGATGCGTACCCCTTGCCGGCTGCTGGCCGCCAACCCCGGCCCGGCCCGGCCTGGGCAGAGTCGGTCGCCTGCCCGGCGATCCGCAAGGTACGGGTCGAGTACCTCACGGCATGGTCCCAGCTGATGGCGGCGCTGGTGGCCGAGCGCCGCCCCGACCAGCCGCTACCGCCGATGGCCGGTACTGCCGGGATCGGGGCGGCTGTGCACCTGCTGGCCGCCGCCATCGAGGAGGGCCGGGCCCCGTACTCGATGACGGCATCCTGGCCGACACCGCCTACCGTCTGCTGCCCGCCAGACGGCCCGGCCTCACTTCAGGTGTCGGTCCAAGAACCGGCACCCGTCCTCCAGCTCGAACCACGGGGTGCCGGTGTGCCCTCCCAGATTGGCGTGCAGCGTCTTCTCCTTGCTGCCGAAGGCGTCGAACAGGTCCAGGGCCCGTTGCCGTGGGTTCCCCTCGTCGTCCCACTGCAGCAAGAACAGCAGCGGAATGGTGACCTGCCGGGCCTCCTCGCGCTGGGCACGGGGCACGTACCCCCCGGCGAAGAAGCCTGCGGCCGCGATGCGCGGCTCGACCACTGCCAGCCGAATGCCGAGGGCGGTCCACCCACCGGAGTACCCGACCGGGCCGCCGATCTCGGGCAGCTCAAGGAGGGCGTCCAGAGTGGTCTGCCATTCCGGGACCGCGTTTTCGACCAGCGGGCCGATGAAGGACTCCAAGATCTCGTCGACCGGCTCGCCGGCCTGCATCGCCCCCCGGAGGTCGGCACGGGCCTGCTCGTCGGCGGCGGAACGGGGACGGTCACCGCACCCGGCGGCGTCGATGGTGGCCACCGCGTAGCCGCGCGCCGCGGTGTATCGGGCCCGGGCCACCAGCCGGGGTTCCGCCTTGGGCAAGCCGTTGTTGTGGGCCATCAGGACCAGCGGGGCCGGTGCGGATCCGGGCGTCCACAGGGTGCCGGGGATCTCCCCGAGGGTGAATTCGCGCTCGAGGACGCCGTCGTCGAGGCGCTGTTCAGAAGTGAATTGCACGGTCGTGCCTTTCGGGAGTGCTCTTGAACGGCGCTCCCGGACGACCTATCGCCCGACCGTAACCCCGGAGGGGAGCACCCATGTCGATACTGCGTTCACGGGTACCACCTCCTCGTTCTCTCGCACGGCCTCCGGGAGATTAGCAACGGTCGCCGTGGTCCGCCAACGGGTTTTTGCGGAGGCTCCGTGGCCGGATGCCGCCTCACCACATAGGACACGGTCTGCGCTTGTGCTTATGGTCTGGCCTGGTTGCGTTCGGTGATTGTCTCAAGCCGTTTGACGGTCTTGCCCACGTCGTAGCGGGTGGCGGGCCGCTTGTTCTTCGAACCGAGCGGTCTGCTAGGGCCTGGTGTGGAACGGCATAATGCGCCCATGAATCATGGAACAGCGCGGGCGTTCGTCGACTCCTGGGTGACGGCGTGGAACGCGCACGACTTGGACGCTCTGTTAACGCACTTCGCCGACGACGTGACGTTCCGGTCGCCGGTGGCCGCACAACTGCTCGGCAGTGACGGGGTCATTCGCGGCAAGAACGCGCTGCGTGCCTACTGGGCGGAGGGCCTGCGGCGCATCCCGGACCTGCAGTTTGAAGTGGTCGGATGCTACGTCGGCGTGGACTGCCTGGTCATCAACTACCGCAACCAGAGGGGCGGACTGGTCAACGAGGTGCTGATCTTCGAAGGCCCGCTGGTAGCCGATGGATACGGCACCTACCTCGGCGAGGACGCCAACCCGGCCGGGGCACGCTGAATTTGGTCTGGGACCCGGATCGAACGGCGCCCCCCGAACATGATCACTCGGAAGTGCATCCGGCGGACGTGAGGGCGGCCTTCGGCTGATCCTGTGTTCCGGCCAAAGAGGCACCTGACCAGTACGAAGGCCGTGGGGGAATGGGTCTGCTCGGATCCCGATGTCCAGTTCGAAGTTGGGAGGCTGAACTCAGGACTCGCACGGTGGGAGTTTTTGCGCAGTCACAGCCCTCGAATAGCGCCGAGGTCGTTCTTCGGCGCATCGATGAGCTGATCAACGATGGCGCTGCATCCCACCCAGGTGGCCCGCCTCATCCCGCAGCTGGACGAACTGTTTGCCCCGGCAGGTGCCGAGGACCTTCGAGGTCTCGTCATCCCGGGAGCCGATTCTGCCGATCGGCAAGCGCAGGAACGGATAGACCGTCCTGGCCAAGGAGTTGGCGGCGAGTACCCCCTGGTAGCCACTGACGCGGCTGAGGACAACGAACCGGGCCGGGTGGGGCGCCAAGTGGCCCAGGGCGGCCCTTCTGTGCCACGCCGAGCGACGCGCACAGCGCGAGATGGCCGACCTCAACTCCCTGCTTGACGCGACTCCGACGTGCGTCTACCAGTCATCCACACCCCCCGCACGCACGCCGACCGCCCGTTCGGTCACGCTGCCCCGCGGTGTGAACGCGCTGCGGGCCTCGGGGAGTTGCTCTCGTTGCTCGCTCCGAAACCGGCACCGGGAGCTCCGCCACTCACTCGGACACTGGACGCCGCTGCGCGCGCCGGAGCGGCATCCGTAGCCCAGGAACGTCGCAGAACTCGCATATTCCGTATGGGCGTTGGCGGGACACCGGCGGGCCCGCCGGCCGCACCTCGGAACGGCGTCCGGGCCCGCGTCGGCCGCGGGCGCCGTCCGCCGGGTCACGGCTGTGCCGGGGCCGCCCTGCGCAGGGCGGTGACGCAGGTGGCGATCGCCTGCTGGAGTTCCTCCAGACGCTGGAGCATGTCGTCCTCGTAGATGGTGTCGAGGTCGTCCACGTCGTCGAAGGTCAGCTCCTCGAAGACCTTCGTCGCCTTCTGAAGGCTGCTGTAAAACTTCGTACGGCGCTCCTGCAGGCGCAGTTCCGGGTCGGCCTCGACGGTCTGGGCGACGAGGTCCTTCACCGTGCTGTACGCCTCCGCCGCCCACTGGCCGGCCTCTTCGTCGTCGTCCAGCTCGTCGAGGAGGGACAGATGGCGCTCGGCCTCGTCCCGCAGCTCGGCCGAGGCCTCGATCGTCTGCCCGGCCGGCGTCCTCACCTGGCCGTCCTCGACGATCTGGCGCACATAACCGATCCGGCCGGCCACCTGGGTCTCGGTCGCCACCGCCTTCTTCAGCTCGTCGGTGCGGGCGATGTCACGGGCCAGCTCCGTCTGCAGCGCCGGGTCCTCCTTCAGCCGGTCCAGGAGCGCCGCCCGCGCCGCCTGCGCGGTCGAGGGATCCGCGAGGATCGCGGCGCGCAGCGCAGTGGGGTTCTCGGCAACTTCGAGCGCCTTGGTGGGCCGGATGCCCTCCGCCTCGGCCGCCGCTGTGATCGCCGTACCACGCACCGAGGAAGCGCTGTTGCGGGAGTTGTAGTACGACAGCCACACGTCGGCGTCCGGCAGTTCGATGTCCTCGCCGGGGACCAGTGCCTCCAGGTGCGGCACGAGAGCGTCGTCGGCCGCCATGTCCCACGCCTTGTAGTAGCGCATGACCCGCTCGGGTGAGCACCCGGCCAGCTCGGCGAACCTCTTTGCGGAGACCTTCGGCGTCTCCCCGGCGGGCTGTCCGCCGGGCCGCACACTGCGCGCCACCTTGAGCGCGAACGCCCAGCCGCCCGTCCGCGCGTACTCCCCGAACTCGCGCGCGTCTCGGACCACGGCCTCGGGAAGGCCGGGGGAAGGGACGGTCATGTCCTGGCGGGGGACGGGCACAGGCGCAGGATCGGACAGCGGGGCGAGTACCGTCCCAACCGGCGGCGGGACGGTCACAGCGTCACCGGACGCCGGGACATCGGGCGCCGGGACAGCCGCCGACTCGCCCAGCGACAGATCCTCCGCGCCAGTGGATGCGCCCGGCTCGACCCAGAACTCCCCCGCGCCGACAGCCACTTCGAGGGACGACTCGCCGACGGGCGTCCCTGCCACGGCCGTCTGCTCCACGACCGACTCCTTCCCCGCCGTCCCGGCAACGAGCTTCCCCTCGACGGACTTCCCTTCGACGGTTGCCTCGTCAGCGGATGTCGCGTCGACGGGTGTAACGGCCCCTTCGGATGGAGCGAACGCGGCGGTCACAGGGGCTCTCCCAAGCAGTCTCGGACGGTGGTAACCGAAGCGAGGAGCTTATATGAACCCGTTGTTGCGCCTTTGCGCGCCTGCGCGTCTCACCTGGACCAAGTCCGAACGGGCCAGGGGCCCGTCGAGTCCGCGGAACGCGGCAAGTCACCATGCAGACCAACGACCTCAGGATCGGCGTCGACCTCGGCGGCACGACACTCCAGGTCTTCGGACGACGGAACGGTCCGAGTATGGGACGCCACGACCGGCGTCTCTCCCAACCACGTGATCGAACAAACGTACCGGGTGTGGAGTACCGCCTCGTCACCAGTCGACGACCGCCTGGCCATCAGCACCAGCCACAGCGTGTTCCGCATCGTCCACCAGGCCAGGACAATGCCTTCGACCGCCAGGGAGCTGCAGTCGAGTCCGTCGGCTGGTCCCCCGACGGCACCCGCGTCGCCACCGAGGACCACGACGGCATCCTGAGGGTGTGGTCGGACCAGGACCAGTGCTGGTCCCCGGCGGCCCGTTCACCATAGGAACTCCGTCTGACCGGCCTCCACCCGGGAGTGACCGTCGACCAGGTACGGGCCGCCACGGGCTGGGAACTGGAGGTGGCCAACGACCTGACCGTCGTCGAACCACCCACCGACGCGGAACTGCGCCTGCTGCGCGACACGGTCGTGAGGGGCCTCGCGTTTTCCGGACAGGCTTCTGACCGTTTATTTCACGCGGTGATTCGCAACTTCTCATACTCGGCGTGGACTTCGCGCGGAGGGCGGTAAACCACCGCCGAGTGGAGGCGTTTGCGGTTTTACCAGAATTCGATGTATTGAGTGATGTCCTGCCGAGCGGCCTCTCGGGTCAGGTAAGTCACCCTTGATACACGCTCGTTCTTCAGCGCGCCGAAGAACGATTCGGCCATGGCATTGTCGAAACAGATCCCGGTGCGGCCGGAAGACCGGCGGAGCCCGAACCGGTCGAGCGCCTTCCCGAACTCGGCTGACATGTAGTTACTGCCGCGGCCGGAGTGAAATATCGCGTCCGCCGAGAGGTTCCTGTTCCGCGCCGCGTTGCGGATCGCCCTGGATATCAGCGGGGTTTGGTAGTGGTCGTCCATCGCGTAACCGATGACTTCCTTTGTACAGCAGTCGATGACCGTTGCGAGGTACAGCCAGCCCTCCCCGGTCGCGACGTAGGTGATGTCACCGACGAGCTTTTCGCAGGGCGCATCTGCCGTGAAGTCGCGGCCCACCAGGTCCGGCACCTGGCCGGCTGCGGCCTGGGTGAGGTTGAACCTCTTCGGCCGTGGCTGGCAGGGCACCAGGCCCAGTTCGCGCATGAGGCGACGGACCAGTTCCATGCCGGCGGCGACGCCCCAGCGGTCGAGTTGGGCTGGATCCGCCGGTGTCCGTAGGTGCTGTCGGACATGTCGAAGGCCTTCTCGATGAGCAATTTCAGTTCGTCGCGCCGCTGGGCCGTCGCGGATTCCGGGCGGGATCGCCAGTCGTAGTAGCCGGATCTGGAGACGCCGAGTCGGCCGCACATGAACTCGACGCTGTAGGTGTACTCCTGGGTGTCGAGCCGCATCTCGTCGATGAACTCGTACTTGCTTGCTTACTGGGGCTCCTTCGCGAAATACACTCTCCGTCCTTCAATCTGGGACAGACGTCGACGGAGTGGAGCCAGGATCATCCTGGCTCCACTCCGTGGTGCGGGCGTGTCACTGGAACTGTGCGAAGAACCTCCAGATCTCTGCTTTGGTCCAGGTGGCGACGCCGCTTTCGTTGGGGGAGCCGTCGACCGGACCGGGTATGTGGCCACCGTCGAACGCGGCCCATTGGACCGGGTATCCGGCACGGCAGCCCGAGTAGGTGGTGGTGATGTGCGTTCGGCTGCCCGGCGCGGGCTCGCGCGGGCTTTGGGCAGTGCAGCCGTTGTTGGCGACGAACTTGTCGCGCAGGGACCGTCCTTGCCCGATGTTGAGGACGTTGTCGCTGATGCCGTGGATTCCGAAGTAGGCGATGGGCTGGTTGCCGCCGCTGCACCCGCTGATCTGAGCGCCGGAGATGACCGCGACGGCCCTGAAGGCGTTCGCCCGGCTGCATGCGAGTGCGTAGCTCATACCGCCGCCCCAGCTGAATCCCGTGGCGAAGCGCTGTGCCGGGTTGACACAGAGGCCGCCCTCGATGCGCCGGATCATGTCGTCGACGAAGGTGATGTCCTCACCGCCCGAATTGGCCCAGCCGTTGCCGAGGCCCTGGGGGGCGACGAGGATCGCGCTGTTGTTGGACTGTTCCTGTTGGCCGTAGTAGGACCAGGCGGTCCCGCTCGTGCCGCCCGAGGCGACGTCGCCGGCGGTTCCGCCCCGCCAGTGGAACGCGAAGATCAGCCGGTAGGGGCGGCTGTTGTCGTAGTTGGCGGGAACCCTGAGGATGAAGCTGCGGCTCTTGCCGCCGCTCTGAATCGTGTGCGTCCCGCTCGCCAGAGTCGGGGCGCTGCCGCATCCGCTGGCGCCACCGCCACCGGACGACAGCTTGACCATCTGCCATTGCTGGTTGGCGCCACCCCAGTCGGAGTACTGGACGACGTTGCCGCCGTCGGCGGTGGAGGCGCCCTGCACCTCCACCGCCTTGCTGCTGCTGCGGTTGATCAGCCGGACGTGGCCCGCGTCGGAGTCGGCCAGACGGAACTGCTGGTTGGCCCCGTTGTGGTCGGCCCACTGCTGGATCGCGGCACCGTCGGCGGTCGAGGTGCCGGCCACGTCGAGAACCTTGCCCGAATGCCGGGCCTTGAGGCGGTAGAAGCCGCCGCCGGAGTCCACGAACTGCCACTGCTGGTTGGCTCCGTCGGTGCGCGTCCACTGGCTGACCCGCGCGCCGTCGGCGGTGGACGTGCCGGAGACGTCCAGCGCCTTGCCGCTGTTGCGATTGACCAGGACGTACCAGGCGTTGGTGTCCACCGTCGCCGCCTCGGCGGGCGCCGGATTCACCGCGGTGAGCATGCCGATCGCGAGGGTCGCCGCCACCACGGCGGCGACCCGGGACCACCAGCGATGTTTGCGTGGAGGGGCGGGGGAAGCCGCACCGTAGGTCTTCATCGACTCGCCCTTTCGTCTGTGGCAGGTCCCATCAGGCGCGGGTCCAGCGTTGGTTGCTGCCGTTCGAGCAGGTGTAGAGCTGGATCAGGGTGCCGTTGGCGGTACTGCCTCCGACGGCGTCGAGGCAGCGGCCGGACTGGACGCCGACGATGGAACCGTCGGAGTTGACGCGCCATTTCTGGTTGTCGCCGCCCCAGCAGCTGTAGATCTGGACTTTGGCGCCGTTGCCGGTGCCGGCGGCGTCCAGGCACTTGTTGCCGTAGACCCTGAGCTCACCCGCGGCGGTGTGCGTCCACTGCTGATTGGTGCCGCTGTTGCAGTCCCACAGCTGGACCTGGGTGCCGTCGGCGGTGCCGGAGTTCGGCACGTCCAGGCAGCGGCCCGAACCGACGCCCTTGGTCTGTCCGGCATTCCCAGGGGGCGTGGAGGAGCCGCCGTTGAGTGCGTTGAGGACGGCGTTGTAGGCGGGCTTCTTGCTGCCGTCGGAGTTGAACAGCAGCGGCGTGTGCTGCGGTCGCCACGAGTCGCTGTCGCGCACACCCCAGACGGTGATGCCGAGGCAGCGCGGGACGGCCAGGCAGTCGTTGGTCACGCTGGCGTAGGTGTTGGGCGAGGCGCCCTGGATGTCGAGCTCGGTGATGGCCACATCCACGCCGAGGGCGGCGAAGCTCTGCAGGGTGGTGCGGAAGTTGGGGTTGTACGGGCTGTCGTTGTTGAAGTGGGCCTGGAAGCCTACGCAGTCGATCGGGACGCCGCGCTGTTTGAAGTCGCGGACCATGTTGTACATGGCCTGAGTCTTGGCCCAGGTCCAGTTCTCGACGTTGTAGTCGTTGTAGCAGAGCTTGGCGGCCGGGTCGGCGGCGCGCGCGGTGCGGAAGGCGACCTCGATCCAGTCGTTGCCGGTGCGCTGCAGGTTGGAGTCGCGCCGGGCTCCCGAATTGCCGTCGGCGAAGGCCTCGTTCACGACGTCCCACTGGGCGATCTTGCCCTTGTAGTGGGCCATCACGCCGTTGATGTGGCCGATCATCGCCTGGCGCAGGTTGCTGCCGCTGAGGCTCTGCATCCAGCCGGGCTGCTGGGAGTGCCAGGCCAGGGTGTGGCCGCGCACCTGCTTGCCGTTCTGCACCGCCCAGTTGTAGACGCGGTCGCCGGCGGTGAAGTTGAACTGGCCCCGCTGCGGTTCGGTGGCGTCGATCTTCATCTCGTTCTCGGCCGTCACCGAGTTGAACTCGCGGTTGGCGATCGACGTGTACGTCGAGTCGCCCAGCCTGCCCGAGGCGATGGCGGTTCCGAAATAGCGGCCACTCTGCGCCGCCGCGGCGCCGAGCGTGCTCTCGGCGGCGTGTGCGGCCGGTGGCGGCGCGGCCAGCGTGGCGACCGTACCGAGGACGCCGGCGACCAGCGCCAACAGCAGGCCGCGGATCTTCCGGCGGATAACGGATCTGGGAAGGGCATACGAGCCCATGGCTGTGCCTCCAAGGTAGAAGTCACGGAAGGACTGAAGCGCAGGGGAATGCGTCGTCCGCTCTCACTCGGCAGACGAACGGGGCGGGCCGGAACCCGGGCAGCACGGAATCACCGGACATCGCGGTGAGGGGACCGGGCCGATCTCAATCGGTACGGACGGCACCCGGCCGGCCGCCGGGTGACCTACGGCGGGCGGTGGCGGTGTTCCGACACAGGCATGGGGGTACCTCCATCGCGGCTCAGCCGGGGGCCGCCACGCGGCGTCGCGTACCTCTCCAACTGCGCGAAGAGCCACGATGCGCTGGTGCGAACCTCACCGGAACGAAACGGGGGGGCGAAGGTGCTTTGGTGCGCGGATCTGTCGTGCAGCTGTGCGTGGATTTGCCATGCAGCACAGATCGGCCAGGGGCGACATGGTTCGATATCTCGAACTAGGGCCGCTTTCTCAGACAGGGAGATTGAAGTATTGACGATGGATCGTCAATACTCTCCGCAGAAGAAGTTTCGATTCGTCGCCCGAAACTTTCTGGAACGCCGCGACAGCTCGTCAAGCCCACATGGGAGGCGCTGTTTATGGACAGATCGGCGACAGGCCTTGACCAGCGGGCCCCGCATTCCTAGCTTGTGGCGTCACAGCATCGGGGAATTCATCGAAACATTCGAGATGCCCTGTCCCCCGGTACGTCCGCTCCGCGCTTCCTCGGTGTCACCTCACCCCCCCCGCCCCCGAACGGAGGCCCTCTGATGTGGTTTCGCCACCCGTCCCCGGTCAGTCCAAGACGTTTGCTCGCCGTCCTCGCGCCCCTGCTGCTCGTGGCTACCTTCCTCGGTGCCAAGCCCGCCGCCGCGGCGACCGTAGACCCCAACGCCTCGTATGTGCTGGTCAACCGCAGCAGCGGCAAAGCCCTGGACGTCTACAACCGGGCGACCAGCGACGGCGCCCGCATCACCCAGTGGACCAGGAACGATCAGAGCCAGCAGCAGTGGCAGTTCGTCGACTCCGGCGGCGGTTACTACCGCATCAAGTCCCGCCACTCCGGCAAGGTGCTGGACGTCCACAACTTCTCCGCGGCCAACGGCGGCTCGATCGTCCAGTGGGCCGACCTGAACGGCACCAACCAGCAGTTCCGGCTGGCCGACAGCTCGGACGGCTACGTGAGGCTCATCGCGCGCCACAGCAACAAGGCCCTCGAAGTACAAGGCGGCTCCAGCGCCGACAACGCGAACGTCGTCCAGTACGACGACTGGGGTGGCACCAACCAGCAGTGGCAGCTCGTCAAGGTCGGCGGCGACAACCCCGGCCAGTGCGATCTGCCGTCGACATACCGCTGGACATCAACGGGCGCGCTGGCGCAGCCCAAGGCTGGGTGGGCCTCGCTCAAGGACTTCACCGTCGCCCCCTACAACGGCAAGCACCTCGTCTATGGGACGACGCACGGCGTGGGACAAGGATCGGGCTGGGGCTCGATGAACTTCGGCCTGTTCACCAACTGGCCGGAGATGGCCTCGGCCAGCCAGAACGCGATGTCGAATTCCACCGTCGCGCCCACGCTCTTCTACTTCGCGCCGAAGAACATCTGGGTGCTCGCCTACCAGTGGGGTCGGACCCAGTTCGCCTACCGGACGTCGAGCGACCCCACCAACCCGAATGGCTGGTCAGCGGAGCAGCCGCTCTTCTCCGGAAGTCTCCCCGACTCCGGAACGGGACCCATCGACCAGACGCTCATCGCTGACGGCTCGAACATGTACCTGTTCTTCGCCGGTGACAACGGCAAGATCTACCGGGCCAGCATGCCGATCGGGAACTTCCCGGGCAGTTTCGGCTCGAACTACACAACGATCATGAGCGATACGAGGAACAACCTGTTCGAAGCCCCGCAGGTCTACAAGCTGCAGGGCCAGAACCGCTACCTCATGATCGTCGAGGCGATCGGCTCTCAAGGCCGCTACTTCCGCTCGTTCACGGCCACCAGTCTGAACGGCTCGTGGACACCCCAGGCCGCGACCGAGAGCAACCCCTTCGCCGGCAAGGCCAACAGTGGCGCCACCTGGACCAACGACATCAGCCATGGCGAACTGATCCGCGCCAGCGCCGATCAGACCTTCACCATCGATCCCTGCAACCTGCAGTTCCTCTACCAGGGACGCGACCCCAACTCCGGCGGCGACTACGGCCAATGGCCCTACCGCCCGGGTCTGCTGACACTGCAGCGCTGACGGCGTGACACGGGTCCGGCTCCGGGATGGAGCCGGCGTGGCGGGCTCGGCGGAAGTCCGAGCCCGCCCGGGTCACGCGACAAGTCAGCGCTCATACGGCGACGGAGCGCGGGGTCGGGCAACGCTCACCAGCCCGAGGGCCATCCCGTAACGCGGTGCCGCCGCCGGTGGCGTTTGCCAACGGTCCAGGCGTACCGGGTCGCCCGGTGCGCTGCGGCGGACGAGCCAGGCTTCGGTGATGTGGGTGAACATCGCCTCGGCCACACCGCTCGGGTCGTGGGCGGCGATGCGCTCGTACACGCGGCGATGGCCGCGGTTGGAGGCGACGCACACGGCGCGCTCGGGCCGGCCCATGTACCGCGCGGTGTTGACCACCTGGCTCTCCAGCGCACGGACCACCCCACGGGCGATGCGTTTTCCCGACGCCTGCATGATGACGTCGTGGAAGGCGACCCAGCTCGCCCGGCGCGGCCGGTGAAGGCAATCCGCCTGACGAGTGTCGGGTTTGTCCTATGCCGATCGCAAAGTTGGTTGATCTTTGAGTGCCCAGGTGGTGGGCCTGGACAAGTCGAGGGAGGACAGTGGCCTCCCCGGTCCGCACCGATGCGAGTTCTCAAGAACCCTTTGTCCCAAGGGTCCGCGCCCATGAACGCCGGTCCGGCCGGCCCGACGACCGGATACAGTGCGCGAGACGGCAGCCTGGTCAGGGAGGGGAAGCGTGACCGACACCAGCGACACCCGACCCGCCGACAGCGAGGTGCAAGCTCCGCGGCAGAGCCGACTGCACCGCGTGATGCGCTACCTCCCCCTGATCGCCCCCGTCCTGCTGTGGACCGTGCCCTGCTGGGTGCTCCTGCACGCCGGCCAGCACTGGCCGCTGCCCGTCACGCTGGTCGGCACCGCCCTGTTCGCCCTCGGCCTCATCGGTATGCCGCTCGCGATGGCGCGCGGCCACGGCCGGCGCCAGCAGGACCGGGCGGCGATCGTCGGTGACACCCTGCTGGGCACCAGCTGGGTTCTGTTCACCTGGTCCGTTCTGCTCGGCGTCCTCTTGCGGCTCGCCCTGACCGTGGCCGGCGTCGGCGAGAGCCAGGACCGGGCCCGAATCGTCACGTGGGCCGTCCTCGGCATCACCGCCGTACTGCTCGCCTGGGGGTACGCCGAGGCCCGCCGCGTGCCACGCGTGCGCCGCCTCGACGTACAACTCCCGCGGCTGGGTGCCGGGTTGGACGGCATTCGCGTCGTCCTCATCACCGACACCCACTACGGCCCGCTCGATCGCGCTCGCTGGTCGGCACGGGTGTGCGAGACGGTGAACACGCTGGAAGCCGACCTGGTCTGCCACACCGGCGACATCGCGGACGGCACGGCCGAACGCCGCCGCACCCAGGCCGCCCCACTCGCTACCGTGCGAGCCACCCGGGCCCGTGTATACGTCACCGGCAACCACGAGTACTACAGCGAGGCCCAGGGCTGGGTGGACCTGATGGGCGAGCTGGGCTGGGAGCCGCTGCGCAACCGCCATCTGCTGCTCGAACGCGGAGGCGACACCCTCGTGGTCGCCGGCGTGGATGACGTCACCGCCGAGTCCTCCGGCCTGGCAGGCCACCGCGCCCACCTCGCCGGAGCCTTGAACGGCGCCGACCCCGACCTACCCGTCCTGCTCCTGGCACACCAGCCCAAGTTCGTCGACCGGGCGGCAGCCGACGGCATCGACCTCCAACTCTCCGGCCACACCCACGGCGGCCAGATCTGGCCCTTCCACCACCTGGTCCGCATCGACCAGCCCGCCCTCGCCGGCCTCAGCCACCACGGCACCCGCACCCTCCTCTACACCAGCCGCGGCACCGGCTTCTGGGGCCCGCCGTTCCGCGTCTTCGCCCCCAGCGAGATCACCCTGCTCGTGCTCCGCTCCCCGCACCTGCCCACCTCGCCGTAGCACTGGACGGGCCAACACATCCGCTTGGGGCAGTCCACGAGCCGAGGGGTGCGGCGTCGACAGATGACCAGGCCCGTCTCGCTGAGGACAAGATCCGGACCGTTCCCGGGCCGACGGCTCCAACGAGCCATACCTGGCCACGTTTTACGCAGGTCAGCGACGCGTGACGCCTGTACCACCAGCAGACGAAGAATCTGCTGGTACCGGCGTCGGATAACTTCACACGGTTCCCGAACCGCAGCCCTTGGCACCCGGCCAAGGGAAACGCGCTGGCCACGGCACGTGTGACGGGCCTGGTGGTCGCATGTGGTCGCATGAGACTGGAGGTGTCGGCCCTCCCTCCGCCTCCTGGAGGCGATCCTCATGCGTACCATCGCCGACCGCGGCCGCGTCTACCCACGGTGTGACTGCCGAGACACCCACCGCCGCCAGCTCGGAGCGCGCTCCCCCAGAATGCGCTCGGCACTACGCCGAAGATCTGAACAACCACACTGCGCCGTACGGCGCAGTCAAAGCTGTATGCCGCCCGCTGCACCACTGCCGGGGCCACCAAGGGGGCCGGACGAGGAGGTACCCGCCTCGTGCGCGCTCGGTGGCGCGCCGAGCGTGGCCTTCGGGCCGCTCGGGCAGACGTACACTCGGCACATGAGTCGCACACGTGCCGTGAGGGACAGCCTGCAGCAGGCTGCCTGTCGGCTGTGCCCGGCTGCCATGGGATCGGCTGCCGTAGGCCCGGCGACCGCAGCTGACAATGAGGCGCCCGAGAGTGGCCGTATCGCGCTGCACGGCCACGGCTAGCGATTCTCCGCGCCCTCACCGGGGCCGGGCCCTGGCCTCGCTCGGCTCGCTGTTCTTGTAAACACACCGCAGGCAACACGGCAGGACTTCTGCTGCCGGCCTGAGCCGCCGCATCCGGTTCTGATCGGACGCGTCCGCGACACCTGCACACCCGCTCAACGGCACCACCGCAGCTTCCGGCGCACCGCCGGGCTGCCGCCTGGCGACGGCCCGACGACGGCCCGAGCCACCTTCGAAGGGATCACTGTGAAGCTGAGCGAGTTGCTGGCCGGGCAGGAGCACCACGTTCTGCAGGGTGACCCGGCGAGGACGTGGATCACTGCGGGAACCACCTTCGACGCCGACCGGGTGACGTCGGGTTCGCTGTTCATCGCCGTGCCCGGCCACCGTGAAGGCGGCCCCGACTCGGTGGCACCTGCCCTCGCGTGCGGCGCGGCGGCGGTACTCGTCGACGCCGCGACGCCGGCGACTGCGGCGTCGGTGTGGGCGTCGGCACCGGAGGTGTGCGTCGTACGAGTGCCGGACACCCGGACAGCGGCCGCGGTCGTCGCCTCCCGCTATTTCGGTGAGCCGGGGCGGCAGATGGACATGGTGGCGATCACCGGTACCAACGGCAAGACGTCGGTGTCGTACATGGTCGAGTCGGTCCTGCGGATCTCCGAGGGCGCGAAGGTGGGGGTCATCGGGACCGCCGGCAGCCGGATCGGCGACGAGCTGATCCCGATGCCGAGGTCGGTGCTGACCACGCCGGAGTCGCCGGACCTGCAGTACCTGCTGGGGTGCATGCGCGACCGCGGAGTCGGCAGCGCGGTACTGGAAGCCACGTCCATGGCGCTGCTGACACACCGGGTGGACCGTACGTTCATCGACGTCGGCGTGTTCACCAACCTGACACAGGATCACCTGGACGATCACGGAACGATGGCGAACTACCGGGACGCCAAGCTGCGTCTGTTCCAGGGCTTGTGCAGGCGCGCTGTGGTCAACGCCGACGACCCGGTGGGCGCCGGGATCCAGGCGATGATGCCGGGCGCGGTGGCCACGTACGCCCTGGACGCCGAGGCGGACTACCGCGCCACCGACCTCTCCGTGGACGCGTCTGGCACGCGTTTCATCCTGCACCACGACGGCCGCAAGTATCCGGCGGCGATCCCCGTCCCGGGCCGCTTCTCGGTGGCCAACGCGCTGGCCACCGTGGCAGCCTGCCACCTTCTGGGCCACGATCTGGGCGGGCTGGTCGCCGCCCTCGACCGGATGCCTGCGATCCCGGGTCGGTTCGAGCGCTTCCAGACGCCGAGCGGCACGTCGGTGATCGTGGACTACGCCCACTCACCGGACTCCCTGGACAAGGTCCTGACCACCATCCGCGACTTCGCACGCGGCCAGGTCATCACCGTCTTCGGCTGCGGCGGGGACCGGGACACCACCAAGCGGACGGACATGGGCAGGATCGCCGGAACCCACTCCGACCTGTGCGTCCTCACCTCGGACAACCCCCGCAACGAAGACCCCCAGGCCATCCTGGACCAGATCGCGCCCGGCATCGCGGGGACCGGCACACCGTTCGAACGGTTCACCGACCGCCGTCAGGCTGTCGCCTTCGCTCTCTCCGCCGCGGGCCCGGACGACATCGTCCTGATCGCCGGCAAGGGCAGCGAGCCCCATCAGATCATCGGCGACAAACTGCTCCCCTTCAGCGATATGGCAACCGTGCTCGAACTCACCCGGGTATAGCGGGCCCTGCCGCCTCAAACGCGGACCGCCCGCGCCGTCCTCGGCCCGAAAGCGCACTCGCCGGTCCCTACTGCCCCTACCGCGGAAGTGCACCGATTCGGTGGTCAGATCGCTGTCCTCCAGCATCAGCTTGCCGAAGACAGGCGCGCCCCTGAAATGCGGTACAGCCGGATGATCGCCTGCGTCCCACAGCTGCACGAACTCCCTGTCCTTGCAGGTACCGAGGACCTTCGACGTCGCCTCGTCACGGTGACCGGGATACCGGGGATACCGGGGATACCGGGATCAGTTTCTGCGGCATCTTCGGCGTCAGCGTTCCTGGGAGTGGTGGGGTTTGTGGGACCGCGGCGGGGCGTCCTGATGTAGGCGGCCATCAGCGGGATCTTCGGTGTGTACGGCCAAGCACGCACTGAAGAAAGAGGTTCCACCGATGGCCTTGTCCCAGTCTGCCCTGACCGAGCTGCTCGAGGCGTTCCGTGCCGGTGACGGCGTGGACCTGATCCGCGAGTCGGTCCGTGTGGCGTTGCAGGAGTTGATCGAAGCCGAAGCGATCGAGCGGATCGGCGCCGCACCGTGTGAGCGCACCGAGTTCCGGGTGCCCGAACGCAATGGCCACCGCACGAGGTCGTTGTCGGCCAAGGCCGGCGATGTCGACCTGCGGATACCCAAGCTGCAAAAGGGCTCGTTCTTCCCGTTCTCCTCGAGCCCCGCCGTTGCATCGACCAGGCCCTGTTGTACGCGGTGGTGATGGAGGCCTACGTCCCCGGTGTCTCCACCAGAGCGGTCGACGATCAATCCGGGTGATGGTGTGCAGTGCGATGTGCTGGGCCGCGGACCGCAGAGCGCTGGACATGATCCCAGCGTCCCTAGGCGGATCCGAACGGCACAGACTCGTCCGCTCCCGGCCGCGGCGCGCGGTCACCATGGTGGAGGTTCAGGTCTCTTCGTCGTCCATGAGCGCGAGCAGCGGCCCCTTTTCGTTCTCGGGGACGTAGCCGGCGTAGTAGTCGTAAAGGTCGCGCCGCGAGATGCGTGCTGCCGCCAGCCCGTCCTGTGCCCGGATCGCCTCGAGCACCTCTCTGTGGTGGTGGAGCGACTCCCGCATGAGCGCTGTGCTGTGGGCTGCGTGGGCGAGCTTGTCCGAGATCAACGAGAGGACAGCACCCCGGACCACCAGGTTGCAGACCTCGATGAGGGAGTTGCGGCTGGCCTGGGCCACCACCTCATGGAATGCGACGTCCGCCTTGCTGAACTCCTCGTACCCTTCCTCGATCGCGTCCGACATGACGGCAAGCGTCCGTTCCATGGCAGACAGCTCCTCCTCGGACCGCAGCCGAGCCGCCAGCAGGCTCGCCGACCCGTCGAGGATCATGCGGAACGAGATCAACTCGGCCATCGACACGTTGTCGAACTGGACGAGCCGGGTCATCTCCTTGGCCAGGCCGGCCGACGAGAACGGCAGAATCTCCGGGCCTTTCGGGTCACCCTGGCGCGAGCGGACGAGGCCGTTGCTCTCCAGCACACGCAGGGCCTCCCGCACTGTGGGCCGGCTCGCCCCGAACTGCGCCACCAACTCCCGCTCGCTCGGCAGTCGTTGACCGGGCTTCAGGTCACCTCGCGCGATCGCCTGCTCGATCTGCTCGACGATGCGCTGGTAGAGCCGTACCGGCGGCGATACCTGCCGGAACTGTGCCCCGTCGCTCACGGCTTCTCCCCTTCGAGCGTGGTCCATGTCGTCTTCTCCCCGGTGGGCGCCCCGGGGGCGCTGTCCGGCCAGTGCGGGACCGCCTCGGCAGGCCGGTTCCGTTCGTACCACGCCGCCGCCCTCAGGACGCCGAGATCGTCGAAGCGGCGGCCCGCGATCTGTACCCCGATGGGCCGACGGTCCGCCGTAAAGCCGCAGTTGACGGTCGCCGCAGGCTGCCCCGACATGTTGTACGGCGCGGTGAAGCCGATGTGGGACATGGTCTTCCCGTCCTCCGTGAACGGCATCGGCTGCTCAGCGGGAAACGCCGCCACCGGGGCTACCGGCGAGAGCACCAGATCGTACGGGACCGTCGCCGCCACGGTCTGCGCCTGGATGCGCATGATCTGCTGGTGGCACCGGAGTACTTTCGTGCCCGGCACGTCCGCGCCTCCCTGACACCATCGGATGATGTGGGGGTGGACGCGAAGCGCGGCCTCGGGCGCCAGTTCGCGGAAGTCGTTCCAGGACCGCACCCGCCAGAACAGATCCAGGTCGTCCAGGAGTTCTTGGCTCATGAACGGCTCGACCGGCTCCACGACGGCTCCCGCCGCCTCGAAGACCGCGGCGGCGCGGTTCACCGCGGCGAGGATCTCGGCGTCGCACGGCTCCCCGCAGCCGGCGTCCAGGTGCACCCCCACCCGCAGTCCGCGTACATCGCCGTCCAGCGCCGACCAGTCGATGTCCTGCGGCGGCAGGCTTGACCAGTCCCGGGCATCCGGTCGGCTCAGAACACGCATGAACAGGGCCGCGTCCGCCACGGTGCGCGTCATGGGGCCGGCGGCGCGCCCCTGGTACGGGGTGTCCAGCGGGATCCTCCCGTAGCTGGGCTTGAGCGTGGCGAGGCCCAGCCAGGTGCCCGGCAGCCGGATCGATCCCCCGATGTCGGTGCCGACGTGGAGCGGACCGTATCCCCCGGCGGCCGCGGCCCCCGCACCGGAGCTGGAACCACCCGTGGTCCAGGCAGGGTTCCAGGGGCTGCGCGAAATGCCGTGCCGGCTGGAGACACCCGAGGAGAGCATGCCCCAGTCCGGCATCACGGTCGACCCGAGGATCACCCCGCCGGATTCGAGGACGCGCGCGGTGATGGGCGCGTCCGCCTCGGGGACGACCGGCTCGATCCCCGCGTTGCCCGAGGGCATGGGGACGCCCCTGCGGGCGACGTTCTCCTTCAGCGTCACGGGCACGCCGTCGATGAGCCCGAGCGGTTCCCCCGCCGCCCATCGGGCCTCGCTGGCCAGGGCTGCCTTGCGGGACTCGTCCGGATCCTGCACCCAGAACGCGTTGAGCACCCTCTCGCGCGCCTCGATCACCGACTGGACGGCGTCGTGGACCTGCACCGGCGACAACGTGCGGTCAGCGAATCCTGCCACCATCTCGACGGCCGGCATGGCGGCCAGGTCCTGTTCCGTGAGCACCCGCACCCTCCTTCGTTCACTGCTTCTGGGACATGCGAGCCCTTGACAAGAACAGTTTCAGTCGTCCACGGTACCTGACAAGTGAGCTTACTGGTCAGGCCAGTTGCAAGCGAAAGGTGGCGTCCAGGATGCGGGACACCAAGGTCGTGCGGCTTGCCGTCATTCCGGGCGACGGAATCGGTCCTGAGGTCGTCGCGGCAACCATTCCCGCACTTCACGCCGCGCTGGAGGCCGACGGCCACCGGCTCGACGTGATCCAGTTCGACTGGGGAGGTGAGCGGTTCCTCCGGCAGGGCGCGGCGATGCCGGCTGATGCGGCCGACCTCGTCAAGAAAACGGACGCCGTGTTATTCGGTGCCGTCGGACGTCCCGATGTGCCCGAGCACGAACTGGTCTGGGGCCTGATCATCGGCCTGCGACAGCAACTCGACCTCGCCGTGAACCTCCGCCCGGTGCGCGCGTTCCCCGGAGTTCCCACCAAGGTGCGCGACACCGACGGCGTGGACCTGGTGATCGTTCGCGAGAACACCGAGGGCGAGTACGTCGGCGTCGGCGGGGTGGCGCATGCCGGCAGCGGACACGATCTCGGCATCGAGGTCGCCGTGCACTCCCGTCGCGTCATCGAGCGGGCGGCGCACCAGGCCTTCGCCCTGGCCGGCCGGCGGTCGGGGCATCTGTGCCTGGTGACCAAGTCCAACGCGATGCGATACGGCTATCCGCTGTGGGACCGGGTGGTGCGTGAGGTGGGCGAGAACTACCCGGAGGTCCGGCTGGAAACCGTGCTGGTCGACGCCATGGCCGCCCGCATGATCCAGGCTCCGCGATCCCTTGACGTCCTGCTCACCAGCAACCTGTTCGGCGACATCCTGTCCGATCTCGCCGCGGTACTCGTCGGCGGTATGGGCATGGCGCCCAGCGCCAACGTCCTTCCGGGCGGGGACGTTCCGGGTATCTACGAACCCGTCCACGGCTCCGCACCCGACATCGTCGGAAAGGGCGTGGCGAATCCGGTGGCTTGCATGCTCTCCGGTGCGCTGCTGCTCGACGACCTCGGACACACCGGCGCGGCGCGCCGCATCCGCGACGCGGTGGCGGGCACCTTGCGAGATTCCAGGCACCACACGGCCGACCTCGGCGGCAACGCCACCACAGCGGAGGTGGCATCCGCCGTCCTGCACGCGATGGAAAGCCAGGGGTAGAACAGATGAGACACGACAGGCGGCTGACGCGGCACATCCGGACGGTCGCAGCCACGCTCGCATGCCTGCTGCTGGCAGCCTGCTCGGCCGGGTCCTTGGCGACCGGCAGCGCCGCGAATGCCGGCAACACCCTGACGATCGGCCTCGCCGCCGAGCCGGCCAACCTCGACTTCACCAAGACCGAAGGTGCCGCCATTCCGCAGGCACTGCTCTACAACGTCTACGAGAACCTGGTGAAGCTGGACCAGTCCGCGAAGATACGGCCCGGTCTGGCCAGGTCGTGGAGCCTGTCCAAGGACCGCAAGACGTACACGTTCGAGTTGGTGAAGGACGCCAGATTCAGCAATGGCGCACCCTTCACGGCCGAGGACGCCAAGTTCTCCATCGAACGCGTCACGTCCGACTGGACGCTGGTGCAGAAGTCCCAGATGGACGTCGTCGACAGGGTGCAGGCGGTGTCGCCCACCGAACTGAAGGTCACTCTGAAAAGGCCGAGCAACGACTGGCTGTACCGGATGACCACCCGCGTCGGCGCGATGTTCAGCCGGACCGGCGTGAGCAAGCTGGCCACCGAGCCGGTCGGCACCGGCCCGTACGTGGTGAAGAGGTGGAACCGCGGCGACTCGATCACGCTGGCCCGTCGTGATGGCTACTGGGGGCGCGAACCGCACTTCGCGTCGGTCGTCCTCAAGTACTTCAAGGATCCGACGGCCATGAACAACGCGCTTCTCACGGGCACCATCAACGTGATCGGCACGATGCAGACCCCGGATGCCCTGTACCGGTTCGAGAACAACCCGAAGTACAAGGTCATCGAGGGCACGACCAACGGCGAGGTGGTCCTCTCCCTCAACAACGGCTCGGGACCGCTGCGGAATCCGAAGGCCCGCCAGGCAGTCCGCTACGCCATCGATCACAAAGCCCTGGTGGACACCTGCTGGGGAGGCCGCGGCAAGCTCATCGGCAGCATGGTCCCTCCGACCGACCCGTGGTACCAGGACCTCACGAACGAGTATCCGTACGACCGCGACAAGGCCAGAAAGCTCCTCGAGGAGTCCGGCCAAGCCGGCCGTACGCTGCGGCTGCGGCTCCCGACGCTGCCGTATGCCACCGCGTGCGGCACCGTGGTCAAGAGCCAGCTGGAACAGGCCGGGTTCAAGGTGAAGCTCGATCAGTTGGAGTTCCCCGCCGCCTGGTTGACCACCGTGTTCAAGAACGCCGACTACGACATGTCCATCATCGGCCATGTGGAGCCCCGCGACATGCAGACGGTGTTCGGCAACAAGACCTCCTACATCCGCTACGACAACCCTGAGTTCCGCGCGTTGCTGATGAAGGCGGACCAGGGCACGCCGGAGGAGCAGATCACCTCCCTGCGGGCGGCTGCCCGGCTGCTGTCCGAGGACGCCGCGGCCGACTGGCTGTTCCTGCTGCCGAACCTGATGGTGGCGGACAAGGACATCACCGGCCTGCCCGTGAACAACGTCTCCGAGTCACTGGATCTCACCGGCCTGGGCCGGTCATGAAAGGCGGCGTCAACCCATGATCGTCCGTCTGGTACAGCGGATCGCCATCCTCCTGGCCAGCCTTGTCGTGAGCTCCGTGCTGGTGTTCGCCTTCATGGCGGTGCTGCCGGGGGATCCGGCCCGCGTCGTCCTCGGCACCAGCGCGTCGGACGCGGCGGTGGCGCAACTGCGCGGGGAATTCGGGCTCGACCGGCCGCTCGTGGACCAGTACCTCAGCTGGGTTCACGGACTGGTGACCTTCGACCCGGGGAACTCCTACATCTCACAGGCGCCGATCGGCCCGCAGATCGCCGACCGTCTCCAGGTCACCCTGTGGCTCGTCGGCACGGGGATGGTGGTCGCCTGCATCCTGGCGATCCCTCTGGGCATCCTCATGGCTGTGCGGCACCGCAGGCCGTCCGGGCTCATTCTGTCGGCCCTGTCCCAAGTCGGCGTGGCGGTCCCGGCCTTCCTCGCGGGCATCCTCATGATCACCGTGTTCGCGGTGGAGTTCGGGTGGCTGCCGGCGAACGGCTGGACACCTCCGGTGGAGGATCCGGTCCTGTTCCTCAAACAGCTGGTGCTGCCCGCACTGTCCCTCGGAGTCGTGCAGGGGGCAGTGCTCACCCGCTATGTCCGCAGCGCCGTGCTCGACGTCCTCCGGGAGGACTATCTGCGCACCGCTCGCGCCAAAGGCCTGCGCCCGACGCAGGCGCTGCTGCGGCACGGCCTGCGGAACGCGGCGGTGCCCGTGGTCACCGTCCTGGCGTTGCAACTCGCCACGCTGCTGGTGGGTTCCGTCGTCATCGAACGGGTCTTCGTCATCCCCGGGCTCGGCAGCCTGCTGCTGGACAGCGTCTCCAACCGGGACCTCGTCGTGGTGCAGGACGTGGTCATGATCATCGCAATGGCGGTGCTGCTCGTGAACTTCCTGGTGGACATCGTCTATCTGCTGATCGACCCGCGGCTGAGGGTGGGTGCGTCATGAGTGCTCTGGACAATGCTCTGGACACGGAAGCCGCTGCCGCGCCGGCGGTACCCGAGGGCCGTCGGCGGCGCCGCCCGATGCCGGGCAGCCTCCTGGTGGGCGGTCTCATCGTCTCGGTCGTATTCGGCATGGCGCTGCTGTCCTTCGTGTGGACCCCGCACGACCCAACCCTTGTGGATCCCTCGGTGCGGCTGCAGAAGCCGTCGCTGGAGTACTGGTTCGGCACGGACAAGTTCGGCCGCGACGTGTTCAGCCAGATCCTGATGGGCTCGCGCACCACGCTGTTCGTCGGCTTCGTGGCGGTGGGAGTCGCCGCCCTGGTCGGAGTGCCCCTCGGCATCGTCGCCGGAATGGCACCCCGCTGGTTCGGCGAGTTGGTGATGCGCGGCAACGACCTCGTTCTCGCCTTCCCGGCGCTCCTGTTGACCATCATGTTCTCCGCCGTGTACGGCGCGAGCACGCTGGTCGCCATGGTCGCCATCGGTATCGCGTCCATCCCCGGTTTCGCCCGGCTGATCCGCGGCGGCACCCTGCAGGTCATGAAGACCGAGTACGTCCTCGCCGCGCGCGCGGCGGGTCGAGGGCCGTTCTCGATCGGTCTGCGGCATGTCCTGCCCAACGTCAGCAGTCTCGTCATCGTGCAGGCGTCGGTCGGTTTCGCCATCGCCGTACTCGCCGAAGCCGCGCTGTCGTTCCTGGGCTTCGGAACCCCGCCCCCCACACCGTCCTGGGGCCGGATGCTGCAGGAGAGCCAGGAGATGCTGTCGATCGCCCCCCGGCTCGCGGTGTTTCCGGGCATCGCCATCGCGGTGGTGGTGCTCGGTTTCAACCTGCTCGGTGACGGCCTGCGCGACCGTTTCGACCCCAAGTTGGAGGACCGCCGATGACCCCGGCACCTGACACGGCACCGGCCTCCGGGCCGGGCTCCCCCGGCTCCCCCGACGACGTGTTGGCCGTGCGGAACCTGGACGTCGCGGTGGGCGGCCGCAAGCTGGTCGAAGATGTCGACTTCACCATCCGGGCCGGCGAACGGGTCGGCCTGATCGGTGAGTCGGGGTCGGGGAAGTCGCTGACCGCGCTGAGCGTCATGGGCCTGCTCCCGGAGGGGCTCCGGGCCACTGGATCGGTGCGGCTCGCCGGAGTCGACCACGACCTGGTGGGTGCCGACGAGGCGCGGATGTCCCGGGTACGGGGCAAGGAGATCGCCATGGTCTTCCAGGAGCCCATGACCGCTCTCAACCCCACCATGAAGGTCGGACGGCAGATCGCCGAGGTGCTGCTGGTCCACCGGACCAGGCCCGACCGCGCGTCCGCCCGAGCCGCCGCCGTGGAACTGCTCGCCCAGGTGGGGCTTCCCGATCCCGCGGCCGCCGCGGACGCCTACCCGCACCAGTTCTCCGGAGGCCAGCGGCAGCGGGTGGTGCTGGCCATCGCCCTCGCGAACGACCCCGCGCTCCTGGTCTGCGACGAACCCACCACCGCGCTCGACGTCACGGTGCAGGCGCGGGTGCTCGACCTGATCGTGCGAGGCGTCCAGGACCGCAGGTCGGCCATGCTCTTCATCACCCACGACCTGGCCGTGGTGGCCACCGCCTGCGAGCGGGTCATGGTCATGTACGGCGGGCGGGTGGTCGAGTCCGGCCCGGTCCGGGAGGTGTTCACGCGCCCCCGGCACCGCTACACCCAGGGCCTGATCGGCGCGTCGGACCTGACCGTGGTCGACGACCGCGGTCGGCTTGTCACGATCGGCGGGTCGGTTCCGCCGGCGGGCCAGTTCCCTGCCGGATGCGTCTTCAGAAACAGATGCGCTCAGGCGACCGAGGTGTGCGCCACCAGGCCGGAATGGAGCCCGACCGGGCCGGACTCCGGCTATGCCTGCTTCCACCCGGTATCCGAGAGCGGCGCACGCGGGACCGGCACACCCACGAACCAGGAGGCCGGCCGTGGCTGAGCAGCCGACCAGCGCCACCCTCGCACCCGGGTCGGGGACCGGCCCCGCGGACGCCATCAGCGTCCGCGACGTCACGCGCGACTACCGACGGCCTCGTACCTCGCTGCGCCACCCCAGCCCGCCGGTGCACGCCCTGCGCGGCGTCAGTTTCGCCATCCCCCAGGGGCAACGCTTCGGCATCGTGGGCGAGTCGGGGTGCGGCAAGTCGACCCTGCTGCGGATTCTGGCCGGGCTCGACCGCCCCACCAGCGGCAGCGTCGCGATCGACGGCCGGGACATCACCGGGCTCCGGGAGAGACAGCTCCGGTTCGTCCGCGAGCGGCTCCAACTCGTGTTCCAGGACCCGATGAGTTCGCTGGACCCGCGCATGCGCGTCGGCGACATCGTGGCCGAGCCACTCGTCGCGCAGGGGCACCCCAACCGCAAGGAGCGGGTGGCCGAATTGCTCGAGGCCGTCGGCCTGCGAGCCGACGCGGCGGACCGGTATCCGCACCAGTTCTCCGGCGGCCAGCGGCAGCGCATCTCGATCGCCCGCGCTCTCGCCCCCCGCCCGAAGATCATCGTGGCCGACGAGCCGGTCAGCGCCCTGGACGTGTCCGTACGGGCCCAAGTGCTCAACCTCATCGCCGACCTCGTCGACGAGTTGTCCCTCACCCTGGTCTTCGTCTCCCACGACCTGTCCGTGGTCCGTCATGTGTGCGACCGGGTCGCGGTCATGCACGACGGGCAGATCGTGGAGACCGGGCCCACGGAGCAGGTGTACGAGGAACCGCAACATTCCTACACACGCAGTCTGATCGCCGCCGTTCCGACTCTGAGCAAGGCACTGTCCGGAGTGTCGGCGGCCGACCTCAACCGGGAGTACCGACCTTGACCACCCATGTCGAACACGCCGGCGGCGACAGCCCCGTGGGGAGGGAGTTTCCCGAGGGTCTTCCCCTCGGCGACAACTGGGTGGAGGCACCCGCCACCGAAGACGTCCGCTTCCCCTACGACGGGACGCTCGTCGCGCGGGCACCGGTCGGGGACACCGGCCTCGCACGCCACGCGGTGGACGCGGCCGTCGCGGTCCGCGAGCGGGTCGGCCGACTCCCCTCGCACACACGCAGGGCGGCGCTGCTCGCGACGCACGAGGCGATCGCCTCCCGACGCGCGGACTTCGAGCGGCTCCTGGTCCTGGAGACCGGCAAGCCGCTGGTCGACTGCCGTGTCGAGGTGGATCGCACCCTGCTGACACTGCTGACGGCGGCCGAGGAAGTGGCCCGGCTGCACGGGGAGACGGTGCCGCTGGACCTGCTGCCGTCGGGTGAGGGTCTGCTCGGCTTCTGGACCCGCAAGCCGATCGGCGTGGTGGTGGGCATCTCGGGCTTCAACTACCCGCTGCTGCTCGCCGCGCACAAGATCGCGCCGGCGCTGGCCGCCGGCTGCCCGGTCATCGCCAAGCCCGCCCCGCAGACGCCACTGGCGACCCTGTGGCTGGTGCACCTCCTCCGCGAGGCCCTTCGCGCCGGCGGCGCGCCGCAGGCCGCGGTGCAGCTGGTGACCGGGGGCCCCGAGGTGGGCGCCGCGCTGACCACCGACCGCCGGATCGGGGCGGTGTCCTTCACCGGTTCCGCCGCCGTGGGCCACCGGATCGCCCGGGACGCGGCACCCACCAAGGTGCTGCTCGAACTCGGCTCCAACGCCGCCTTGGTGGTGGCCGCCGACGCCGACCTCGACGCCGCCGCCGACGCGGTGGTGCGCGGCGGGTACTACGCATCGGGCCAGGCGTGCATCAGCGTGCAGCGGGTCATCGTGGTGGACGCCGTGCGCAAGGAGTTCGTGGACCGCTTGACGGAGCGAGTGGCCCAGGTGGTCGTGGGCGATCCCCGCGATCCGGCGACGAGAGTCTCGGCACTCATCGACAAGCGGTCGACCGAGCGTGTGTGCGCGTGGCTGGAAGAGGCGGTGGAGGCGGGGGCGTCGCTGGCGGCCGGAGGCAAGGTCACCGGCGGAGTGATCGAGCCGACCGTGCTGCTCGACGTTGACCGCGCCCTCGACGTCTGGGACGAGGAGGTCTTCGGCCCTGTGGTCGCGGTACGGTCCGTCCCCGATCTGGAAACGGCCTTCGACCTGGTCAACGACTCGCGCTACGGACTGCACGCGAGCGTCTACACCAGCGCCCTTGACACGGCGTTCGCCGCTCTCGACCGCCTGGAGGTGGGCGGAGTGGTCGTCAATGAGGTTCCCGGCTTCCGTTCCGACGTCATGCCGTACGGCGGCGTGAAGGACTCCGGGGCCGGAAGGGAGGGCCCGAGGTTCGCCATCGAAGAACTCACCGTAACCCGTATGGCAGTGATCCGTCCGACGACAACGAAGCCGTGAGGACCATGCAAGCAAAGGACCGCACCGATGCGGTGGACAACACCGATGCGGTGGAGGCTTACTCCCGCCTGTTCAGGCTCGACGGCCGCAGGACTGTCGTGGTGGGCGCGGGCAGCGGAATCGGCCGCGAGAGCGCCCTGGCCCTCGCCGCGCACGGCGCCACGGTGGTGTGCGCCGACCTCGACCTGACGGCGGCCAAGGCGTCGGCGTCGATGGGGCCGGGCCTTTCGGCGTACGCCCTCGACGTGCTCGACGGCGAGGCGGTCGCGCGTGCCGCCGAGGAGCTCGGACCCGTCGACGTGCTCGTCTTCACCACAGCGACGAACGTGCGCAAGCGCCTGCTCGACTACACGGCGGAGGAATTCGAGCGGGTCGTGGCGCTCAATCTGCGCGCGTCCTTCGATCTGGTACGGGCGTTCGGCCGTGACATGGCTGAACGCGGCCGCGGAAGCATCATCGGCTTCAGCTCGATTCGCGCGGTGGCCGTCGAGCCGGGACAGGGTGTGTACGCGGCCACGAAGGCCGGCCTCGTCCAGCTGATGCGGACCGCGGCGGCCGAGCTGGGTCCGTCGGGCGTGCGGGTGAACGCCATCGCCCCGGGCATGGTGGACACGCCGCTGACCGCGCAGATCAGGGCTGTGCCGGAATGGTCGGAGGCCTATGCGGCCAAGACCGCCCTGGGCCGCTGGTCCCGGGCCGGTGAGCTGGCCGGCGCCGTCGTCTACCTCGCCTCGGACGCGTCTTCCTTCGTCACGGGGAGCCAGCTTTTCGTGGACGGAGGCTGGACAGCGATCGACGGACGCTATACGCCGCCGAACTGACGGGACGTCGGGCGGGCCCGCTCCCTTGCCCCACCGATCCTCATATCGGTGGGGCAAGGGAGCGGGCCCGCCCACGCATTCGGCGAATCAGTCGATTCGCTCGAAGGGTTCCTCGCCTTCTTCGTCCGGTGCGACCGTGAAGACGACCTTCTCGAACTTTCCGGTGAACGCGAATTCGCCGTCATAGCCGGGTGAGGAGGGCGACAGGGTGTCACGGCCGATGTCGAGGCCCTGCCACCCCAGGAAGTGCGGGAGGACCCGGGGAATGGCCCCGTTGCCGACCGGTTTTCCTGACACGTACAGGTTTCCAACGCCCCGCATGTCACCGGTCTTGACGAATTCGAAGGTCAACTCCACCGGGCCGATGGGGAGTTCTTCCGCCGAGATCACCGTGTATCGGGTGCCGAGGAAGTTGTACTCGTAGACCAGCCGGTTGTCCTTGACGTACAGGACGTATCCGCTGCTGATGTTGCCCAGGGACACCAGGACACCCTCGTCCGACGCGGCGGCCCGGTCGACGAACGCGGTGATGCGGTGCCTGCGGTTCATCACCGGTGGCACTGCGGCGACGGGAAGATGGGCCATGCCGGGGTAGTAGGTGAAGGTGGTGCGCTTGCGCGGAGAGCCGGGACGCGGAATCTTCGCCCGGTAGGCGAATCCTTGGTCGTCCAGCGGCAGCACATCGTACTTTCCTGCTTCCACCCAGAAGCGGGAGACCATCTTCTGCAGTTGGTCGGGCCGCTCCTGCGCCAGGTCGTTGCACTCCGAGAAGTCGGTGTCGTGGTGGTAGAGCTCCCACTGGTCCGCGTCGAAGGACGTTCCTCGTTGGTGGTAGGCAACGGCCTTCCAGCCGTCGTGCCAGATCGCGCGGTGCCCGAACATCTCGAAGTACTGGGCTTCCTTGCGCGTCGGCGCGGTCGGCGAGCCGAAGGTGTAGGCCATGCTGACACCGTGGATCGGCAGTTGCGGGATGCCGTTGTAGACCGTGGGAGCCTCTAGACCGAGCAGCTCGTAAAGGGTCGGGGCGATGTCGTTGACATGGTGGAACTGCTGCCTGATCTCGCCGGTGCGCGGCAGCCCCCGCGGCCAGTTCACGATGAGCGGGCAGCGGACGCCGCCTTCGTGGGTGTTCTGCTTGTAGCGCTTGAACGGCGTGTTGCCCGCCTGTGCCCAGCCCCATGGGTAGTTGGAATGAGCGCGTGTGGTGCCGATCTCATCGATCCGCGCGACCATCTCCTCGAAGTCCTCGGGTACGCCGTTCTGGAACGCGGTGGGGTTGAGCGAACCCTTCTGCCCGCCTTCCTGGCTGGCTCCGTTGTCCGAGAGCAGGATGGTGATGGTGTTCTCCAACTGGCCTATCCGCTCCAGGAACTCCATGAGCCGGCCGATGTGGTGGTCGGTGTGGTCGACCATCGCCGCGTAGGCCTCCTGGAGGCGTACCGACAGCTTCTTCTCGTCGTCCGACAGCTCGTCGAAGGGAACGACCCCGGGGTTGTGCGGCGCCAGTTCGGTGCCGGGCGGCAGGACGCCCCGTTCGATCTGGCGGGCGTGCCGGGTGGCGCGTTCGGCGTCCCAGCCGTGGTCGAACCGGCCCCGGTACTTATCCAGGTATTCCTGGGGAGCCTGGTGCGGGGCGTGCGCCGCGCCGAACGCCAGGTACATGAAGAAGGGCTTGTCCGGAGTGACCGACGTCTGGTCCCTGACGAATTCGATCGCCCGGTCGACCAGGTCCTCACTGAGGTGATAGCCCTCTTCCGGGCTCTTCGGCGGAGCCACTGCGTGGTTGTCGTGGAACAGCTCCGGATAGAAGCTGTCCGTCTCGGCTTCCAGGAATCCGTAGTAGCGCTCGAACCCGCGGCCCAGCGGCCACTGGGTGTACGGCCCGGACGCGGTGGTCTCCTCCATCGGCGCCAGGTGCCACTTGCCCACGGCCATGGTGTTGAAGCCGCTTTCACGCAGCACCTCAGGCAGTGTCGCGGCGGCCTGGGTGATCCGTCCGCGACCGCTGGGGAAGCCGGTGTCGAAGTTGGACAGCATGCGCATGCCGACGGAGTGGTGGTTCCGGCCGGTCAGCAGGCTGGCACGGGTCGGCGAACACAGCGTGGTGGTGTGGAAGTTCGCGTAGCGAAGGCCGTCGGCGGCGAGGGCGTCCATGGCCGGGGTGTCGATGTCCGAGCCGAAGCAGCCGAGGTCGGAGAAACCGACGTCGTCGAGCACGATGACCACGACATTGGGCGTGTCCTCGGGAAGCGCCTGCTGATCGGGCCACCACGGAGTCGATTCCTCGTAGGTCGTGCCGATCTTGCCTTGGAAAGTACCGCTCGCGGACGGCGGATGCGGAGAGGCGTTGGTCATCCAGGACGCTCCTTTTGCATGGACTTTCGAACGTGCGCGGTGCCGGCGGCGGGGTCCGCACTCATGACGTCTGCTGGGCGGCGCGGCGGTCGGGCGGGCGGAATCCGAAGGCTTGGCGCGGCCGGCAGACCCCTGGAGCTTCCGAGGAAGACTCCCAGCCAACTGGTCGTTAACTGGTCTTACCAGTAGCCTGAGTTAAAGTTTGACCGGCCGTCATTCGCGTGTCAACCACAGCTGCCCCACGCCCATACGTCCATCGTCAGGCGGCGGTTGGCCTGCCGACCGGCCCCCACCAGGGACTTCACCCGCAATCCACCGCAGCCGCGACCCCCCGAGGCGAGGGCGGAGGCGGTCGCCCGAGCGGTCCGTCAGCGTCCGTCAGCGTGGCCGGGGCAGGTCCGCCGCGCAGCGGAACCCCATGTGCCCGGTGCTGCTGTCGGGTGTGTTGGACGTGTGCGCGGCGACGCGGTAGCGGTTGCAGTACGACGCATGGCACAGGTAGGAGCCGCCGCGAATCACCTTCGCCTCCCCCGTGGGAGGTCCGGCCGGGTCCTCGCGGGTCTCCGGGCGGTCAGCCGCGTGCCGTGCGGTGCTCCACCAGTCGGAGCACCATTCCCACACATTGCCCGATGTGTTGTACAGGCCGAAGTTGTTGGGCCGGTAGGTCTTGACCGGCGCGGTTCCCAGATACCCATCCTCGCCCGTGTTGACCTGCGGGAACTTCCCCTGCCAGATGTTGCAGCGGTGCTGTCCCCGGGGCAGGAGCTCGTCTCCCCAGGGGAAGCGGGAGCGCCCCAGACCGCCACGCGCCGCCGTCTCCCACTCCGCCTCCGTGGGCAGCCGCTCACCCGCCCATGCCGCGTAGGCGGACGCGTCGCGCCACGAGACATGGACGACAGGGTGGTTCGACAGATCTGTCCATGACGACCCTGGCCCGTAGGGGGCCTGCCAGCGCGCCCCATCAACAGCCATTCCTCGCCGCCACTCGGCCATTTATCTACCTAATTACGCTATGTTAGCGGATAAGGTGGTACGGTCACACATCCAGTCGGCCGGGGTCACAGCTCACTGCTGCTCCGGCTACTGCTCCAACGAGAGGGCGAAGACATGGGCCCTGGCCGACCCGGAGGGCGCGGTCAGCGTGATCGCGGTGAGTTGCCTGGTCGCGTCGAGCCCGGTCACCTGGTGGAAGACGGCCGCCTTGGTGGCCACCGGGCCGGTTCGTGTGTGGATCTGGCCGGTGGTCACCGCCTCGCTCTCGCCGTACTCGGGGCCGGACGCCAGCCAGTTGGTGAGCGCTAGCTGCGCGGTCTCGCGCGTTCCGTCGGCGTAGCGGACCACGGCCGGGACGGTCACGGCCGCCGTGTCACCCGCGCCGAGCACGTGCAGTTTCGTGTACGCGCCCTGCGGAACGGCGATCTCCTGCCCGGCCGCGACGACGTTGTTCTTCGTGCCCTCGCTCCCGTTGGTGAAGAGGAAGGCGATCCCGTTGTCCGTTGTCTCGCCGGTCTGCGGCAACTGGGCCATGGGATACGTACGGCCGGTGCCGTCGAAGTCCCCGTCGCCGTAGTACATCTCGGTGGTGATGCCGTCGTTGTCGAAGTGTCCGGTGAGATCGACCTGCGTGACGGTTCCGCTCTGCGGCGGTTCCGGCAGTCCCCACGGGTCGGCGGGCACGGTCACCTTCACCGGGGCGATCCGCAGGTCGGGCCGCGAACCGGCCGGGTGGATCACCACTTCCGCGTCCCGTGGCAGGTCAAGCTCGACCACTCCGTCGCCCAGATCCCGCCAGGCGGGGACCGGGCCGCCGACCCCGGCGACCGCGAGCCGTCCACGCAGGGAGTGGCGTACCCGGCACGGCTCGCCGGCGAGGCTGCGCACCCGGACCCAACGAGTGGTGCCGCCCCGGCGGACGGCGCTGACCAGGAACGCGCCCTGGGTGCGGAAGTTGTGCAGTGTGACGTCCCGCCAGGCGCCCGGGACGGCCGGGAAGACTCGGATGGTGTCGCCCCAGCTCTGGCACAGCATGTCATGCAGGCTCTGTGCGGCGGACAGGGGTGTCTCGATGACGGGCCCCGCCTCGTAGTACATGGTGTTGGGCTGCACGAAGCGGTCGACCAGCTCTCGCAGATATGTCAGCGCCCCGTCACCGCGACCCATCTGGGCGGTGATCGACGCGGCACCGGTGAAGCTGTAGCCGCGCAGGGCACCCTCGAAGCCGATCCAGTGCTTCAGCGAGCGTTCGATCAGGTCGCGGTGCTCTGGCTGTTCCCAGTTGACGAGATGGAGCGGGTAGACGGAGAGCATGTGGGAGTAGTGCCGGTGAGACTTGGCGAAGGGGACCCCGGCACCAATCATGAAGCCGTTCTCGTCCACCGGGTAGTCGGTCAGCTTCTCCAGCACCTCGCGCCACTTGGGCGCCAGGTCGTCCCGTATGCCGAGCAGGTCGGTGATCTCCAGCAGGGTTGTGCAGCTCCAGCGCAGCAGGGCCAGGTCGTAGTTGCAGTCGGGGGCGTTGCCGTACTCGGGCGAGTGGGTGGGCGGCAGGTGAAGCCGCCCGTCGTCGCCCTCGTACAGGAAGTGCAGGTAGTAGTTGACCGCCCGGCGCAGCAGGGGATGGAGGACGTCCTCCAGGACGCCCCGGTCCATGGTGTGACGGTACGTCAGCCACACGTTGTGCAGCGCCCAGGGCAGGTTGCCGATCTCCGGATTGGCGCCGACACCCGGGACGGCGACGGTGGCGCTGGTGTCGCAGGAGGCGTCGGTGGCGCGGCGCACGCCCGCCGAGTCGGACTGGTACTCGGGCCGCAGGCCGCCGATCAGTGTGTCGGTGTTCTCGGCGAGGGTGCGCGGGACGGCGTCCAGCTCCAGGTGGTTGGAGCCGTGCACCGCCCAGTACTCCAGCTGGACGTTGAGGTTCCACCACACGGCCGGCCAGGGCGTGGATTCCAGCCAGGGACCGGTGGTCGCCATGATGGGCGCGTCCTCGCGGGCGGCGGAGGCGAGTTTGTAGAGCTGGATCCAGTAGAAGCTCTGCAGCATCTCGTCGGGGACGGAGAGGAAGCTCTTGCGGTAGAAGCGGTGCCACCACGCGCGGTGGGCGCGCAGCAGGCTGGAGACCGGCAGCGCGGACGCCTTGCGGACGGCCGATCTCGCCCGGCCCTCGGCGTCGGTGCCGGGGTGGGAGTGGGCGACGGCCAGGACGTACACGCGCTGGTCGCCGAGCGTGCGTTCCCGGTGGGCGGTCACGGTCCGGCCGCCCGCGGCCAGAGACTGGACCACGACGCCCGTGCCGTCCGGCTCCCGCGCGGTAACCGGAGCGGGGTTGGGCTCCAGGCCCGCCGGAGGGTCCTCCCGGACAATGCGCGGGCTGACGGCGGGTGAGGGGACGAACTCCCAGCGGAAGCCCCGCTCGCCCGCGCTCGCGCGTGCGGTGACGAGCAGCAGCGAACGGTCGTTGTGGACCAGCGCGCGCAGTTCGATGGTGCCCTGGTCCGTGGTGACCGTTCCGGCGACCTCGGCGTTCCACAGGTCGAGTCGCAGGTCGACACCGGTGATGGCACCGACGGGACGCAGGAGGAGATTGCCGACCGGAAGGCGGGCGACACCCCAGTTGTGGCCGAACTGCGGCCGGTGGTCCTGCACTTCGCTGTGGTGGACGGTGAAGCGCAGGGCGTTCGCCCCGGGTTCGCGGTAGACGATCGAGCCGAGCAGGCCGTTGCCGAGGAACGGACCCTCGTACCAGGCGCGCGGCAGTCGTCTCCAGCGTGGGTCCTGTCCGGCGAGGAAGTCCTGCCATTCGCGGTCGGTCCGCATGCCGGTGAGGGCCACGGGGCCGACGGCCAGGCCGGGTTGGGCTGCGGCCGGTTCCGCGATGCCCATCCCGGTCGCCGCCCCGGCGGCGGCGCTCCCGGCGACGCGGCCCAGGAACCCCCGTCTACTGACTCCCATCATCGATCTCCCGTCTGATTGATCCGATGATTTGATTTACACGGGAGGGTAAGAAGAGGCCAATGATGCGTCAATACGGATGACCCACTCGGCTATTCATCCGATGACTAACCAACGATGACTTACCCATGGCCCGGTGGCGGCGCGCTGCTCTCCCGCACCACCAGTTCCGTCGCCACCTCCACCCGGGTGGTCTCCGACTGCTCGCCGGACAGCAGCCGCAGCACCATCCGGGCCGCGAGCGCGGTCATGTCGGCCAGCGGGGTACGGACCGTCGTCAGCCGCGGGGTCACCCAGTCGGCGAACGGCAGGTCGTCGAAGCCGACCACACTGACGTCGGCCGGGATCCGCAGCCCGAGCTCGGCGGCGGCCCGGTAGGTGCCCAGCGCCTGATGGTCGCTGCCCGCGAAGACCGCGGTCGGGCGCTCGGGCAGCGCCAGCAGCTCCAACGCGTGCTGGTGCGCGAGGTTGTGGGTGAAGTCGCCGTAGCGCACCAGCGCCGGGTCGAAGGGGAGCCCCGCCTCCGCCAGCGCCGAACGGTAGCCGTCGACCCGAGCGCGCGAGGTGAGCCGGCGCTCGGGACCGCTGATGATCGCGATCCGTCGATGGCCCAGCTCGATGAGATGGCGGGTGGCGGCAAGACCGCCGGGCCAGTTGGTCGCGCCCACCCACGGCGTCCCGGGCGCGGGTTCGTCGATCGGTGCCACCAGCGCGTACGGGATGCCGAGCCGGCCCAGCTCCTCGTGCTGTTCCGGTGTCAGTTCGGGAACGACGAGGATCGCGCCGCGGGTGGACCGGGTGGCCAGCGAGTCCAGCCACTGCCGGGCACGCTTGGTACGGCCGTGCGTGGCCGAGACGACCAGCCCCATGTTCGCGTCGTGCAGGACGTCCTCCGCACCACGGATCAGCTCCACGGCCCAGGGGCTGTCCAGTTCGTTGATGACGAAGTCGATCAGGCCACCAGGCGGTGCCGCGGTGGCCGCGGGACGGTGTTTCGCCAGATAGCCGTGCTGTTCGAGGATGCGCTGCACCTTGGCCCGGGTTTCCGCCGATACATCGGATCTGTCGTGCAGCACCTTGGAGACAGTGGAGACCGAAACGCCAGCTTGTTCGGCGATTTTGGCCAGGGTGCGCCGCCTCCCGGGATCAGATCCTGCCCGAACCGTTGACGTCATCGGATGAATCTCCTACGTTTCCGGGGCGGTCGCGAGTTGCGAAAACTATCGCAATCACGCTGGGTGGAGAAGGGCTGACGCGGCTCATGCGCGCACACCTACAGGATCAGGTACGGAATTTGGTGGCCCCTCTCGTGCCGCACTTCAGCGTCGGCGGGGCTCGCGTACGGCTCGGTGTGAACACCGCGATCCATGACGACACCGCCGCCGAACTCGAGTCGTTCGCCCGGCCGTTGTGGGGACTCGCTCCCCTGGCGGCGGGCAAGGGAGCCGTACCGCATGCCGAGTTGCGGCTTCGAGGCCTCGCCCACGGCAGCGACCCCGGCCACGGCGAGTACTGGGGCGAACCCCGCGACCGCGACCAGCGCATCGTCGAGATGGCCGCGATCGGCTTCGCGCTGGCCCTCGCCCCCGAGCAGTGGTGGGATCCGCTGAGCGGCCGCGAACGCGACCGGCTGGCACGCTGGTTGTGCGCCGCCCTGCAGCGCGAGACGGCCGACAACAACTGGCACTTCTTCCCGGTGCTCATCGGTCTCGGGCTCGGCCGGGTGGGTGTGCCGTACGACCGCTCGCTCGTCACCGCCCGGCTGACCCGCCTGGAGAGCTTCTGGCTCGGCGACGGCTGGTACTCCGATGGACCCACCGAGCGGCGCGACTACTACGTGCCGTGGGCGATGCACTTCTACGGACTGCTGTACGACACGCTCACCGGCCTGCGGGACCTCGACGACGGACGCGAGGGTGAGATCGTCGACTGCCTGCCCGGCACCAACGTCCTTGCCCGGCGCACCGCACTGCCCATGCTGACCGGCCAACTTCCGCCGGGCGCGCACTGGTTGAGATGCGCGGTGCTGGGCGCTCCGGACGGTCCGGAGGCCGAGGAGGCATGGCGACAACCCCCGGATCCCCCGACGAACCCCCCGGAATCCTCGATGCGTGGAGGCGGGACATGAGAACCAGAAGGCTCAGAAACCTATTAGTACTGGCTGCCGTCACGGGACTGCTGGCCCTCCCGGTCCAGGGACCCGCGCAGGCGGCAGGCCCCGGCCGCACCTACCACGTCGCCCCCTCGGGCAGTGACAACGCCTACGGCTCGGTGGCGAGACCGCTGCGCACCATCGGCGACTGCCTCTCCCGCGTCCGCCCGGGCGACACCTGCCTGATCCACCGCGGAACCTACCGCGAGCAGCTCACCCCGCCCTCCGGAACCGAGGACGCCCCCATCACCGTCGCGGCATACGGCGACGGTCCCGTGACCGTCGACGGGACCGAACCGGTGACCGGCTGGAAGGACGCGGGCGACGGCCTGGTCGCCGCCGACACCGACCTTCCCCCCGACCCCGACTTCAACGCGGTCTTCCTGGACAACGCCCGGGCGGAGGAGGGCCGTTGGCCGAACACCGGCTCCGATCCGCTGAACACCACCTGGGCCGAGGCCGAGGCCACCTCCACCGACCAGCACATCGACGACACCGACCTGCCGGACGCCGACTGGACCGGCGCGACCGTGCACCTGTGGGCGGGTTCCAACCCCTGGGCACAGCAGACCGGCACGGTCACCGCCACCGCCCCCGGCAAGCTGGACTTCAAGGGCGGCAACTACCGCTGTCCGCCACTGTGCATGGGCAACCAGAACTATCGCAACTACTACCTTGTCGGCTCCAAGGCCGCCCTCGACCAGCCCGGGGAGTGGTACTACGACGAGGCCGCACAGCGGCTCTACATGGTGTCGCCGAAGGGCGGTATGACCGGGCACACGGTGACCGCGAAGCACCGGCTGTGGGGCGTCGACCTGAGCAGGAGCTCGTACGTCACCGTGCGCGGCCTGAATCTGTGGGGCACGTCGCTCCGAACGGGCGATGAGAGCACGGGAGTTGTGGTCGACCGGCTGCGCGCCACCTACATCTCGGAGTTCTCCACCCTCCCCATGCCGCCCGACAGCGATCTCGCGATCCCGCCCTTCGAAGGCCATATCGTCGCGTCCCGGATCCTCGACTCGGGCGTGCAGATCCTCGGCACCGGCAACACCCTGAAGAACAGCGAGATCTCCCAGTCCGCCGGGAACGGCGTCCTGCTGCGCGGCACCGGCAACACCGTCACCAACAACTACATCCACGACGTCGGCTGGATGGGCAGCTACACGCCCGGCATCGAGGTCAACGGCAACGGCCACACGGTCACCCACAACACGATCCGCCGCACCGGCCGGGCCTCCATCGACACCGCCTGGCAGCTCAACGGCACCGAGTTCCACGACAACCGCATCGCCTACAACGACATGTCCGAGGCCATGCGCACCTCGCGCGACGGCTCCCCCTTCTACGTCTGCTGCAGCCTGAACGGCTCCGGCACCTCCATCGACCACAACACCTCGCACGACTCGAACGGCCAGGTCGGTTTCTACGTCGACAACTACTCCGGCCACTTCCGGCTGCACCACAACGTCGCCTGGAACACAGGCAGACGAGGCACCTTCTTCAACGGCCACACCGGGCCGAGCATCGCCAACGAGGACCACAACTCCAGCTACGGCGTGGGCATCAGCGAGAACTCGGTGCTGCTCAGCGGCGCGACGGACGCCTCCGGCTCGTACATCAGCAACATCATCGGCCCGAAGCCGATCAGCGCCACCCAGACCGGCGACCCACTGCCGGTGGTCCGCTCCAACCTGATCAGCGACAAGCCCGGCTACACGGACGCCGTGAACGGCGAACTGTGGCTGACGCCCGACTCCCCCGCCATCGACGCGGGCGAGACGATCGACGGCATCACGACGGACGCCCGGGGCGCGGGCCCCGATCAGGGCGCGTACGAGTACGGCGCGCCGATCTGGTCGACGGGCTGCAATCTGCCGGACTGCCGGCAACGGGTGCGGCACGGCACCTGGACCACGACGGCCAGTGACGGCACGGACGCCACCGCCGTCACCGACGGGGACATCAACACCCGCTGGACGGCGGCGAGTCCGCAGTCCCCGGGCCAGCACCTGACCGTGGACCTCGGCCGGGCCAAGACCTTCGACCGGATCTCGCTCGACGCCGGCCGCGACACCAGCGGCCAGCCGTACGGCTTCTCCGTCTCGGTCAGCCGCGACGGCACTCACTGGGGCGAGCCGCTCGCCCGGGTCTCGGGCCGCTCCTTCACACAGGACGCGGTGTTCCCCCGGCAGACCACGGCCCGCTACCTCAGGATCACGCTCACCGCGAGCGGACCGGTCCCCTGGGTCGTCAACGACCTGCGCCTGTACGGCGACGGGCCCGACGCCTCCACCACCCTCCAGGCCGAACAGGCCACGGTCGTACAGGGTGTGGAGCGCGGCACGGCCGCCACCGGGGTGCTCGGTTCCGGCGACCGGGTGGGCTTCCGCAAGGTGAACGTCGACGGCAGGCAGCTCACCGTGCGCAGCGCGTCCTCCTGCGCACGCACATGTTCGCTCCAGCTGCGCCTGGACGCGCCGGACGGTCCGCTGGTCGGGGTGGTGCCTGTGCGGGCCGACGACGACGGCGAGTGGCGGGAGCAACCGGTGCGCCTGAAGCGCGAGGTCACCGGTACCCACGACCTCTACCTCGTGGCGAATGGCGGCCGACAGGTCGCCGCGCTGGACTGGCTGACGATCAGGAGGTGAGCAGCACCGACCGAGGCGGGGGCATGGCGCCGGGCGGCATGGCAGAGGCCGCCGCCCGGCCTCTCCCCGTCGTGGTCGGCGATGTCTCGACACAACTCGTGCGCACGCACCAGGAAACGGTGCGTCTGGTCCGTACGCACCGAGCGAGAGACAAGCTACGGGGAATGACGCCCGGCGGGCCGCCGGAGGGGACTGTGGAAAGGCGCGTGATCAGCGCGACTTCCCCTTGTCGCACGGCGTCCGGAGTGATCAGCAGGTGGACGTTCGAACTCGATCGTCGCTCACGAACACAGCATCACCGTTGCCCCTCTCATGCCCGGCGCCACCGACAGCGACTTCCACGCCCGTGCCGGCATGAACAACACAGCCTTCGGCCCCGGTATGAACAGCCGCAAGGGCGTCGCACGCCAGGGCTTCCTGGCCATGATGGACGGACGGGCCGAAGTCGTCGGAGGCGACGCCGCCACCCGGCGCACCGCCCTCAAGCACCGCTTCATGCCAGAAACGCTCAAGGCGTCGCGACACGCCCGCATGGCCCCGACAACGACATCCGGTCAACGGTTCTGATGCGGGTGTTGTCCGCTTTGATCAGCCGACCGCCAGTGCGGCCATCGCCCGCCCAGCCCTGCCCACCACCGTCAGCGGCGCGGACGCTGACCTGCGGTGGATGGATCCATGGTCGGGGTGCTCGAACGATGGTCGGGCTCGCGGTCGAGCGAGGCAGCCCGCGGTCAGGGAGTGTCGCCGGACCAGTCCCAGCGGGACGGATCGCCGGGGCGGTGGTCATACAGTGCGCGCCCGCCGGCACCGAACTGCCCGAGCTCCGTGGGGAGGGCTACACCGCTGTCGATCTCGTGCGCCGTCCAGCCGGTGATGTCGAGCAGCAGGCCGTCCAGCGGCCCGCCGACCAGTTCGGCATAGGTGCGGCCGGGCCGCCGGCCCTGCCGGGGGTCGTCGTGATCCGCACCGTAGACCCGGCCGCGCAACAGTTCCTCATCCCTGTCCATACGAGCCAGGCTTCCAGCCGCCACTGACAACGAGGCCGGTGATGATGGACCTACTCGTCGTGTCTCCGGCCTATGAACGGTTCCCGGCCGCCTTGCCCTGTGCGCTACGAGCCTGGCGGGACTCGAGAGTGCGGAAGCGACCGGGCGCAATGCCGTACTCGCGGCGGAAAGCGGCTCCGAACGCGAATTCCGTCGAGTAGCCGACCTGACGGGCGATCGTCGCCAGCGGCGCCTTGGTTTCCCGGAGCAGCCGGGCCCCGTAGCGCAGGCGCCAGCCGGCCAGGTACGTCATGGGCGGTTTTCCGACCAGCGCGGTGAATCGTTTGGTGAACGCAGTCCGCGACATTCCCACGGTCTGGCCGAGCTGTTGTACCGTCCACGGCTTGTGCGGGCTCGTGTGGATCTCACGCAGCGCGACAGCGATGGCGGGATCGCCGATCTCCGGCCGGTCCGCATCACGATTCCGCTCCAGCCACTGACGCAGGACATGGGTCAGCAGCAGGTCCAGTAGCGCGGGGCGCGTCACCCCGCTGCCCGGTTGAGTATCGGATACGGCCACACCCAGCAGATCGGCCGGCGACCACAGTTGTGAGGTGCGGCCATAGTCCGGCCACACCGCGAGGACCTCGGGTGACGCTCTGAGATATGGGTGCACTCGGCAGAGCGCACCGAATGTGTACGCACGCCTATGGATCCGCATCACTGGAGTATGTGCAACCCGGCCGGACCCCTGGTTGAGTCGACCATGCGACCACCCGTTGATGCGAACGGCGCCCTGCTTCGGACAGTAAGACGGTGTCCTATGTGGTGATCGCTCGTAGGGCTGTTCATGGGGCGGGGTACGTGGAGTTGGATTGTTCCGGACGGCCTGTGGGAGATCGCGGAGCCGCTGATCCCACCGTCGAAGGTGCGGCCACAGGGCGGCGGAACGCAGGACACGCCTGACCTGATGAGACGCTGTTCGCGGCGATCATCTACGTGCCGGTCAGCGGGTGTGCCTGGCGGGCTCTGCCGCCGTGTTTCGGGATATCGAAGTCGACCGCGCACCGCCGGTTCCTGATCTGGTCGCGGGCCGGCGTGTGGGGCCGGCTGCATGCGGACGATCTCGTGGCTGTCCGGCTACCGCCGACTCAGCCCCCGCTACGAACGCCACTCCCGCAACTACCTGGCCTTTCTCGGCCTCGCCGCCGCCCTGTGCTGCTACAAGCGACTGGTCCGCCTCACCACATAGGACACCGTCTTACACCCTCACGACTTTTATCAAGGCCAGTCGGACGGTTACCAGGCGGCAAGGACAGCTACTCTGTCGACCACGGCGGCGAGCAGGGGCGGATTCGAGCGGTCGAGGACACACCCGGTGCCGGGATCAGTCGGTGAGCATGCCCCACCCCGGCGCGTAGTTCCCGTGCAGGACCAGCGACGCGGCGCCCACCGCACCCACCGTGTTACCGATGACGCTGGACTCGACGGCGACCCCACGCAGCCCCCGTCCGATCGTGACGCTGTTGACGGCCAGGTCGATCTCCTCGCGGAGGGCATGCTCGATGCCGTGCAGAGCCTCGCCGCCGAGGACGACGAGGGGGACGTCGAGCATGCTCACCGCGCCTCGGGCGGCCTGGCCCAGACGGCGGGCGGCGGTGCGGACGACGTCGAGCGCGGACGGGTCGGGGGACCGGCCGCGGACCGCACGGCGCAGGAGCTTCCAGTCGGTGTGCAGGTCGTCGGCGGCGCCGGTGATGCCGAGGGCCGCGGCGGCCTGCCCGTACCGCTGGAGCAGGTCGTCGATGATGGCGCTCGGATGGACGTACGGGCCGAGACAGCTGTGGCTGCCGCAGGCGCAGACCCGGTCGCCGGGTTCGACGGCCATGTGCGCGAACTCCCCGGCGTTGCCCGAATCGCCGTGCAGGACCGTGTTGTTGAGCACGATCCCCGCGCCGATACCGGTCCCCATGTAGAGGAAGAGGAAGCTGCCGGCCCTCGCCTTGCCGCCGATCCAGCGCTCTCCTATCGCGGCGGCTGTGGCGTCGTTGTCCAAGGCGACGGGCATGCCGGTGGCGGTCTCGTACATCGTGCGCAGCGGTACGTCGCCCCAGTCGGGCAGGTTGGGCGGGGAGAGCACCTCGCCGGTGCGGCCGTCGATGGGGCCGGGTGCGGCGATGCCGGTGCCCAGGAGTCGGGCCGGATCAATCTCCGCCCGGACGGTGAGGCGGCGAGCGGCGCGGACGGTCTGCTCGACGACGGCGGCCGGGTCCCCGGGGTCGGTGAGCCGCACGGTACGGCTGGCCTGGACGGTGCCGATCAGGTCCACCACGACGATCATGGCGCCGTCGGGGTCAAGGTGAATGCCGATGGCGTACGCCCCGTCCGCGCGCGGCGACAGGAGCGTACGGCGTTTGCCGCCGCTGGAGGGGGCGTGGCCGGTCTCGGTGACGAGTCCGGCGTCGAGGAGACGGCGGACCACGTTGGAGACGGTCTGGGGGGTGAGCCCGGTCAGCGGGGAGAGTTCGACGCGGCTCACCGGACCTCGGGTGCGGATCGCGTCGAGGACGACGGCCTGGTTGTAACCGCCCACCCGCGGGAGGTTGGTGCCGCCCTGCGGCTGTCCCCCGGCTGAGCGCCGGTTCATGGCGTACCTACCGCGCGCTGCCGTCCGTGACGCATCACGCTCACCGCGTACCGCCTCCTTGCATGAGAAGTCCCCTGATCCTGACGGAAGTTTACATGCCTGAAGCGTTGACTTAGTCCATCCAATGGATTTAGCTGAGCTCCGGCGAGCCGAGGCAAAAGAGCCCGGTTGGGCAAGAATGTCCACATTGGTCATCTCCGTGCCCCTCACGCGTCCGGATCGGGTTTCTCCACGGAGGATCACTGTGCGCAACAGATTTCTCGTCACCGGCACCGGCGTCGCCGCGATCGCCCTCGTGGCGACCGCCTGCGGCGGGTCGTCGTCGGGCAGCTCCAGCAAGACGATCAAGGTCGTCTACCAGCAGCAGCTCAACAACAGCAACAAGGTCCAGCAGACCTTCCTGACCCCGATGGTCAAGGCGTTCGAGAAGGCCAACCCGGGCACGAAGGTCAAGCTGACGCCGGTGACGGCGTCGTCCAACGACTACTACACCAAGCTCCAGTTGATGATGCGCTCCCCCTCGACCGCCCCCGACCTGGTCTACGAGGACACCGCCACCATCAACTCGGACATCGCCAGCGGCTACCTCAAGCCGCTCGACGAGTACACCGCCAAGTGGTCGGACTGGAGCCAGTTCGCGGACGCCGCGAAGGCCGCGGTCACCTCCGCGAGCGACGGCAAGACGTACGGCGTTCCCGACAACACCGACACCCGTGGCATCTGGTACAACAAAAAGCTCTTCGCCAAGGCCGGGATCGCCGTGCCGTGGCAGCCCAAGACGTGGGACGACGTCCTGAAGGCGGCCCGCACGATCAAGGCCGAGCTGCCCGGCGTCACCCCGATGAACCTCTACACCGGAACCGCCGGCGGCGAGCAGTCCAGCATGCAGGGCTTCGAGATGCTGCTCTACGGCACCCCGGCGGCCGGCAACGCGCTGTACGACAGTGACAAGAAGAAGTGGGTCGTCGGCAGCGCGGGCTTCAAGGACTCGCTCCAGTTCGTGCACACCGTCTACGACGAGAAGCTCGGCCCCGCCCCCGAGCAGGCACTCGGTGCGAACATCGGCGCCACGGTGGGCACCGAGATGATCCCCGCGGGCAAGCTGGCCATCGACATCGACGGCTCGTGGATGCCCAACAACTGGATCCGCACCGGCAGCAAGCCGTGGACGGAGTGGGAGTCGACCATGGCCACCGCCGCCATGCCCACCCAGAACGGCCAGGCACCCGGCAGGGTCAGCATGTCGGGCGGCTGGGCCTGGTCGATCCCGGCGAAGGCCAAGAACCCGGACCTGGCCTGGAAGTTCATCCAGTCTCTGGAGACGAAGGCCGCCTCCGCCGAGTGGAACGCGATGAACGCGACGATCGCCGTGCGCAAGGACGTGGCCGCCGACGAGAAGTACCTGAAGGCGCTGCCCACCAACGAGTTCATGACCTCACTGGTCGCCGACACCCACTACCGGCCCGGACTGCCCGCCTACACGCAGGTGTCCACCGCCATCCAGAAGGCGATGGAGTCGGTGACCACCGGCCAGTCATCGGTGTCCGAGGCCGCTGACACGTACGACAACGATGTCAAGACAGCGGTCGGCGGCGACGAGACGGTCCAGGGCTCGCAGTGAGCGGACTGACCGAAACCGGCCCGGGCGCCCTCCGCGAGCACGGCGGCGGGCGCCGCCCCACCGGCGCCAGCCGCGGAACGCGGGGGCTGCTGCGCGGCCTGCCCCTGCTGCCCTCGGCCGTGCTGCTCGTCGTCTTCCTGGCGGGGCCCATCGCCTACTGCGTGTACTACGCGTTCACCGACATGCAGTTGACCGGCGCGGCCTCGACGAGCTTCATCGGCCTCGACAACTTCACCCGTGCCTTCGAGGACTCCGGCTTCGTCAACGCGGTCGTCCTGACGCTGGTGTTCGTGATCGGCTCGGCGGTCGTCGGGCAGAACACCCTCGGGCTGGTCCTGGCCGTGCTGCTCCAGAAGGCCGCCAAGCCGGTGCGTTCCCTGGCCAGTACCGTCGTCATCGCCGCCTGGGTGCTGCCGGAGATCGTCGCCGGCTATCTGATGTACGCCTTCTTCTTCCAGCAGGGCTCCCTCAACGTCCTTCTGTCCGCGCTGCACCTGCCGGAGCAGAACTGGCTGTACACCATGCCGATCCTGGCCACGTGTCTCGCCAACGTGTGGCGCGGCACGGCGTTCTCGATGATGGTCTACTCCGCCGCGCTCAACGACGTGCCTCAGGAACTGGTGGAGGCCGCGGAGATGGACGGCGCCAACGCCTGGCAGCGGCTGTGGCGGGTGACCCTGCCGGTGATCCGCGGCTCCATCATGACCAACCTGATGCTGATCACCCTCCAGACCCTGTCGGTCTTCGGGCTGATCTACGCGATGACCCGGGGCGGACCGGGCAACAAGAGCCAGACCCTGCCCATCTTCATGTACCAGCAGGCCTTCCAGAACAGCCTGATCGGTTACGGGACCGCCATCGCGCTGGTGCTGCTGGTGGTGGGCGCGCTCTTCTCCGTCGTGTACATCCGGATGCTGAAGCTGGAGAAGGACTGATGGCCACCACCGACACCGCCGCCGGCTCCGCGGACCGGCCGGCCGACGCATCAGCCCCCGCCGGCCGGTCCACACGCCGTACGTCCGTCCCCGTGAAGAGCACGAGCACCGGCCGGCGCGGCACTTTCAGCAGGTCCCGCGAGGGCCGGGCCGCCGGGAGCAGGGCCGCGGTGAACGTCGTCCTGCTGGTGATCTCGGTGCTCTACGTCGTCCCGATGCTGTGGATGCTGCTCGCCTCGGTCAACTCGCACGCCAGCTTCAAGCTGTCCGTCGGCACGCCGACCTTCGACAACTTCGACCGGGTGCTCAACTGGGACACCACCTACCTGCCGATGGTCAACGGGCTGCTGCTGTCCGGCGGCGGCACGCTGATCTGCGTGGTCTGCTCGATCCTGGCGGCCTATCCGCTCTCGCGCTACCGCTCCCGGCTGCGGCGGCCCTTCCTCTACACGATCCTCTTCTCCACCGGGCTGCCCATCACAGCCGTGATGATCCCCGTCTACAGCATGTTCGTGCAGGTCAACCTGATTGACTCGATGCTCGGCACCACCCTGTTCCTGGCCGCCTCCGCGCTGCCGTTCGGCATCTGGCTGATGAAGAACTTCATGGACGGTGTGCCGATCGTGCTGGAGGAGGCGGCCCGCATCGACGGCGCCGGCACCATGACCGTGCTGTGGCGGGTCATCCTCCCACTGATGGGTCCGGGCGTGACCGTGGTGACGATCTTCACCTTCATCGGCATGTGGGGGAACTTCTTCGTCCCCTTCATCCTGCTGCTCGACCCGGCCAAACTGCCCGCCTCGGTCAGCGTCTTCAACTTCCTGAGCGCGCACGACCAGACCCAGTACGGACAGCTCTCCGCGTTCTCGATCATCTACTCCGTCCCCGTCGTCATGCTCTACCTGCTGCTGGCCCGCAAGCTCGGCGGCGGCTTCGCACTGGGGGGCGCCGTGAAGGGCTGAACGCGCCGCGCGCGCCACCGCGCCGCCATGAACAACGCACCGACCGGGCTCTCCGCCCCCACTCCCCGTAACGGAGAAGACAGCCATGCACAGCGACCGCGAAGTGATCGAGAAGCGGCTCGACAGGGTGCTCAACCAGCGCGTCAAGCCGGCCGTGCACGCCCGGTCGGTCCCGCTGACGGTCGGCATATGGAACGTCCCCGGCGAGCCGGTGCCGGTCGCCGAGGGCCTGGCCGCCGACTACCGGCCGGCCCGGGTCGGCGATCACTGGGGTCCCGCCTGGTCCACCAGCTGGTTCCGGATCAGCGGGACCGTACCCGCCGAGTGGGCCGGACTCACCGTCGAGGCCGTCCTCGACCTCGGCTTCGGCACCACCGAGCCCGGCTTCTCCACGGAGGGGCTCGTCTACCGGCCCGACGGCACCGCCGTGAAGGCCCTCAATCCGCGCAACACCTGGCTGCCCGTGACCCGGAGCGCCGAGGGCGGCGAGGAGTTCACCGCGTACATCGAGGCCGCCGCCAACCCGGTCGTCATGCACAACGGCCCCGGCGAACTGTCCTTCGGGCCCACCCCGGTGGGTGCCCGCGCCGCCTGGCTGCACGACGAGGACGCCCCGGCCGGCGAACCCCGCTACCGGCTGCGCCGGATGGACCTGGCCGTCTTCGACACCGAGGTCTACGAACTCGTCCAGGACCTGGAGGTGCTGGGCCAACTCATGCGGGAACTCCCCCTGGAGTCGCCCCGGCGCTGGCAGCTGCTGAAGACCATCGGCCGCTCCCTGGACGCCATCGACCTCCAGGACATCGGCGGCAGCGCGAGCGCCGCACGGGCCGTGCTCGCCCCCGCCCTCACCGCGCCCGCGACCGCCAGCGCCCACCGGATCTCCGCCGTCGGCCACGCCCACATCGACACCGCCTGGCTGTGGCCGCTGCGCGAGACGGTCCGCAAGGTGGCGCGCACGGTATCCAACGTCACGCAACTCATGGATGGTCACCCGGAGTTCAAGTTCGTGATGTCACAGGCACAGCAACTCGCCTGGCTGAAGGAGCAGCGCCCTGAGGTGTGGGCGCGTGCCCAGGAGAAGGTCAAGAGCGGCCAGTTCCTGCCCACCGGAAGCCTGTGGGTGGAGCCCGACACCAACATCACCGGCGGTGAGGCGCTGGCCCGGCAGTTCGTGCACGGCAAGCGGTTCTACCTCGACGAGTTCGGCGTGGAGACCGAGGAGATGTGGCTGCCCGACACCTTCGGCTACAACGCGGCGCTGCCACAGCTGATGAAGCTGGCCGGGGTCCGCTGGTTCCTCACGCAGAAGATCTCCTGGAACACCACCAACAAGTTCCCGCACCACACCTTCTGGTGGGAGGGCATCGACGGCACCCGGATCTTCAGCCACTTCCCGCCCGTCGACACCTACAACGCCGACCTGTCCGGCGGTGAACTCGCGCACAGCGTCCGCAACTTCCAGGACAAGGGGGCGGCCAACCGCTCCATGGTCCCGTTCGGCTACGGCGACGGGGGCGGCGGCCCCACCCGGGAGATGCTCTCGCGGGCGGCGCGGCTGAAGGACCTGGAGGGCTCGGCGCGGGTCGAGATCGAAAGGCCCGCCGACTTCTTCGAGAAGGCGCACGCCGAATACCCCGACGCCCCGGTGTGGTCGGGCGAGCTGTATCTGGAGTTCCACCGGGGCACGCTCACCAGCCAGCTCGCCGGCAAGCAGGGCAACCGGCGCAGCGAGCATCTGCTGCGCGAGGCGGAACTGTGGGCGGCCACGGCGGCGGTCCGTGAGGGTGTCTCCAACCGGTACTCCTACCCGTACGAGGAGCTGGACCGGCTGTGGAAGACGGTGCTGCTGCATCAGTTCCACGACATCCTGCCCGGCTCCTCCATCGCGTGGGTGCACCGGGAGGCGGAGGAGACGTACGCGGAGCTGGCACAGGAACTGGCGGCGCTGATCGGGCACGCGCAGACGGCGCTGGCCGGGCCGGCAGGCGGCGGCGAGGTCGTCTTCAACGCGGCACCGTACGCGCGAGCCGGCGTGCCCGCGCTGGGCGGCTCCCCGCGCAGCACGTCCGCCGCGCCCCTCGCGCCGGTCGCCGAGGGCGACGGCTTCGTGCTGGACAACGGGCTGGTCCGGGTGGTCGTCGACGGGCGCGGTCTGGTCACCTCGGCGTACGACCGCGACGCGGACCGCGAGGCCCTGGCGCCCGGCGCGGCGGCCAACCTCCTCCAACTACACCAGGACTTCCCCAACGAGTGGGACGCCTGGGACATCGACGCCTTCTACCGCAACACCGTCCGCGACCTCACCAACGCGGACGAGGTCACCGCGACCGGCGAAGGTGTACGGGTGGTGCGGTCCTTCGGGGACTCGCGGATCACGCAGACGCTGTCGCTGCGCGAGGAGACCCGGCGGCTGGACATCGACACCGTCGTCGACTGGCACGAGAAGGAGAAGCTGCTCAAAGCGGCCTTCCCGCTGGACGTGCGCGCCGCGCACTCCACGGCCGAGATCCCGTTCGGGCACGTCGACCGTCCCACGCACACCAACACCAGCTGGGACGCGGCGAAGTTCGAGATCTGCGCGCACCGCTTCCTGCACGTGGGCGAGCGCGGCTGGGGTGCGGCGCTGGTCAACGACTCGACCTATGGGCACGACGTCACGCGGGACGTCCGCCCCGACGGGGGGACGACCACCACGGTCCGGCTCTCGCTGATCCGCGCGCCGCGCTTCCCCGACCCCGACTCCGACCAGGGCACGCACCGGCTGCGGTACGGCTTCGTGATCGGCGCGGAGGTCACGGACGCGGTGCGCGAGGGCTACCAGATGAACCTGCCGGAGCGGGTGGTACCGGGCTCCGCCGAGGTGGCACCGCTGGTCGCGGTGGACTCGGAGGCGGTGGTCGTGGAGGCGGTCAAGCTGGCCGACGACCGCTCGGGCGATGTCGTCGTCCGTCTCTACGAGGCGCACGGCGGCCGGGTACGAGCGTCGCTGACTCCTGGTTTTGCGCTGGAGTCGGCGGTCGTCACAGACCTGCTGGAGCGGCCGGTAACCGACCAGGACAGCTGCGAGGTCACCGAGTCCGGTGACCTACGCCTGCGGCTGCGGCCGTTCCAAATCCTGACCCTGCGTCTGACACCGCACCGGGGCTGAACCGGCGGGACGGCCACGGGTGGGCTGTGGCAGACACGCTTCGGGCGGTGCGGTGCGGGCCCCAGAACGGATCGATCATGCCCCCCCGAGACTGCTATATCGCGTCAAGCAGCTTGGGAAAGATTCTTCCTTCCGTCGTTCCGTCCGAGCGTTCGAGCATCTTGAAGAGCTGACGGCAGATGGCGCGCTTTAGGCCAAGGCGGTGAAGTTATGGGCTGATGGGTCTTGTCAACAGGATGTCGATGCTGGTGGTGGCCTTGTAGGTGTGGCGGTCGACGCGCAGACTCTTGTAGGCGTAGCGGGACATTGGGCGCTTCACGGCGCGGGGGCTGAGTCGCAGGCGGCGGGCGGGCGTGAAGTTGTTCAGGACTGCCCGGCCGATGGCGCCCACGAGGTCGATGGTGGGGTCGGCGATCACGCCCGCGGCTTGGACGACCTGGTCGCGCGCGGCCTGCAGGGCGATGCCGACCGAGCTGCGCCGGCGCGTTGAGGAGATGGGCCTGCCCCGAATCGGCGTCCACGACCTGCGCCACTCGACGCTGTCCACCACCGTCAATCTCTACGGCCACCTGCTACCCCACGCCGCCCGCGAGGCCGTCACCGCCATCGACAAGGCCCTCACCCGCGCCGACCGCAAACACCGCCACCAGACCGGGCGGCCTGAGACGGCCGCCGAGACGGGCGCGAGTTGCCATCACGTCGCCATCACGTGTCACACGAACGCATCCAGCGGGCCCGCCGTTTCCGGCAGACCCGCTGGTGAACACCGTCGGGACGACAGGATTTGAACCTGCGACCCCTTGACCCCCAGCAATGCGCTCGGCGCCACGTTGAAGACCTGAACAGCCACACTGCGCCGTACGGTGCAGTCAAAACCGCATACCGCCCGCTTCACGGCCGTCAGGGCCACCAAGGCGCAGTACGAGGACGTACGCCTCGTCGAGTTGTCCGACCCGTGGCCAGACGCCCCTGAATCACAGGGAGTCTCGGCGGCATTCCATGCGTACGAACATGTCGCATGAACCGCGCGGACGACTTTTCGGCAGGTGCAGGATCCTGGTGGTCAATTCCCGGGCTGGGCGAGTGCTCGACGGGCGAGGCGTGGAGTAACCGCGCGCCGGACGCGAATGCATGGCGTATGCCGCTCGGGGTGGCGTACCTCTTGACTTCATCCCGGTTCCCGCGTCACATTCCTGACTCTGCATCAGAAACGGGGCGCCGGGGCCCCTCGTGTTCCCGGGCAGCACAGCACGGCCTCCCTTTCCCTGACCAGACTGGAGAGACCTGCCATGTCCACCCACGCCGATCCCGT